>JAVVPN010000008.1:45943-59061 GCA_036655755.1 Bacteroidales bacterium | reverse complement strand
GCCCCATAGAAAAAGATCGACCGGATAGGTTCATCTTTTACTTCAGGAATCAGTTCCTGCTCTATTATCCCGGATATCTCTTTTTCTGATAAATAAAATGGATTGATTCCTTTTGTATAAATTTTTTTTAAGGATCGATGTTGGTCGCACACACACCATTCGGTCTTTGTCGAGCCACTGTCTGCTATTAAAATCATGGCGCTTATTGTTTATAAGGATTCGTAAATTTACCCGATATTCTATTAAAATAAAGTGAATAAATATCTTTTTTGTATTTCAGAAAGAATAGTTTATATTTGAAATTCATTACATATTCCCTCAATGAAACTAATTCAATCATTAGCAATCGCTTGCAGCCTTTTTTATTGTAACCCCGGTCATGCGGATACCGCTCCTAAACGTGAGTTTCGAGGAACGTGGGTACAAACCGTTCATCAAAGCCACTATTCCGGTATGAACCGGAGTGAAATGAAGTCTTATTTTAAGAAGATGCTTGATGATTTACAAAATGCAGGTATAAATGTATTAATTTTTCAAATACGCCCGTCTGCGGATGCTTTCTACCCGTCCGATTTAGAACCCTGGAGTCGGTTTCTTACCGGCAAGCAAGGACGCGCCCCTCAAACAGAATGGGACCCCACCGCATTCTTAATAGATGAATGCCATAAACGTAACATAGAATTTCATGCATGGCTAAATCCCTATCGGGTAACAGCCAGCGCAAACGAACAGTTGTCCGAAGATCATATTTATAACCAACACCCCGAATGGTTCGTTAAATATGATGGTAAATTGTATTTTGATCCGGGGCAACCTCAGTGTCGTAAGTTTTTTCGAAATGTTATTAAGGATATCATTACTCGCTATGATGTAGATGCTATCCACATGGATGATTATTTCTATCCTTATCCTGTAAAAGGTCAAAGATTCCCTGACGAAGCCAGCTTCCAAGCCTATCATAAGAAAATGAATTTTTCAACAAGTCAATTGGGTGACTGGCGACGTCAAAATGTAAATATCCTCATCAAATCGATTCATGAGGATATCCGCTCTCTTAAGCCGTGGGTTCGTTTTGGTATCAGTCCGTTCGGCATCTATCGAAACAAAAAGAGTGATCCGCAAGGTAGCTTAACAAATGGATTGCAGAATTACGATGATTTATATGCAGATGTATTGCGCTGGACGGAAGAGGGCTGGATTGATTACCTCATTCCTCAATTATATTGGGAATGCGGGCATAAAGCCGCCGATTATGATATTCTGATTGATTGGTGGAATCAAAATTCAAACAATACGCATCTTTATATTGGTCAAAGTATAAGTCGCTCATTAGACGATAATCGAAATCTGACATCTGCAGATAATCATTTCAATAGAAAGATAAGCAAAACACGACAGTCCGAAAATATTTCCGGTAATTGTTTTTGGTATGCATATCAGATCATGGATAATGAAAAAAAGGTAGCTGATATCCTAAAAACAAAATATCATGCCACCCCCACTCTTTTGCCGGCTTATACGCACATAGATAGTGAAGCTCCGAAAGAAGTCAGAAAAGTAAAAACACGCTGGACAGAAAACGGATATGAAATGCAATGGAAACGCCGCGATACAGACGATGAAATGCAAAAACAGATATATTTCTGTATTTATCGATTTAAGAGAGGAGAAAAACGTGATCTTAATAATAGTGAAAATCTGATTGCAACTACTCGCGACACCTATTATCTGTTGCCTTATGAAGATGGCAAAAATCGATTTGACTATGTAGTTACGTCTGTCGACCGTATGCACAATGAAAGTAAGAAAGGCGCTCGAAAAAAGGTAAAACTCTAAAAAAGAAATCCGGTGACAAACATTCAGTGTGTCACCGGATATAATAATTAAATTTCACTCAATTCTAACCAACGCATCGTTTTTTCATCAATCAGATCAATCAATTCACTGATTCGATTCGATTTGGCGATCAATTCGTCGGTGGACAAAGTTCCACTGCTCATTTCAGCCTCCAATGCACTCTTTTCTCCTTCCAACTGAGGTATTTCCGATTCAAGCTCATCAAACTCACGCTTCTCTTTAAAAGAAAGTTTCCGTTTCTGATCGTTTTTCTTCTCCTCTTTTACAGGCGCCGATTTAAGGGCTTCTTTTTTTGCTTTTTCAGTTGCTTCTGCTTTCTCTTTCGCTTCGATCGCCTCTTTCCATTCACGATAATCCGAATAATTACCCGGGAAATCTTTTAAATCGGCATTTCCTCGAAATACCATTAAATGATCTACCACTTTATCCATGAAGTAACGGTCGTGGCTTACCACGATAACACAACCTTTAAAATTACGCAAATACTCTTCGAGCACATTTAAAGTTACAATATCCAAATCATTAGTCGGTTCATCAAGAACAAGGAAGTTCGGATTCCGCATCAATACAGTACACAAATATAAACGTCGTTTCTCGCCCCCGCTTAACTTGTATACAAAACTATGCTGTGTTTCGGGTGAAAATAAGAAATGCTGTAAAAACTGAGAGGCACTCATTTTTTGACCATTGCCCAATGATACTTCCTCAGCAATATCACGTACCACGTCGATCACCTTCATTTGCTCGTCAAACTTCAGACCGTCCTGACTATAATAACCAAAACGAACCGTTTCACCAATATCAATGGAGCCCTTATCGGGAGCGATTTCGCCCATCAGCAGTTTGATAAAAGTAGATTTCCCCGTCCCATTATTACCAACGATACCCATCTTCTCATAACGGGCAAAAACATAGTTGAAATCTTCGAGAATTTTCAGATCACCGAAACTCTTATAAACATGTTCTGCCTCAAAAATTTTAGACCCAATATAAGAAGCTTTTACATCCAACTGCACATTGCCTGCCTCTCGTTCTCTTTTTGCTTTCTCTTCGAGATCATAAAAAGCATCTACACGGTAACGGGCTTTATGTCCACGGGCCTGCGGTTGCCGGCGCATCCATTCAAGTTCGGTACGTAACAAATTATTTGCACGTTCAATCTCAGCGTTCATTGACTCGACACGTTCCTGCCGTTTTTCGAGGTAATAACTATAATTTCCCTTATATGTGAAGAGTTGCTTACGGTCAATTTCGATAATTTCATTACAAACACGATCAAGGAAATAACGATCATGAGTTACCATCAAAAGAGCAACCCTTGAGCGACTCAGATAACCTTCGAGCCATTCGGTCATTTCAAGATCAAGGTGGTTGGTAGGCTCATCCAGAATAAGCAATTCCGGTTCTGAAATCAGTACGTTCGCAAGAGCAACCCGTTTACGCTGGCCACCCGATAATTGGTCTACCTTCTGATCGAAATCACGAATTTTCAATTGTGAAAGAATCTGTTTGATACGCAATTCAAAATCCCATGCTTTATGTAAATCCATCTGATGAATCAGATCTTCGAGCGCTGCCAAATCATTCTTGGCAAGGGCCTTCTCATATTCCGCAATTACTCGTACAACTTCGTTATCACTCTGAAAACATGCTTCAAGAACGGTTAGGCCTTCCGGGAATAGCGGATCCTGATCCAGATATCCGATACGTAAATCACGACGGAACACCACGTTTCCGTTGTCATATCCCTCTTTTCCGGCAATAATATTCAATAAGGTGGTTTTTCCGCTTCCGTTTTTAGCAATCAGTCCCACCCGGTCGCCCTCGCCTATCCCGAAGGTTAAATCCTTAAAAAGGACCAGATCACCGAAAGACTTTGTCAGTTCATATATATTTAGTAATTGCATGTAATCTTATTTAATTGTTAAAATTCGATGTAAAGATAAAGATTCCCTGTTAATCTGCCGGATTTGTCTGTTTCATTTTACGGATCGTTATCAAAGGACGTAATACCCCCAGATAGAACCAAACAGCCAATACCAATCCTTTTAAAGTACTGGAAATCGTAATCGACCACCATATCCCGGACAATCCAAGAGCACTGTTCATCAACAAAAGGGAAAGAGGAATACGTAAAAGGTTCAGACTAATCCCTGTATAAGCCGGGATTAAGGTTTTGCCTACACCATTAAATCCACCGGTAGTAACCAGCTCGAGCACCATCCAAAGTTGCGAATAACCCATTATACGCAAATAAATAGCACCTTCCCTTAACGCTTCGGGTTCTGAAATAAATATCCCGAAGATAGTTTCCGGAAACAGAATAAAGCCAATCGTAGCCACAAGACCAATACTACCGGCTAATCCTAACGTTATATAATATGCTTTTCGAATACGGGTATATAGTTTCGCACCATAATTCTGAGCTACGAATGAACTTAATGCTGTTGAAAATCCGCTGGCAGTCATCCATGATATCGCTTCAATTTGAGATCCCAAACTTTGTACTGCGACCCCTACATGTCCGAAGCGAGCTGCAAATGAACCCAAGGTCATTCCGATAACCGAAAAAAGAGCGCTTTGCAATGACACCGGCAATCCTAGTTGCACAATACGTCGTACGAACTCTTTTTTTACAGAGACAAAAAAAGAAAGTTTCTTTAATGGCGATCGATTCGTATACAGCCGGGCTACAAATAAAGCAAACACAAATAGTTGAGAAAAAGAGGTCGCAACTGCTGCGCCACGCGTGCCCATTGCCGGAAAACTGCCCCAACCGAAGATAAACAACGGATCGAGCAAAATATTCAGAATAAGTCCGAGTCCTATTAATCGGAACGGAAGCCGGGAGTTACCTGCTCCGTAATAAACAGAAGCATAGGTATTGATATTGAATCCGGCAAACATACCCGGAATTACCCATCGCAAATAATCTACTCCGATAGCGGAAATTTCGGGGGTAAGATGAAAAATGCCCAACATCCAGGGGGCGGCAACCAAAACAATCATTCCGTAAATAATAGCCATTCCGATTGATAAGAAAGCCCCTGTATTTGCATAAATATGAGCTTGCTCTTTTTCACCACTCCCTAAAGACTGTGCTACCGTAATCTCCGTACCGATTTTAGGAGTATACGATAATGCGTTATTAAGCCACGTAAAAAAGAATGCAGCGCCTACTGCGGCCACCGGACCCGATCCGAGACGACCAAGCCATAACATGTCAGTCATCGAGTATGCCATCTGAACAAAAGAAGCACCAATTAGTGGTGCCGCTAATGTTCCGATTACATGTGTAATCCGACCCTGAGTTAAATCTTTTATTTTATCCATTTATTCAAATCTCATTCCATCAAATCAACAACAAACCGGTAGAAAATAAATCTTCCATCTCTTCTCCCTCCATAAATCGCGAAAAAGGAATGGTCAGTAGAGGAGCCATTTCATTCTCAAATTCATGTAATGTCAGTCGAAACGATTCTTGTGGCGTAATAACATTCAACAATTGGGCTAGTTTTTTACCAGCAGCTTCATTCATACGAAATTCTATTTCTTCGGTACGATTATGAATGGTCAGTTGTGCCAAATGTTGAGTTTTTCCTTTTTTATGGGTTTCTATTATTTTTATTTCTACACGGTTTCCAAGCCATATTAGGCGACGCTCTTTTTGGTCCTCCCAACCGGGCTGTCTACTGATCGCTTGTTGAATACGGCCGGGCGCTACCGTTGTAGGAGGTATACGGAAATTAAACCATTCGCGTAGTGGAAAATCAAATCCGATACCATGCATGAAATTATATAGCGATTTACGCAATCCCTCTCCAAAAAGAGCATGATCGGCACCTTCAGGATCCTCAAACAAACGATCATTATCAGCAAATCCGGCAAAATTATTATCAATTGGAATAACCTTGTAATTTTCGGGTTTTTTACCAACCGGTGAATGGGCTGTCATGGCAAAACGGTGCCAAAAGCCCGACTGCACAACTCCTGCTTCAAATAGCTGACGTACCACTTCAAGTGAATCGATTGTTTCCTGCATCGTTTCGGTCGGGAATCCGTACATCAGATATGCATGTACCATAATCCCGGCCTCTGTAAAATGAGATGCTACACGGGCCACTTGCTCCACTGTAACCCCTTTGTTTATTAATTTTAAAAGTCGATCGGAAGCGACCTCAAGTCCTCCGGATACAGCAATACACCCTGATGCTTTTAATAAGCGGCATAAGCCGGCTGTAAAACTTTTTTCAAAACGCACATTGGTCCACCATGTTACTTTTAAGCCACGGCGTAAAATTTCGAGCGCTACCTCTCGCATCAATACGGGGGGGGCAGCTTCATCTACAAAATGGAAACCGGATTCGCCGGTGGAACTAATCAATTCTTCCATCCGATCCACAATAGTAGAGGCAGTAGCTGGCTGATAACGGCGGATATAATCCAGAGTACCATCGCAAAAAGCACATTTACCCCAGTAACAACCATGCGCAAATGTCAGTTTATTCCAACGTCCGTCACTCCAGAGTTTATGCATCGGGTTTACCACCTCTATTACAGACAAATAACAATCGAGTGGCAATCCTTCATAAGAAGGTGTGCCGGTTTCATTAAAAGGCACATCCTTTCCTTGTTCATCATTTATAAACGCCACACTATTCTCTTTTCGCAAGAATGTACGCATCATTTTTTCTTCGGGCAAACTTCCGTCCAAATGAGCAATCAGCCTGCGCAAGGGTTCTTCTCCGTCATCCAGGAGTATATAATCGGTGAAGTCGAATACACGAGGATCCGACAACGAACGGAGTTCCGTATTCGGAAAACCGCCTCCCATTTCTACTTTAATCTGAGGATAATTCTGTTTTATATATTGTCCGCACCGTAACGCACTATACAAATTGCCAGGAAAAGGAATGGTAATACATACCATCGTAGGTTGTTCAATACGTATTTTTTCCTCCAGCAGATCAATCATCAACCGGTCAATAAAAGTATAGGGTTTCTTTAATTCTTCATATAATTCATCAAATGCCCCGGCATAACGGCCCAGTTGCTCAGCATAACGCGAAAAGCCAAAATGGGCATCAGTCGTCTCGATGATAAAATCGCACAAATCTTCCAGATAGAGCGTACATAAATGCCGAGCTTTATCTCTGAACCCCATTGCGCCAAAAGCCCACTCTAAATCAGCTTCCATATTAAAATGAGCTGCCCGGGGCAAAAATTCTTCTTCAGCGATCAGCTGGGCGAGCGTTTGCTGCCGACCTTGTAAAAAAGCGATTACGGGATCGATTGTACGGATATATTCTTCACGCAGTGCGTAGATGCGCGTCGCATTCGGGGATATATTGTGGGTGTCTACCTGATTGAACAAACGTTGCAACCCGGTTTTAGAAAAAAGTACCAATAAAGTTTCAAGGCTCAGATCAGCCTGAACCGAATTTATCGCTAATGTATTAAGATATCCTTTCAGATATGCCGTAGCCGGATAAGGCGTATTTAATTGAGTGAAAGGAGGTGTGAGAAGTAATAATTTATGAGTCATGTTGTTATCATTATCAAGCGTCGTCACAATGTGGCCTGATCATACAAAGATACACGTATTTTCAGTATTGCCCAAATTAAGGCCCCGCCTCACCCGAAGTTGTCAGGTAAAAGCTTAACAAACTTTACTTGAAGTTATTAAGCAAAAACAACGAATATACTGTTATAACAGAAAAGAAAACCAAACAGATTAATAATTATCTAATAAACTGTTATATGGAAACGATCAAAAACTTCTTTGGTAAAACAACTTATTGGTGGGGAATATTATTACTAGGTATCCTCATTACCCTCGTGGGCATTTGGATGATGTTTTATCCTATTCAAGGGTATATATTCATTGCTCGGGTATTCGGATGGGCTCTTCTCATATCCGGTGTATTTGAAATAGTTATTTCCACTACGCTCGAAAAAAAATTGCCGGGTTGGGGCTGGTGGCTCGCCGGGGGGATAATCGACATCATCATCGGTGTGATTCTAATAGCGAATATTGCATTGACAGAAATGGTACTGCCATATTTCTTTGCATTCATTTTCCTATTTAAAGGGATCCAGAATATCATTGCATCTTTCATTATTATCTCTTCGCATAAATATTGGTGGCTTTATCTGATTAACGGAGTATTAATGTTGATTATCTCATGGATGTTCTTCTCTTCGGCTAATACACCAGCGTTTATTACCGATTTTCTTGTATCGGTATTCTTCATTTATTGGGGAGTGATGCTGACGGTATTCTCGTTTGATCTGAAACCGATGAAAAGAAAAGACGAATAAACTTTACAGATGGAAAAAACAAATGCAAAAAAAGAAAAATGGAGCGGTATTCTTTTTATCGCTCTATTTTCATTTGCGGCTCTTTATATTGCTGAATTCCAGGTTTTACGTAGTCTGTCAATTAGTCCGCTTATTGTAGGAATTATCCTAGGCATGATTTATGCCAATAGTCTGCGAGTACATTTGCCGCAGGCATGGGTCCCGGGGGTCATTTTTTGCACCAAATCGATGTTACGCTGGGGGATCATTCTGTATGGAATGCGGCTTACATTTCAAGATGTCGTCGCAGTTGGAATGGCCGGACTTACGGTAGATGTAATTATCGTAGCAAGTACATTAATATTGGGTGTCATAGTTGGTAAAGCGTTGAAGATGGATAAGGATTTAGCCTTATTAACAGCAACCGGTAGTTCTATTTGCGGGGCAGCAGCCGTATTAGGGGCCGAACCCGTATTAAAAAGCGAACCTTATAAAACCGCAATAGCAGTAGCAACAGTGGTTATATTCGGTACAATCGCAATGTTTTTGTATCCTGTTTTATATCGTTCGGGGATATTAGGGCTACAACCTTCTGAAATGGGTATTTATGCCGGAGCTACTCTACATGAAGTTGCCCATGCTGTTGGTGCCGGTGATGCAATGGGGCCGGAAGTAGGTAACACTGCGGTTATCGTAAAGATGTTGCGTGTTATTTTGCTGGCTCCGGTATTATTATTAATGGCGCTCCTGATACCCAAAGTCAGAAAAAGCAAAACTTCAAAAAATAACGAAAAATCAAAGATTACAATACCATGGTTTGCTTTTGGTTTTTTGGCTGTAATCGGGATAAATTCACTGCAAGTTATACCGCCGTCCATTGTAACATTTCTTAATAATGTAGATACATTTTTCCTGACAATGGCCATGACCGCTCTGGGTGTGGAAACCAGCTTCAGCAAATTTAAAAAAGCCGGACCGAAACCATTTATTCTTGCACTGGTCCTTTTTATCTGGTTACTTGGAGCCGGATTTATGCTTTCTAAATTTGTACCTTCCTTATTTTCTTAATTTCAAGAGAAATAAATTATAATCAAAGCCCGCTTAAATCGATAATTATTTAAGCGGGCTTACTACATCCGAGACTTTTCAGATTATTTCTTTTTTTCCAGCATCTGCTGTAAAATTTTACAATGACGACGTTCATCATTCAGAATATCACGCATAATGGGATTTGCTTTGGCAACGGGAGCATATGCTTCTGCGTTTTTTTGTTCAGATGTAAGCATCATTCGGATTACCATTTTCAAACCAAATATCCGGGCCATGATACGAAAACGCAATGCGGGCTTCTCTTTACGTGTAACCGTTTTACCACTATATTTCCGAAGAATCCCAGCATGCTTACCTTCGTCTGATGCCATTTTTAAAAAAGCATTCTTCATTTCAGGATCTTTTGCCCGTTCTGCAAGGTATTTATAAATTACTACCGTCTCCATTTCACTCTCCTGTGCTTTCAGCAGCTCTTGCTTGACATCTTCTCTTATTTTCATAACTCGACAATTCATTTTATGTATGTTGGCGAAAATACATACAATTGATGAAATTTCAAATTGCCTCTACCCCATTTCGAGTTGAAATAATATCATTTATTTGAAATAAATGATTAATATTTTCTTTATTTATTTTTAAAATTTATCTTTGCTCGTATTAAATATAACATATACCAACGAAAACTTAGAATCCTTTTCATAGTCCTGTTCAACCAGGCTTAACCCATGATCCAGATACTTTTTTGTACCTTCATCACGCGAATAATAAATTACACATTATATTAATCCAGTAAAATAATTTTTATTATGAATTTATCTCACATTGAACATTTGGGTATCGCTGTAAAAAATCTGGAAGAATCCATTCCTTATTACGAAAACATATTAGGCTTGAAGTGTTACGCAATTGAAGAAGTACCATCTCAAAAAGTAAAAACTGCATTTTTTAAAATTGGTCAGACAAAAATTGAATTACTTGAACCAACAAGTGAAGAGTCTCCGATTGCGAAATTTCTTGAAAAAAGAGGCGAAGGAGTACATCATGTCGCATTTGCAACAAGTGACCTTCCTGCAGCCCTTGCCGAAGTAGAAGAAAAAGGAGTTCAGCTCATCGATAAGGCTCCTCGTGGTGGTGCAGAAGGATTAGAAATTGCATTTCTTCATCCAAAATCAACTCATGGAGTTCTAACAGAACTTTGCTTTGATCCAAAAAAATAAAAATACACTGTTATTCAGTAAAATACCTAATTATCTAATTCATTAAGAACTAAATCATGAGTAATCAGCTTGAAAAGGTAAAAGAATTGATTGCTTTGCGCGAACAGGCCCGTTTGGGAGGTGGAGAACGTCGCATCGAATCACAACATAAAAAAGGGAAATACACTGCTCGCGAACGTATCGCCATGCTTCTTGACGAGGGTAGCTTCGAAGAGATTGACATGTTTGTACGTCACAGAAGCACAAATTTCGGAATCGACAAAGAGAGTTATCTAGGTGACGGAATTGTAACCGGATCCGGAACAATTGAGGGCCGGTTAGTATATGTATATGCTCAGGATTTTACAGTTTTCGGAGGATCGCTTTCTGAAATGCTTGCCGCAAAAATCTGTAAAATCATGGATCAGGCCATGAAAATGGGTGCACCGGTAATTGGAATTAATGATTCGGGAGGTGCCCGTATTCAGGAAGGTGTAAACGCATTAGCCGGATACGCTGAAATTTTCCAACGCAATATCCTTGCTTCAGGAGTCATCCCTCAGATTTCGGGAATTTTCGGTCCTTGCGCGGGAGGCTCTGTTTACTCTCCTGCTCTTACCGATTTTAATATCATGACCAAAGGTACTTCTTACATGTTCCTTACCGGACCGAAAGTGGTTAAAACGGTTACGGGTGAAGATGTGACTCAGGAACAGCTAGGGGGAGCCTCTGTACATGCTTCTAAATCGGGAGTTGCGCATTTTGCCGTAGACAACGAAGAGGAAGGTCTTGAATTAATCCGCAAGCTGATCAGCTACATGCCTCAAAACAACATGGAAGAGGCCCCTCAATTAATTTGTGAGGATCCTATTGACCGATTGGAAGATGGATTAAATGAAATCATTCCTGATTCGCCAAACAAATCATATGACATGTATGATGTAATCGGAGCAATTATTGACAACGGTGAGTTCTTGGAAGTGCATCGTGATTATGCACAGAATATCATTGTCGGATTTGCACGGTTTAACGGAATGTCAGTCGGCGTTGTGGCAAACCAGCCGAAAGTGATGGCTGGCTGTTTGGATAGCAATGCGTCACGCAAGGCTGCCCGCTTCGTCCGATTCTGTGATGCATTCAATATTCCATTGGTGACTTTAGTCGATGTTCCGGGATTCTTACCGGGAACCGGTCAGGAGTACAATGGAGTTATCCTACATGGAGCAAAACTGCTGTATGCCTTTGGAGAAGCAACCGTACCAAAAGTAACTGTTACATTGCGTAAATCATATGGAGGCGCATACTGTGTGATGAGCTCTAAACATTTGCGTGGAGATGTGAATTACGCATGGCCTACTGCCGAGATTGCAGTAATGGGGCCGTCAGGTGCTGTCGAGATTATTTTTGCCAAAGAAGTTGCGGCTTCCGAAAATCCGGCTGCTGCACAAGCGGCAAAAGAGGAAGAATATCGCAAAGCATTTGCAAATCCGTATAATGCAGCTCGCTATGGCTATATTGATGATGTAATCGAACCTCGTAATACCCGATTCCGCATTATCCGTGCATTACAGCAACTGCAGACAAAAAAATTGACAAATCCGGCTAAGAAACATGATAACTTACCATTGTAATACCCGATCTCATGCTAAAATATAAAACAGGACTTCTGATTTTGCTGGCAGCCTTATCAATGCCGGCAATCAAAGCTCAGCGTGCCTCCGATTTGGTAATCAATGAAGTATTGACCAATAACCAGTCGAACTACATGGATCGGTTCGGATGGAGAGGTTCTTGGGTTGAGATTTACAATAAATCTGCCGGCACAGTAAATGTTGCCGGATGCTATCTGACTACGGATCCAAATAATAAGAAGATGTATCCGATCGTAAAGGGGGATATCCGAACAAAAATACCTCCTCATCAGCGCATCTTATTTTATTGTAATTCAGAAACGGAACACAGTGTTTTCCATACGAATTTTTCATTAAATCCGTCAAAAGAAAACTATATTGCTCTTATCAGTGCTAACGGACGTGATATTATTGATGAAGTGACAGTACCCGTGCTGGGAGCTGACCAGAGTTGGGGATCTCCGGTAGACGGAGAGAAAATAACACGTCAGATACTACCGAAAGCAACTCCTGATGCAGCAAATTATGTAAATATGGGGGGAACTTCCGTTGATAAATTTAAGCTGAACGATCCTTACGGCATAAGTATGGCCCTTACGGCGATGGGTGTGGTATTCTGTGCTCTTCTAGGTTTGTTTATTTGTTTCAAAGTGATCGGACGCATCGCAATTGCATTAACGAAAGCACGTAGCCGCAAAGCTGCGGGATTACCCAAAGGTTCTGATGTACAACATCCGGAAATTTCAGGGGAAGTTTACGCAGCCATTGCCATGGCATTGCAACTGCATGAAGAGGATGCTCATGATTACGAAGATACCATATTGACAATGCATAAAGTTGAAAAACGCTATTCACCATGGTCTTCGAAATTATATGGACTCCGTGAGACGCCTCATCGCAAATAATCACACCTCTTATTAAACACACAGACTCTATACAAATGAAATCGCCATAACTCACCGAAAGTGGAAATACCCAATAAAAGGTATATAAATGGCGCATTTGTACCTTGATGTTAAAAATAGATTATATACAAATGAAATCGCCATAACTCACCGAAAGTGGAAATACCCAATAAAAGGTA
>JAVVPN010000008.1:0-45843 GCA_036655755.1 Bacteroidales bacterium | reverse complement strand
GAAAGTGGAAATACCCAATAAAAGGTATATAAATGGCGCATTTGTACCTTGATGTAAAAAAATAGATTATATACAAATGAAAGACTATAAATTCACCATCAACGGCAATATTTATAAAGTGTCCATTACCAGCATTGATGATAATATTGCAAATGTAGAAGTTAACGGTACACCGTATAAAGTAGAGATGGATAAACCATCCTCTAAACAAATCCGACCTTTGACTCGTCCTCAAAAAGCCCCAACAACTTCTGCCGGCGAACCGGTAGTAAGCCGCCCGGTATTATCAAATCAACCCGGCACAATCAGCTCCCCTCTTCCGGGGGTGATCGTATCAGTTGATGTAGCAGTGGGAGATAAAGTAAAACGAGGACAAAAGATAGCTGTGCTGGAAGCCATGAAAATGGAAAACAACATCTTAGCCGATCGTGACGGACAAATTACTGAAATCAAGGTCAATAAAGGAGATTCGGTGCTGGAAGGAGCCGGTCTTGTAATCATCGGATAATATGGGAGACAGTTTTATTTCATTTTTAGGCGGGAACATCATGGATTTCCTGTCCTATACGGGCTTTGCCAATGTCTCGATAGGTAATATTGTGATGATTCTTTTCGGATTCTTATTCATCTATCTGGCCGTTGCCAAAGAATTCGAACCATTATTGCTTATTCCTATTGGCTTTGGTATTTTAATGGGAAATATTCCTTTTAAAGATGCAGGCCTCGAAGTGGGGGTTTATGAAGACGGTTCTGTTTTGAATATCCTTTATCAAGGGGTTGCAAAAGGATGGTATCCACCTTTGATTTTCCTTGGAATCGGTGCAATGACAGACTTTTCTTCACTAATTGCAAACCCCAAACTAATGTTAGTTGGAGCAGCAGCCCAATTTGGAATCTTCGGAGCATATGCAATTGCTTTAGCTTGCGGATTTGAACCGGATCAGGCGGCCTCAATCGGAATTATCGGAGGAGCGGACGGACCGACTGCGATCTTCCTTTCCTCAAAACTGGCTCCTAACCTGATGGGTGCTATCGCTATCTCGGCGTACTCTTATATGGCGCTTGTACCGGTTATCCAACCTCCGGTGATGCGTTTGCTCACGACACAAAAAGAGCGATTAATCCGAATGAAAGCACCACGTGTAGTATCACAAACAGAGAAAATCATTTTTCCGATTGCAGGATTATTGCTTACCTGTTTTGTTGTACCAACCGGTTTGCCTCTACTAGGTATGTTGTTTTTAGGTAATTTACTGAAAGAGTCGGGTGTCACACGCCGTTTGGCAGATACTGCAAAAGGGCCGATGATCGACATCGTAACGATTTTGTTGGGAACCATGGTAGGAGCTTCAACTCAGGCTACACACTTTCTGACGACAAGTTCGGTATTCATTTTCCTAATCGGAGCTTTATCGTTTGTAATTGCAACTGCTTCGGGAGTATGTTTTGTGAAGATCTTTAACCTCTTCCTGAAAGATGGCGATAAGATCAATCCATTAATCGGAAATGCAGGTGTATCTGCTGTACCTCACTCAGCTCGTATTTCGCAGAAATTAGGATTGGAATATGATCCATCTAATTATTTGCTGATGCATGCCATGGGGCCAAATGTGGCCGGAGTAATCGGATCAGCCGTAGCGGCAGGGGTACTACTCGGATTCCTGGTTTAACTACATTATTAAAAATACTTGTAAAGAGAGGCTGCTTTTTTGTAGCCTCTCTTTTTTTGTTCATTATAACAAAATCCATGAGTTATTTTTACATTCAAAATATCATCAAGTATTTTCTTCCAATACTGACTACACCCTTTTAAAGCGATACTTATCCCTTTCTGTTTGATTCGGGAACGTCTTATTTTTGTATCATCAAGTGCATAAGTGTACGCTAGGCGGTACAAATAAGTGCTCCCTCTTGAAGCACATAAATAAGAACAAGCAATGAAATAATTTTTTAGTATCGGTTATCAGATTTTGTGGAAGCATTTGCTACTGAAATGTATCTATTTTTAAAAGGAAGCAACTATCGGAACATCCGCATTGTTTTAATAAAGGAACTTTGATTTAAATACAATATTATGTGTTTTCATACCGCCCTGAATGCCACTCCTGAAATGCTCGCAAAACGCTATCACAAAAACGATACATTGATACAACACTTTTTGCCGTCATTTCATATTTCTGCTTTTTCCCACGATTATTATCCCATCGTATCTTCCGAACCGAATCTCAGGCCGATGCAATGGGGACTTATTCCGTATTGGATTAAAAATCCAACGGAAGCCACGACCATTCGTAACCAGACGTTAAACGCACGATCAGAATCGATTTTTACAAAACCATCATTCCGCGGGCCAATACGCCATCAGCGCTGTTTAGTGCCGGTAACCGGCTTTTTCGACTGGCATCATGAAAAGGATTACAAAATCCCATATTTTATAACAGTAAAAAATGAGCCGATATTCTCACTGGCCGGGATATATGATTACTGGAAGAACCCTGTAACTCAGCAGGAGATTCTTACTTTTTCAATTCTGACCACGAATGCAAATGAGATGATGACAGATATTCATAATACAAATTTCCGTATGCCGGTTATACTATCTGCAGATGATGAACAAAAGTGGATTGATCCTTATCTGGATATGGCACAAATTCAGGCATTAATGCAACCTTATAATAGCAACTTAATGCAGGCTTATCCGATTCGGAATGATTTTCTCAAGAAAGAATTCTCCGACCCCTCTATTCTTTGGCCTAAATAAAGGATAAGAAAACAATATTTAAACAAAAACCGTTTTTAAAACGTTTAAAAGATATCAAAAAAGATAATCATGGATCCTATTTATACACAAACAGCGTTTGATATTGGCCGGATCATCACGCGCAATTACAGCACCTCGTTCTATTCCGCCACAAATTTGCTCGATAAGTCAATTCGGGAAGATATCTGTGGAATTTATGGGTTTGTAAGATTGGCTGATGAGATTGTAGATTCATTTGCGGCATACGATCAAAAAGCTTTATTTAACCGCTTTGAAGCAGATTACGCCGCATGTCGTCACCTCGGATTTAGTATCAATCCCATTTTATATGCCTTTCAGTGTGTCGTCATCAAATACAATATTCCCAATGATATTATTGATAGTTTTCTGGACAGCATGCGTGCTGATCTGAGTAAAAAGGTGTATAAATCATACGAAGAGGCCCAAAAATATATTTATGGGTCGGCAGAGGCAGTAGGACTAATGTGCTTAAAGGTGTTTCTGAAAGGAGATGAAGAATCTTATGAGCGGTTAGCCCCCGCTGCAAGAAAGTTAGGTTCGGCATTCCAAAAGGTCAATTTCTTACGTGATATGCGACATGATATGGAGGTGCTCGACAGATGTTACTTCCCGGGCATT
Source organism: Bacteroidales bacterium (assembly GCA_036655755.1). Taxonomy (GTDB): domain Bacteria; phylum Bacteroidota; class Bacteroidia; order Bacteroidales; family JAUNSR01; genus JAUNSR01. The sequence continues at coordinate 42,443 of JAVVPN010000008.1, read as the reverse complement.
AACCGCCAGAATTTTAATGAGCTACAAAAGCAACGCATTATTCAAGATATTGAAATAGACTTTGAAGAAGCTTATCCGGGTATTAAAGCGCTGCCTTCGACCGCTCAGTTGGGGGTATATACTGCTTATGTATATTATATGAAACTCTTACAGAAAATTAAAAAAACTCCGGCACATAAATTGATATCTAAACGGATACGAATTTCAGATCCGGTAAAAGCTGGTTTACTAATGCAAACTTTTGTGATAACAAAGGCCAGACTAATATAAAACAAATTCACATGCAGAATATTCCGATATATGTAGTATTAGTTGATGAAACCGACGATGAACACGGCATGATGGAAAAGATGGAAGCACATCGCAAAGGCGTGTTGCATCGGGCTGTTTCTGTATTTATTTTTAATTCAAAAGGTGAATGGTTACTTCAACAGAGAGCACTTAATAAATATCATTGTCCCGGAAAATGGTCGAATACCAGTTGCACTCATCCGATACAGAATGAAACCTATGAAGAGGCAGCCAGCCGTCGCCTTTATGAAGAGATGGGCATCCGTACGCAACTTACCCAAGAATTCCAATTCGTTTATCGGGCTGAATTAGATCATGACCTTATTGAACATGAATATGATACTGTTTTTATGGGGGTGAGTGATGAACTTCCTGTATTAAACGCAGAAGAGGCATGCTCTTTTCGGTATCTAAGTACTTCGGAGCTCGATCGGGAGATTTCGGCATCCCCAGACCTGTTTACGCCTTGGTTTCTGAAGCTATATCCTCGTATCAAAGTACTGATAGATGAGAAAATATAAGTATTTCTTTTGGCTGATCTATGTTGCTTGTCAGATACTGTTTGCCCCTGTTTTTGGGCAGAACGATATTACCTATTATGAAGCTTTTGTTCATAACCAGTTCGATAAATGGAAAGAATTGTTAGACAGCAATCACTCGAAAAATGACCAAATAACAGACTTACAATATTTATACGGGTATATTGGTTGGTGTATTCGGGAGGGCCGAAAAGAAGAAGGGAAAATATATCTTCAGAAAATGGAGTCGTATTTGGAAGATAAAACACTCTCTGAGTTTAATTATAACTTATATAAATCAATAGCTCTTAGCTATGGTGTATTATTAGGAGTGCGCAATCCGATGATTAATGGCCCCAAAATACTGAAATATAGCGATCGGGCATTAAAAGCCGACTCTACGTCGGCAATGGCATGTATTCAGAAAGGCAATACATTTCTGAATATGCCAGCTGTTTTTGGAGGATCCCGAAAGAAAGCCGTTATTTGGTTTCAAAAAGCCCGGAAACTATTCGAGGAGAAAGGCGATATCTCTCAGAACTGGCTTTATCTGCATTTATTATGCTCTATAAGCGAAGTCTGTGAGGCGGAAGGAGAAAAGAAAATAGCAGAAGCCTATTATCAAAAAATACGATTATTAGAACCTGAATTATTCTGGTTGAAAAAAAATAAAGGGTTTTCGGAATAACACAAATTCCCGAAAACCCTTATTTATTTTATATATGATCCGAAATCAAAATCTCAGAAAACGCTAAGACTTTAATTGAAACAGATTTCTGCAAAAAGAAAAGATTAATATCCGGCTGCCTTTGCAATCTTTTTAGGAATATCGGTATTCTCCATCACTCCCACAAATTGGTCAGCACCAGCACCAATCGCAAAAACAGGAACATAAGCCGCCGAATGGCTTTTTGTAGTCCAACCTACATTTCCTTTTTGATTTAAAATTTCAATTGCCTGCGAAGCAAGTTCTTCGTCATTTGCATACTCGCTTTTTACTTTTTCACTATCTTTCTTGTAAGTATCTTCATATGCATCTTTCAGTTCTTCTTCCTCTTCAGGAGTCAATTTGATTGTATCCCAAAAGCCAAGATTCTGTTTTAAGAAAGCCTGCATTTTTTCCCAGCTTATATTCCCCTTATTCTGTTTGCGCCATTCTCCAAGCGCAGAAGATAAAGCTGTCTGTGACAATTTCTGATCCTTTATTAATTTTAAATCCAAATCGTATCCATGACGACCGAGTGCCAAACCTCCCGTTTCATGATCGGCCGTAACTACAATTAAGGTTGAATCAGGGTGAGCCTGGTAAAATGCATAGGCTTTCTGAATAGCCTCGTCCATATCCATTACTTCACGGAATGTTGTAGCTACATCATTGCTATGACTCGACCAATCAATTTTACCACCTTCGATCATTACGAAGAAACCTTTGTTATCTTTATCAAGAAATTGAATAGCGGATTCTGTAATTTCTGATAATGTTAAATCGTCAGCTTTCCGGTCAATTGCAAAAGGTAAGCTCGATTTATCCTTTCCGGCTTCCTGAAATAAAATAATCTTATCTGCGTCGGCCTGTTTCTTGTTAAACTCTTTCATGCCACGAGTCACAATATATCCTGAATCCTGAACAATCGTGAATAGGTTTTGTGTTTTCTGTTTGGCTTTATTATCAGGAGACAAAAAATCAGAACCGGCAAAAAACTCAAATCCCGATTTAGCCAGATCCGTCCCAATTTCATAATACATTTTACGAGAAGGCTGATGAGCATAGAACGAAGCAGGTGTTGCATGATCTACGCTTACACTTGTTGCGATACCAACACGTTTACCATGACGATGCGCTTTCTCAGCAACACTTTCAAGTGATTTGGTATGTGTATAATCCATACCGATTGTTCCGTTTTTTGTCTTCTCGCCTACAGCCAAAGCAGTCCCTCCTGCTGCAGAATCGGTAATAGAATTGGATTGAGAATAGGTTTTTGAAAAACCGGCATAAGGGAAACTTGTAAATAATAATGGCTCTGTACCAATCTTACCCTGCAGTTCTCCTTTATACATTTCGGTACCGTTTACCTGGTTAACGCCCATACCGTCACCAATGAAAAAGAAAACATATTTTGCAGCACCATCGGCTGCAATGGCATACATAAAACTAAAACATAGCCATAGAGAAGCTAATAATTTTTTCTTCATGAAAATATTGTATTAATTAAATGGATAAACCAATTAACAGTTTATATTAGATATCAGTATTCGGTGTTGTGACAAGTGAATGAAGTAATTCGATTTCCTCTTTCCAGATAGTATCATCAGGCGTCTCAAGAATAATAGGCATATTGTCAAAACGAGCATCATTCATGAAACGAATGAAAAAGTCCATTCCTAAGAATCCTTTACCAATAGAGTCGTGTCGGTCTACACGCGATCCACACTCTTTTTTTGAGTCATTCAGATGGATCCCTTTTAGATATTTAAATCCTACGATGCGTTCAAAATCATCGAAAGTCTGATTATAGCCTTCTTCTGTTGATAAATCATATCCCGCGGTAAAAGTATGGCAAGTATCCAGACAAACTCCAACACGTGATTTATCTTCAACCCGCTCAATTATATAAGCCAACTGTTCAAAACGATATCCCAAATTAGAGCCCTGCCCTGCTGTATTTTCGATTACCGCCGTAACACCGCTGGTATGTTGTAGTGCCAGATTGATTGATTCTGCAATCAGATCAAGACAAGCTTCTTCGGAAATCTCTTTTAAATGAGAACCAGGATGAAAATTTAACAATTTTAATCCTAACTGTTCACAACGTTGCATTTCATCCAAAAAAGCATCACGCGATTTTTGCAAACCATCTTCCTTCGGACTCCCTAAATTGATCAGGTAACTGTCGTGCGGAAGAATATAATCAGGGTTTAGGTTGAATTTTACGAGATTACTTTTAAAACTTGTGATTTCTTTAGAGGATAATGGTTTTGCTACCCATCTTTTTTGATTTTTTGTAAATAAAGCAAAAGCATTTGCACCTATTTTACTTGCGGCTTCCGGTGAACGATCAACGCCACCTTCAGTACTTACATGCGCTCCGATATATTTCATTTATATATAACTTATTTTTAACATCAAAGTATAAATGCGCCATCTATATACTGTATGTTGGGTATCTCAACTTTAGATAAGTTATGGCGATTTCATTTATATAATCTATTTTTTCCACTGTAAACTTACTATAATTCTTGTTTATCTTATCGTGTGAGTTCTTAAAAAACCATTTCAGATTTAAATATCAATCACAGAAAAGCCATTTGTAACAATTTTGTTATATCAAAATATCTTTATGCAGACTGAGATGTTTTCAAAACTATACAAGGAATAATATACCTTTGCCTACAATAAACAAATATTTAAGTAAAATGGAAATATTATTGGTTATTCTGGCCATTATTTGTGGTATTATCGGGTTAGCAGGGGCTTTCCTTCCGGTTTTACCAGGCCCTCCTATTAGTTTAGTCGGATTATTTCTTATTCAATGGTCCGGATACAGTCATTTTTCAGCAGCATTCTTTTGGACCTTCACTCTATTAACTTTACTCCTTACATTATTGGATTACATTGCTCCCATATGGATGACTAAAAAATTTGGTGGATCACGCTCCGCCACAGCCGGATCAATAACAGGTCTTATTCTGGGTATTTTTCTATTTCCTCCTTTCGGGATGATTGCGGGGCCTTTTATCGGAGCTTTCATTGGTGAATTGATTGAAAAAAAGGATACGATACATGCTCTTAAAATAGCCTTTCTTTCTGTTATTGCCTTCTTGCTTGGATCGGGACTTAAATTAATTGCATCAGGGATTATGCTTTATTATATCATTGCGGCTTTATTCTGATTAAATATACAAATAACAGCTTCTAAAAACAATAAAAAAATCAGGATGCAGAAACTACCCCACATCCTGATAAATAATTTAGTTATATAAATAACAGGAAACCATTCGACTATTGTTTTGTCGGCCCCTCTATATATTTAAATTCGCCATTACCAAGTCCCTCATATTTAATCATGTAGTTCGCCCTTTCAGGATATACAAGATAAATTACCTGATAATACTGAGTCACCCCGCTTGTAGTAGCCGGCGCATCCGGATAACGAGCTTTCAATACAGCCGGCAAACCATCATTCTTTATTCGTTCCTGGAATAAAGCATATGCTTCTTCATCAGTCAATCCTACTAAAGTACCATCAGGATCGGCAGCTTCGCCACGGCGTAAAGCTATTGTAAAGTCCATATTCTTATAATAAGCCGAGGCTCCACACCACATTTCAGCATTTTTCTTCTCCAGGTAACGCTGATCCAGCCACTTCTCACCCTTATTCTCAGCAACCCAATTTACAATCTCTTGATAATCGGTTTGTAGCATTGTAAATGTAATGGTCGGATCAAATACCCATGCTGTCCCAATATTTAAATATTGCTCTGTCGAAGAGGTTAGAGATGCTTCCGGTTGCCATACGCGCATAGAATCGAGTGTATAAAGAGCAGCTTCATTCGATACTTTTTTATTGCTGTAATATTGATAAACGATTACCTGCTGATCAGTGATTTGCGCATATGGATATTTCTGAGCAAGAAATTGAGGTAAATAATTAGCCGGTAACAATGAAGATGAGAAATTATTATTTTTTCCCGGTCCATTTGTACCCATTTCATCATAATCGGCTGGTTGTAATGCATAAACCGGTGTTGATTTGGTTGCTTCCGGAGTAAGGTTACCCGAAGTAAACGGTTTCCACAAAGAACCATTATATTGATAAATAGCATATTGCTGCACTACTTCGGCCTGTGGCGTCGCCGTAGTTTTCTCTGTTGTAACCGCAATATCATCAATCAAAACAGTCGTAGTCTGCGCCGGATCTGAAATTCCACTTCCTGTATATACGAAAGCAATTCGTATTTTTTTACCGGCAAAAGCTTCTAAAGAAACATTTCCTGCCGGATGATAGGTTTTATTCTCTTCGCCGGGATAAGAAAACAGAGAGGTAATATCTGTCCATTCAGCACCCACATTCACATCGCCCGATACATAATTGGATGAAATTTTTACGGTCAAAGGTTGATGTCCGGCAATTGCATAAGAGTATTTAACCCCAAAACTTAATATTCCATCCGGAACATTAATTAAATCAATTTCCGGAGAAATGAGCCATGCTTCATTATCTTCGCCCGACTTGAATGATGAGAATTGTGCCCCCAAACCATCTCCATTCGGACGAGTCTGCCATTTATATTTTTCACCTTTTACAAAATACTGACTCCAGCCATCTTTATCCACATTATCTCTGTCGGCATAATCCGACTCATCAAAATTTTCAGTAAAAGACGGCGATCGCAATACTTCGATTTCAGGTTCTGCCGCAGAATAATTATAGCTTGCTAACTGAAATTCGCCTGCAACGGCATCCGGTACATTTTTAGCTAAAATAGCCGGAAGAAAATCTTCAGCCGGATCATCGGGAGTGAACCAATCATAAAGACTATTTGGGTAATCCGCAACCGTCAGTTTATAAGTTGACATACCATCCAGATTTTGTACCAATACCGGTGGTACTGTCACGGAGTTGAGCGTAATCATAACAGAAGATCCATTTCCTAATCCCGGATACAAGCTCTTTATAAGTGCCGGAATATACTTCTGAGGAGAAATCCATTGATTAAACGCTTTCTCTGAGGCTACAGCTTTAGCATACGTAGAATCTTCAGCGGTTGTAGCTGCTGCCAAAGCAGCTTTTGATATAGTGCTATAATCAGCTGCAACCAATTCATAGGTCAGCGCTTTTTGCACATTTGAGTTGCCCCCTGCTTTATCTGCCTCTTCTTTTGCATCCAGGGCTTTATCTATGTCATGCATCGGATCGCATCCGAAAAGCGAAAGTAAGACTAACGCGATTAATCCGATAATTTCTTTTATTCGCATGGTAATTCAATGTTTAAGATGATCAAAATGAAACTTTAATACCGGCCGACCATGTAGTCCCAAAACCGTAATAAACTAGTCCTGTAAACTCGTCATGAGAACTTCCGTCTGTTGCATCTGCAATATAAGACGTATTCAATAAGTTGTTTACAATTGTGAAGAATGAGAGATTTACCCGATCACTGATTTTAATACGGTAACTTGCCTGTACATCCACGGTTGAATAATCAGGGAGCTTCCAAACATCACCGGCTCCATTTTCAGAAGTTCGGTAAGAAGGGTCGTAATCAGCATAGTTCTTTCCAAAATAAGTCCAGTCTCCACCAATTTTAAAATTCGGGAAAGCCTCCCAGGATACGCCTAACGCTGCTGACATTTGGGCTGCATTTCCGACATGTACATTTTTAATATATGCTGTATTATCAGTACTTATAACATTACGGTCATCATCATAGAGCGTATATTTAGCATTATTATTCCAAACCCAGTCACCCCAAGAGAACATACCACGTAAGTCGAGACCTTTCACCGGTTTATAATTCATCTCTAATTCTACCCCTTGGTGTAAAGCATCCAATCCACGGAATACAGCATAATTATTACCAACCTTACGAGAACTACCTTTATCATTCCAGTTGGTATGATAGTAATTAAGGGTTGCATTAAAATTGGATGTTACATAATTAACCCCGGCTTCAAATGTAACTACCTTTTCATATGTTATTTCCGGATAAGTAGCTACCGTATAGTTTTGAAATACATTATTAAAATATGGAGCACGTGTAAAGTATCCGGCATTGGCAAACGCACTTAATCCTTGTGTAAACTTCCAGCTGAATCCCCCTTTCACACTCCATGGCAAGAATGATTTCCATTTTGACAGTTGCGATCCATTTACAGGAGCTTTATCCAAAGCATGATTCCGATAAGCTTCATAAGTCAAAGAGGTTGATAGGAAAGATGTGAATTGGTCTGTCACATATTCTCCTTGTAAAAATGCACCTCCCCATAAAATTTCTGAAATCGAATTATATCCAACCTTATCCCCTTTTTTCAATGGTTCATCCGCAGCATGTTCGTAAGCTAATGCCTCCAGATAATATTCGCCACCTAACAGGTTCTCAATCTCTTCATAATGATATCCTTTATACCAACGGCCATCCAATCCGGCAGTAATACTCAGATTATCGGTTAGTTTATTTTGATAAGAGCTCAAAAAGCCATACCAGTCATGACGGTTGGTTGCCATTGAAAATATACAAGATGATGCTCCCGATGGAGAAGCTCCGTTCTGACCAATCACATAGTCATAATCAAGATAGCCTTCAGGAGTAATCTGTGTAGTTTCATATGGACGTCCCGTATTATAATCATAGGATAACCAATTTTTATTGGCACCTCTTACCCTACGGCCACCGCCATTCGAGATAGAAGCATATACCGAAGTAGCTAATGATGATTTTTCATCAATCGTCCAATAATGATTTAAAGAGATCTGAGGTTTATGGTATTCATTGTAAGCGTATGGTCCACCCACTATTTTGCCATTAATATATCCGTATCCCGAATTCCAGCGTTCTCCTTGCCAGTTATCGCGATAATCCTGAATTAAATGAGCCTGTCCGCGTTGATTATGCCATTGAGGGGCTCCAAACACAGTGAAGGCAAGCCGATGATTTTCATTAATTAGCTTTGAAACATTCAGAAAATAGTTCCATCCTACATAATCTGTCCCATATACATATCCGTCTGCCGCATTACGGCCTCCCGAAAAAGTTACAGCCCAGCCATTCTCCATTAATCCGGTAGACATGGTGTATGACATTTTACTCAAACCATCATTTCCTAATCCATAATAAAAAACCCCTCCTGCTTTCGCATCTGTCGTTTTCGTTATGATATTGATTGTCCCACCTGCTGAAGACAATGCAAGTTTAGAAGCACCTAGTCCGCGCTGAACCTGCATAAACTGAGTTACATCCGATAAACCGGCCCAATTCGACCAATAAACTTTCCCGTTTTCCATGCCATTAATAGGCACACCATTAATTAACACACCGATATTATTCGAGTCGAATCCGCGCAGGTTAATGCGGGAGTCACCATATCCACCTCCTTGTTTAGTTGCATAAACAGATGGTGTTTGCTTCAAAATTTCCGGAAACTCCTGATTTCCCAATCGTTCTTCCAAAACATCTAACTTAATATTAGAAACAGCGATAGGCGTCATTCGGTCTGTCTTTACAATTGAAGCGATAACATTCACCTCTTTTAAACCCACCGCATCCGACTCAAGAGTAATCGTACCCAGATGTATATCTTTGTTCAGATTTACATCCATTACCTTCTCCAGATATCCAACACTGCGAAACTGGAGCTTAACTTTTCCATCTTTGTTCGGTTTTAATAAAAAATTTCCGTCCAGATCTGTCGCTGTTCCGACAGTTGTCCCTCTGACAACGACTGTAGCACCGATAAGAGGTTCTTTCGTTTCAGAATCCACGATTTTCCCCGACACGGTAAATTGAGCCGATAGCTGTGTTGAAAACAACAAACAGGCTAACAAACAAAAGAGACACGTGATTTTTTTTCTCATACGTTTAAATAGGATTGATATGATTATATAATAAATCCGCCCCACATTAACAATCGAAAGACCGTTAATCTAACCCACATTAATTTCGTATAGATGTATCTCATCACTTTGGATGAAACATTTTATTTTTCTCTGTTTTCACAACAATTATTTTGTGTTTTTCATTTTATAAATTCATAACCCCCAAATATACTTAAAGATAGTAAACTCCTTATATCAAAACAATTAAACCTCTATTTTTGCACCAACAAAAAGGCATAACACCTGTTTCTATACAGGGAGGCATGATTTGTTATGAAAAAATTGACCTTTATTGTTATCTCTTTTGTGTTATTGCTCAGTTACACAAATTCTTTATCGGGTATTTGTATCCGGAAAGAACTATTGTATACCAAGTATACGTTAGCTGACCAATATCAAGCCGGCAAAGATATGCGTTCATTCCAATGGAATAAAATAGATTCTATGCTCACTCTTCTAGATTCATTTCAACATCGCCATTTACTAATGGCTACAATCCGAAACTATAAGAATAGCTATGGAAATGTTCCTTTAATTGAACCTCATATTCAAGGTAAATACAATAATCTCACCGATACCTTTGGTGTAGAGCGTTATCAATCAATCCCTCTCTACTCTACCGACTCTGTCCCACGACTTATACGATATGGAAGAGACGGTGCATTAGGGGCTGTGATTGGCGACTCTGTTGATTATTATAAAATGACCTTTGCTTTTATTTCCGGCGAGTGGTTTGTTCCTAAAAAGTATGTCTATATCATTGGTCCGGTATTTTTCCGGAAAAGCATTTTTGTAGATCGTACAAATCAGAATATTGCTACCCTCGAACAAAGGGATACTTGCTGGTACGTACATAGCATGAATCCTGCTACTACCGGGTTAAACAAACCCCCTTATCAAAAGCCTACCCCAAAAGGGATCTTTGTCATCCAGGAGCAGAAGTCTCGGATGATATTTTACAAAGATGGCACTGATATAGAAGGTGGCTTTGCACCCTATGCCAGCAGATTCTGTTGTGGAGGATATATCCATGGAGTTCCGGTAAATTATCCGGCTACCTCTCTCATTGAATATAGCCCCACGCTCGGTACTAATCCACGGTCACACATGTGTGTCAGAAATGCAACATCCCATGCTTTGTTTATTTACAATTGGGTTGGCCGGTATGACACACTCGTATTTGTATTTGATTAAAAACACGATTCCATGCATAATAAACTATTGATTCTTTTTTTAGCGACTTTCTTTTTTTCTGTATTACACTCAAAATCATTCGCTTCTGACAAATCATCTCTTTTAAACAGCCAGTCTCTTTACCTCGATTTAGGAATAAAGGATCTTAATTTCCAGGCATTCAACAACGCTATCAACGGATATAATCAGATTCAATCGCACAAGAAGGAGATTCTCACATTAATTGATTTTTCCAAACCCTCTACAGAAGAGCGGCTATATGTATTCGATTTAAGACATAAAAAGTTATTATTTAAATCGCATGTTGCGCATGGTCGCAACAGCGGAGCTAATTTTGCCAATTCTTTTTCTAACAAAAACGGTTCAAACAAAAGTTCCCTTGGTTTTTATCTCACGGCCGAAACTTATCAGGGGAAAAATGGATATTCCCTGAAACTCGACGGGCTTGAGAAAAACATTAATGATAATGCCCGCCAACGGGCCATTGTGATTCACGGAGCTGCATATGCCAATCCGGATATTACAAAAACCGGAAGACTCGGACGAAGCTTGGGATGTCCGGCATTACCACAAAAATTAAATAAGCCTATCATCGACACAATCAAAGATGGATCGGTATTATTTATTTACGCCCCCGATGACAATTATACAAAATCGAGTTCATTCCTTCAGCCTATACCCGAGTGGTTTGATGTATATCCCCCTGCGATACAAGCAAACTCATCGGTTGATATGAGCCAACAACCACGCATCTGACAATTCAGGATACGTAGAGCGGAAATCACCCAAATAATCATTAGCCTCTGTTTTATCAGCAAACGTATTAACGTAAAGTCTGTATTTATTGTCTTTTAACAAGTATTGCACTCCTGTTAATCCTTTTCGGGAAAAATAAGCAATTCGTTTTTCAGCCTGTTCTAAATTGGGAAAACTTCCAATAACGATATAATAACGTTTTACAGGTTCGTTACTCTGCAATTCAGCCAATGAGGGGTCTGCTAATTCTTGCTTCACAGAAGAAGTTGGCTCTATTTCTTCCTGAGATACAGGCATCTCAGGCTCCGCAACAGTTGTTACCAATTCTTCCGGAACATCTTCTATCTGATCTTGATAATAGCCAAAGTGAGGAACAATTGCCTTAGTCAGCAAATCGGCCGAAATCATCGATGCGTGATGTTGAGAAATATTGCCATATTCAAGCGGATGCGAAACAAATAAAAGCCCGATAATAAGAGCTGCCACTGCGCTGACGCGACGTAAAACACGCATATTAACCGGAACCATTACAACATCTGCTTTAACATGAGGCTCAACAGATGGCAACGGCAAATGATCGTCCTGTTTACAAATCTGAGGCAATGTAAACCCGGAAAATCCATAGAGAGATAAATCAAAAATATTTTTTTGTGATGGCACAAAAACAAGCTCTCCTTCTTTACCTTGATAAAGCGTTCCCAACGAATTTAACTCTTCAGTCAATCCCTGGCGCAATCGCATTTGCAAAGAGTGTACTTCTGATTCAATCAGAATCATTGCTTCATTAAAAGAGATGTGTTTTGCGAGACTTATTGAATTTGCCAATAAGCCATCGTTGTGCGTAAGGGCGGGATTAAAAGCGACAACCTTGCATGGAGGAATTATATTCCCATCTGCAGCAAAGATTGCAGATTGATTCCGAAGGACAAAACCTCCGAAACCCGGAATAATGACACAGTCGTGTTGTGTTAGTAAATATTCAATATGCGAAATAAGTCCGTTCATATACTGCGAATATACTCAATTTAAACAAAAGGAACATATTTATAGAAATAATTCTCTATAAAACCGATTATTTACATTTCTTTATCCATTCATCTAACATTTTATCAGAGAAACCGAGCTCACGCGCTTGCCGGAAATCTTTTAATGCAGATTTTTTATCAAATTGAGCAAAGCGGATTCGTCCACGGATAACGTATGCAAAGGGGTCGTTTGGACGAAGTTCGATAGACTGGTTTATATCGCTAATTCCTTTCGATAATTTACCGTCGAGATAATATACCTCTGCCCTTTTCAGAAATAGCTCAGCCTGTTTCGGATTTGCTTTAATGACCTGACTATACATATCTGCCGCCATTACATAATCGCCCGAAGCTTTTAATAAAGCCGCGATTCCCAAACGTCCTTTCGCACTCGTTTTATTTTCCTTTATCAATCGCTCAAAATCTACGCGCGCACCCAATGTATCTCCTTGCTCAAAACGAACAAATCCTCTTCTGTAAAGTGCCTCTTCATGATCGGCTTCTATGTATAAGATCGTTGTATAATCTTCTTCTGCCTTACTCCACTGTTCTAATTCTGTATAAAGCGCTGCCCGACTTACTAATAACGGAATAGATTTGGGAACAATCATAAGCGCAGATGAATAAGCGAGTAATGCTTCATCCGGTTTACCCAACTGCCTTTGAATTGTGCCTAAATTAGTTAACAGCATAAAATTTTGTGGATTTGCCGGCTCCAGGCGCAAAGCTTTTTGCAAATACAGCTCAGCCTGAGCAATACTATCGGCTTCGAGAGCAACAAAAGAGCGTTGTACCCATTCGTCATATTTCGTTTGCCCGAATGCAGATGCCACAAAAAGGAAACTCAAGAAAGTATATTTTATTCTCTTCATTTATTATATAAGCTATTTTGTACATTAAAAAGTATAGAGGCACCATTTATATCTCCCTATTAGGGCTTTTAGCATGAAGTGGATTATGGCTATCTCATTTATAGGAATATGAGCTAAAAATTTATGCAAATGTAAACGATTCATTTTACCATCAAAGGAAACTGACTGTTATAAAATCGTTCAAAAAGAAAAAATGCTTACTTTTGTGCCTTCAAAATTCAAAACAATCACATTTTATTAAATAAAGAAATATGCCATTATCATCCATTTTGCCTACTACAGCAGTAAGTGACTCAACAGCTCACACAACAATTAATGCCACTGAAAAAATTCAGAAATGGGCCTCTATGTCGGGAACTGAAATATTTTCTACTATCATTGACCAGTTGGTTCGCTTCGGTTTGAAACTGGCATTAGCTGTTACCGTATTAATGATTGGTCGTTGGTTGATTAACCGCATTGACAAGCTCTGTTCTAAATTGATGGAAAAGAGACATGTTGATCTTTCTTTACGTACTTTTCTGGAGAGTCTTGTAAAAATCGCCTTAAATATAACCCTTGTTATTATCATTATCGGAGTATTAGGTATTGATACAAGTTCATTCCTTGCTTTATTCGCCTCTGCCGGGGTTGCTATTGGTATGGCATTAAGCGGAACATTACAAAACTTTGCGGGAGGAGTTATGATTTTGCTTTTCAAACCGTATAAGGTAGGTGATTTTATTGAAGCTCAAGGACAAACCGGTACTGTTAAACAAATTCAGATTATTAACACTGTTTTAAATACAGTAGACAATAAAGTTATTATTATTCCGAACGGTTCTCTTTCGACAGGAATTATCAATAATTATTCGAAAGAAGGTGTACGCCGAATTGACTGGACTTTCGGAATTGCTTATGGCGATGATTATGATACAGCACGTACTGCTATTCTGAATATGCTCAAAGAAGATAAGCGAGTTTTTCAGGAGCCGGCTCCATTTGTTGCATTAAGTAGTCTGGGAGATAGTTCTGTAAACATTGTTGTACGCGCATGGGCCAACCTGAGCGATTATTGGGATATTTATTTTTTGATGAACGAACGAGTTTATAAAGAGTTCCCTCGCCACAATCTGAATATACCATTCCCTCAGATGGATGTACATTTACATCAGTCAAACAACTAATTCATCCGGAAAATAAACTGCTAAATTCCCGGTATATTTCAAATTCAGAATGAAATATACCGGGAATTTGTTTTTAAATTATAGAGACAGAATTTTGCATAAATACAGTATCTATTAAATTAAATTTAGATTATCAGAACTCTCCTATCGCGAAAATGATTTCATTTTAGTATCTTTACAGAATTGAAAAAGTAAAAAAACATAAAACGAATGATTAGCGAATGGAACTATCATGCCTTAACTTCCGAACAAAATAAGCTACGCGATCAACTTGCTGCTGATTTAGCCATAAGTCCTGCTATTTGTACTTTGCTTATTGAACGTGGAATTACAAATACAACTGAGGCTAAAAAATTTTTCCGTCCTCAATTGAGCGACTTATATGATCCGTTTCTGATGAAGGACATGGATAAAGCTGTTGAGCGGCTTAACCGGGCAATGGGACGTAAAGAAAAAATATTGATTTACGGCGATTATGATGTAGACGGTACAACCGCGGTATCTTTGGTATATAAATTCCTGAGAACTTTTTATACTCAACTCGATTATTATATTCCCGACCGCTATGATGAGGGATATGGCATTTCAACCAAAGGGATTGATTATGCATGTGAAAATGACATTTCATTGGTAATCGCGCTCGATTGTGGCATTAAGGCGATCGAAAAAATAACTTATGCGAAAGAGAAAGGGATCGACTTTATTATCTGCGATCATCACATGCCCGATGACGAGCTACCTCCTGCCGTAGCGATTCTCGACCCAAAAAGAAAAGACGCCAGTTACCCCTATACGCATTTATCAGGATGTGGTGTCGGTTTTAAATTCATGCAAGGATTTGCCATGAATAACGGGCTGGACATCCAGCAACATCTTTTTCCACTACTCGACCTGGTTGCTGTAAGCATTGCCTCCGATATAGTACCTATTACTGATGAAAACCGCATCTTGGCCTACCATGGCCTGAAACAGCTTAATACCAATCCCGGTATAGGCTTACAAGGAATCATTGAATTATGCGGATTACGCGATCGTGAAATAACAATTTCTGACATTGTATTCAAAATCGGGCCTCGTATCAACGCTTCCGGACGAATGATGTGCGGTAAAGAAGCGGTAGACTTATTGACTGCCCGCGATTGGCAAACCGCGCGAGAAAAAAGTGAAAATATCAATCAATATAATGAAAACCGGAAAGAGCTCGATAAAAAGATCACTGACGAAGCAAATGCCATTATCTCAGACCTCGAAGGATTTGAAAATCAAAAATCAATTGTCGTATACAATGCCGACTGGCATAAAGGGGTAATCGGAATTGTGGCATCCCGACTGACCGAGCTTTATTATCGTCCGGCAGTTGTTTTAACTTTATCAAATGGGTTGGCAACCGGTTCGGCACGCTCTGTTCAGGGATTCGACGTATACAAAGCAATCGAATCTTGCCGTGATATTATTGAGAACTTCGGAGGTCACACGTATGCCGCAGGTTTATCGCTGAAAGTTGAAAACATTCCGGAGTTTAAACGCAGGTTTGAAGCATTTGTGGCCGACAACATCCTGCCGGATCAAACTGTGCCTCAAAATGAAATTGATATTACTATCGATTTCAAGGATATCACTCCAAAATTTTTCCGCTGGCTCAAACAACTGAATCCATTTGGCCCCGGCAATCCGAAACCCGTATTTTGCACCCATAAGGTATACGACTTCGGAACAAGTCGCCTGGTAGGGCGTGATCAGGAGCACTTGAAGCTCGAACTTGTTGACAGCAACTCAGAAAATATTATGAACGGCATTGCCTTTGGCATGCATGCACACAATGAATACATCAAAGGTTTAAATCCGTTTGATATCTGTTATACGATCGAAGAAAACAACTACAATGGAAATTCTTCAATACAGTTACTCATCAAGGATATCAAACCTTCTGAATAAAATTTTACCTTTGCACCACAATTGTAAGAGAGCTGATACGTGGCAACGATTCATGAGATTTTAAAAAAATACTGGGGATACGATCAGTTTCGTCCGCTTCAGGAAGATATTATCCGATCGGTACTTTCCGGAAAAGATACACTGGGACTAATGCCTACGGGAGGTGGTAAATCTATCACCTTCCAGGTTCCGGCCCTGATGCAGGAAGGGGTATGCATTGTTGTTACTCCCCTGATAGCACTCATGAAAGACCAAAAAGACAACCTGCGCGCACGTGGCATCAAAGCAGCGGCGGTATATTCCGGCATGAGCCGCCAGGAAATCATTGTAGCACTCGAAAACTGTATTTTCGGCGACTATAAGTTTCTTTATGTATCGCCCGAACGTTTAACGACCGAACTTTTCCAGGCGAAACTACAAGCGATGAAGGTCAATATGCTGGTAGTAGACGAATCGCATTGTATCTCACAATGGGGATATGATTTCAGACCCTCTTACCTACGGATTGCTGAAATCCGCGAATTACTACCCGGCGTACCTATTTTAGCACTCACGGCAACTGCCACACCCGATGTTGTAACTGATATTCAGGAAAAACTCCATTTCCATCAGAAGAATGTTTTCCGGAAAAGTTTTGATCGCACCAACCTCTCCTATGTAGTACGCCACACCGATAATAAAACCGAAGAACTTAAACGAATTCTTACCCGTGTACCCGGAACTGCCATTGTGTATGTGCGTAGCCGAAAACGAACCAAAGAGATCTCCGATCTACTTGTACAGGCCGGATTTTCATCCGATTACTATCATGCAGGATTATCCTACGAATTAAAAGAGAAAAAACAGGAGGCCTGGAAAAATGACGCTTGCCGCGTTATTGTTTCGACAAATGCGTTCGGCATGGGAATCGACAAACCCGATGTAAGAGTAGTTGTCCACATGGATCTGCCCAATTCACCGGAAGAGTATTTTCAGGAAGCCGGCCGTGCCGGGAGG
The DNA here is from genome assembly GCA_036655755.1 of Bacteroidales bacterium. Taxonomy (GTDB): domain Bacteria; phylum Bacteroidota; class Bacteroidia; order Bacteroidales; family JAUNSR01; genus JAUNSR01. The sequence continues at coordinate 25,096 of JAVVPN010000008.1, read as the reverse complement.
GATGAGCAAAAAGCTTATGCCGTAATCCTTTATTCGAATGCAGATAAGGCAAAACTACGCAAACGTATTACGGATGCGTTTCCCGAACGGGAGTTTATAAAGAATGTATATCACTCTTTGGGCAACTTCTTCCAGATTGCCGAAGGAGCCGGCTTTGAAGGGGTATTCGATTTCGAGCCCACTCGGTTCTGCAGCGTTTACAAATACCCCATGATACCGGTTCATCATGCGCTCAACCTGTTACAACAATCCGGCTACATCGAATACGATCCGGAGGCCGACTCTTTATCCCGTCTTCTCTTCACCGTCACACGGGATGAATTATATCGATTGAAAGAGTTTGATACAAAAACCACCGCACTTATAAATACAATTCTCCGCTCTTATACCGGACTGTTTGCCGACTACGTATTTATACGTGAAGAACTTCTGATGCAGCGTACCAATCTTTCAAGACAAGATATCTACGAACGGCTCATAATGCTTACCCGACAACACATTCTGCATTACATTCCCGGTAAAAAAGGTCCATTGATCGTATTTACCCGCTCAAGACAGGATGCCGATCAGATTAGCATTCCGAAGGCCGTGTATGAAGATATGAAACAGCGTTACTCCCATCGGATAGAGAGCATGATTGAATATGCCACATCCGAGGAGAATTGTCGTACCCGTATATTGCTCAACTATTTTGGCGAAAAATCATATACCGATTGCGGCCGTTGTGATATATGCCTGAGTAAAAAAGAAGGCAAACTCACCTCAGCGGTTTTCCGGAAGATAGAAGAAGCTATCCGCCAACAGCTGACAGCACATGTCAGCACTATTCAAAACCTAACCGACAATCTACCCTACCCCGAGAAGCACATTATTGAAACTCTTCGTTTTTTATTAGATGAAGGGTTCGTCCAAAAAGAAAACGACCAGCTTATGCTGACCAAATAACAAATTACCTATTTAAAAGGTGCATTTATGATAAAGGGGATATTTTACATTTTACTGTTTTTGTTTCTGGGTGAAACAGGCAGTTTTCTTATGGATGGTGCCATTCCGGGCAGTGTAATCGGAATGGTTTTACTTTTTCTAGCATTAAAGTTTAAAGTGATTAAAGCAGATGATGTTCGTGGTGTAGCTTATTGGCTGACAAAAAACATGGCTCTTTTCTTTGTACCGGCATCTATCGGTATTATGTCTGCATGGCATCTTATCTCAGCACATTGGTTTGCGCTCACAGTTATTGCGGTAATCACTACCGTAATGGTAGTTGTGGTAGTGGGAATTATTCAGGAACATGCCGGAAAAAAAACGGAACAAGAAATATCAGAAGAAAAATGAAAGAAATGTTGATGGCGGATGCGCCTTTTTTCCTGACAATGGTAACCGGGAGTTACCTGTTCGGGATTTTTATTTACCGGAAAAGCAAATTCGCCTTATTACATCCGGTTATTGTCAGTATGATTGTGATTATTGCATTTCTAAAAATATTCAATATTCCGTATGAATCATTTACAGCTGGCAGTCAGATTATCAATTTCATGTTAGGACCGGCAGTCGTTGCGTTAGGAGTATTACTCTATGACCAACTCACATATATAAAAGGAAATGTTATTTCCATGCTTACAGCCATCAGCATCGGTAGTGTGGTCGGAGTGGCAAGCGTAATCATAATCGGCAAATTAATGGGGCTGGATGCTTCGATGATTCATTCACTCGAACCAAAATCTGTTACTACACCTATCGCAATGGGCCTATCCTCCTCTTTAGGCGGAAATCCTTCGCTTACTGCCGTTACAGTTGTTTTATGTGGAATTATAGGGGCTATCGCCAGCCCTGTCATACATAAAATATTCCGCATCAAAAGTCCGATTGCAAAAGGATTATCGATGGGCGCAGCAGCTCACGGGTTGGGCACAGCCAAAGCAATGGAAATAGGTGCACTCGAAGGTGCTATTAGCGGCCTTTCTATCGGATTAATGGGTATCATGACCTCTATCGCTATTCCGGTAGTACACTGGATTTTAGGATAAAACAAGAAACTCACGATATAAAACAAAAAAAGGTGATTCCGGATAGAATCACCTTTTTTCGTTTTATATACTCTGATTAATTTTGCTGTACCCCTGTACAAACAACCTCAATACGATTTCCTGATTTCAGAATCTGTGCGGCAAAGTCGCGGATTGCATCCGGAGTCAGGCTATTTACAATATCACTGTAGCCTGTATATCCATCATGATTAAAACGCTCTTTCATAGAAATCACGTCCATCCAATAGCTATTCTCCATCACTTCTTCAGCATTTTTCTTCAACAGATATTCTTTTACCTTATTGAAAACTTCAGCTTTCGGACCATTTTCGGCAATCAAGGCCAACTCTTCGTAAGCACGTTTTTCAAGACGCTCACGTTTTTCTTCGCCTGTATCAAAGCCATATAAGAACATAAACTGTCCTTTCGGATTAATCTTCAATGAACCCTGAGTACCTACACCGTATGTACCACCCTCTTGCTCACGGATTGTTTCAGTATAAACAATATCCATAATCTGTTTCAACATTGTCATTTTCAAGTTGTTTTCAAGATTAAAATCAACCGTACCCGACAAGATATTATAAACAGAAACCTTTGGCGTAGCCATCGGAGTGGTAAAGCGGTTAGAAATTACACCTTCAGCCAAAAGCGGCTCTACCTTTTTAAATGTTTCTTTCTTCCCTTTAGCCGGCAATGAAGCGATATATTGCTCAACCATCGGCTTCACTTCCTCCGGATTAATATTTCCGACAAACACAAATGTAAAATCACCGGCATTCGCGAAACGCTCTTTTTGAATATCCAGAATACGATTGTAGTCAATCTTCTCTAGATCTTCAGTTACGATACGTTTTTTAGCCGGATGGTGCGCATACATGGTAGCCGTTAAAGAGTCGCTGAATACAACCTGCGGATTGCTACCCATATTATCAAGCATTGTTGCCGTACGTTTTTTCCAAGCCTGGAATGCATCTTCATCTTTACGTTGAGCCGTAAAATATAAATATGAAAGCTGCAACATTGTTTCAAAATCCTTCGGAGCGCAATTCGCCTGAATACCTTCACTAATACCTCCGATATAAGGAGCTACGCTTACACGTTTACCAGCAAGAGCCTTATTCAACTCGGTAGCGCTAAAGGCTCCCACACCGCTCAATCCGATAACATCATCAATCACTTTCGAATTAATCAAATCTGCTTGTGGCAACAACGAAGTCCCCCCTGCACTAAATGCAGTCATCACAATTTGGTCTTTTTTGAAATCGGTTGGTTTAAAAATTACTTTTGCTCCATTCGAAAGAGTCCATACAGTTGTGCCGTAATTACCTTCACCTGTTTTTTTCACTTTTCCGGCTTTCGGAAGCTGCGACAACAAAGGCTCATTGCTTACTTTATCTTCATAAGCAACCGCAGCTACTGCGTTTGCCTTATTAAAGGCTTCAAGCACATCATCTTTTGTTGGGAATGCCATGCCATCTTTCTCCACTCCCATCATCATGATAGCCACATTTTCAGGAGTAATGTATTGCTTCATAATTGCATTGATCTGCTCTAACGGCAACTGGGGCAATACCTGAGAAAGCATCATATATTCCATATCAATGCCCGGTGTCGGTTCAGCTTTTAAGAAATGTCCCAGATACTCTGTTACATATTGCTGATTTTTCACTTTGTCTTTTTCGTTATACGCATTTTCCAACTGACTCAACAACTCAGCTTTGGCACGCTCATATTCAGAGGCAGTAAAACCAAATTCTTTCGCACTATTTGCAACTGCGATCAACGCGTCCAAACCAGCTTTCCATTCACCCTCTTTAAACATCAGATTCAATGAAAACGCGTCCTTCGTCTGAGCAAAAATGTATTCGCCATATTCGCCGCTTGCCCCCATAAACGGTGCATCTGCCTTCTGAGTCAATTCTTCATAGCGGTTGTTCAGCATTGTGCCGATCATATCATTGATTACAGCCATCAACATGCCGATCTGAGTATTTTTCTGCTCAGCTGGAAGCGGATCATGTTTAAACATCACTGACATAATATTACGCGGAGCTTCTTTATCAGACGCAACAGCTACTAATGGCTCTTTATTATCCTCAACAGCAAAGAATACACGCTCTGCCGGATCTACCGGTTTAGGAATATCCTGCCACATCTCTTTGATTCGTTTTTCAACAGCATCAACGTCTACATCCCCTACGATAATGATACCCTGCAAATCCGGACGATACCATTTATGATAGTAATCACGCAGTGCCTGATATGGGAAATTATCAACGACTTCCATCGTTCCGATCGGCATACGTACCCCATAACGGTTATTCGGATAAAGCGTTGGCAGGATGATATTTTCATACATACGCAGGAATGGATTCGAACGCGTACGCCATTCTTCATGAATTACCGCACGTTCACTATCGATCTCTTTTTCTTCCAGCGAAATAAATCCCGACCAGTCGTGCAGAATCAGCAGACATGAATCTACAAGATTAAGATTGGTTGTGGGTACATTCGACAGGTTGTAAACCGTTTCATCAATCGAAGTATAAGCGTTTACATTCGTACCAAACTTAACTCCGTTTTGTTCAAGATAATTCAACATGCTTTTTCCGGGAAAATTCTTAGTCCCGTTAAAAGCCATATGCTCAAGAAAGTGAGCCAACCCTCGCTGGTTATCCTCTTCAAGAACTGAACCTACTTTCTGTGCAATATAAAATTCTGCACGATCCTTAGGCAATTCATTGTGACGGATATAATAGGTCAATCCGTTTTCCAACTGACCATATCGTACGCCGGGGTCAAGTGGCATCTGCGGCAATTGTTGAGCAAACGCTGTTACCGGAGCAAATCCGATAATCAGCCAGAATGCTTTTCTAAAGATTCTTTTCATTTGTATATAATTTATTTTTTAAATATAGGTGCAAATGCGCCATCTATAGGTTTATTAAAATTTAAGTAACTTCACAAATACAAATATATACATATTAATTATAATATTTATCGATAAGTCTATATTTTTATCGATTATCAATAAATAATTATCCAATAAAGTAAATTTCCATATTACTTAGGTAGTACAAGTATAAAAAAATTCGGGCGAATAGTATTCGTTTTACAAAATCTGCTACAGATATTTGGAAAACGAATACTATTCGCCCGAAGCATAAGATACTATTTTAGAATAACTCTTTTGTATGAAAAGAGATTATTTCGGAATACTGTTCTTCTTAAAAAAGAGTAGATTACTCAATGATTTCTAGCTGCTTAAAACATTTTCCGATTTTTTCAAGCGCAAAATCCACCTGCTCTTTCGTATGCGTAGCCATCAACGAGAAACGTATCAACGTGCTATCAGGTGCTACCGCCGGAGAAACTACAGGATTAACAAAAACACCCTCATCAAGCAACATACGGGTTACTAGGAAGGTTTTTTCATTATTTCTTACATAAAGCGGAATAATCGGAGTAGAAGTGTGACCGATTTCACAACCCAACGCCCGGAATCCGTCTAACGCATAGTTTGTTATATCCCACAAATGTTTCTGCCGTTCTGGTTCACTCATCATGATATCAAGCGCAGCATTAGCAGCTCCGATAGCCCCCGGTGTGGCAGAAGCAGAGAATATATAAGAACGAGAATTATGACGCAGCCAATTTGCCGTAATAGAGTCTGTTGCGATGAAACCTCCCAACGAAGCAAATGATTTTGAAAATGTACCCATAATCAAATCGATATCGTCTGTCACACCGTAATGATTACATACACCACGGCCATGATCTCCCAGTACACCAAATCCATGCGCTTCATCCACCATGATATTGGCATTGTATTTCTTAGCCAATTCAACAATCTTATCAAGCGGAGCAACATCCCCTTCCATACTGAAGATACCATCTACCACTATCAACTTCACCTTATCCGGCTCACATCCCTTCAACACTTTCTCAAGGGATTCCATATTGTTATGTTTGAATTTAAGTGAGCGCGAAAACGATAAGCGACGTCCTTCAATAATAGAAGCATGGTCGTATTCATCCCAGATAATATAATCTTCACGACCTGTCAGACAAGAAACAACTCCAAGGTTTACCTGAAAACCGGTAGAATAAATGATAGCTTCCTCTTTTCCGACAAACTTAGCTAATTTATTCTCTAACTCTACATGGATATCAAGTGTTCCATTCAGGAAACGTGAACCGGCACATCCTGTACCATATTTACGAGTAGCCTCTATAGCCGCTTCCTTTACCTTTGGATGGTTTGTCAAGCCTAGGTACGAGTTTGAACCAAACATCAACACTTTTTTTCCGTCAATATAGACTTCTGTATCCTGATCACTTTCGATCATCCGGAAATACGGATACACTCCTGCTGCCTTAGCAACCTGAGGAGCATCGTATTTCGCCAATTTTGCTTGAAGTAATTTCATTTGAATATAATTACTAATGTTTACAAACGAGTTTTTGCATTCTCTTCTGTCTTATCATCCCGTCTGTTTCTGCAGATAAAACTCATAAGCTCAAAACAATTTCAATTTGGAAAAAAGAGCTTTATACTATTGGAATGTTGTTAAAAATGCATAACAACCCTCTTTTCGTTGATGAAAACAGGCTTTTGTTAACGAATTGCAAACATAGTTATTTTTATCTTTTTATTAATTATTTATCCCCCATTTTTTTGTTCTGTTATTCGCTTGAAAAGGTCTAATTTTCTTCTGATTAATAAATATTGCATCTGGAATCGGTGTGAACGGAATTTCAATTACTTTTGCAATACTTTTTTCAAAACATAACGAATGAATACCGAAAAGAAAAAAATTGTCGCTATCATTAATCCAATTTCCGGCATTCGTCCGAAGGATAATCTTCCAACCCTTATCCGGGAACAAATTGATTCGGATAAATTCGATATAAAGATAGTTTTTACTGAATATGCGGGGCATGCTACTGAAATTGCGAGTCAGGCTGTAATTGATAAAATTGATTACGTATTGGCTATCGGTGGAGATGGAACTATTAATGAAACAGCAAAAGCATTGATTCATTCTGAAACAGCTTTAGGCATTATTCCCCTTGGCTCCGGCAACGGGTTGGCTCGCCATCTTGAGATACCACTCGAAACATCTAAAGCACTCAGAATCGTAAATGAAGAGAATGTAATTGCCATCGATTATTGCAAAGCGAACGATCATATTTTCTTCTGCACGGCAGGACTTGGATTCGATGCATGGATCAGTAAAAAGTTTGCCGAAGATAAACACCGGGGCAGCCTGACTTACATTAAAAACGTACTGGCTGAATACCTCCGTTACGAACCACGTCATTATAAAATTATCTCTGAAGAGGGTACTGTAGTGGAAAAAGCATTTCTGGTTGCTTGTGCCAATGCTTCTCAATATGGAAACAATGCGTATATCGCACCTGGAGCCAATATGCAAGACGGCTTAATGGATATTACCGTATTACGTCCTTTCAATCATTTAGAGGCTCCGGTATTGTCTGTTCAGCTATTTACCAAACAATTATCAAAAAACAGCAAAATCCAGACTTTCCGGGATAAATCAGTTAAAATTATTCTGGAAAAAGAGGAGGTCATGCATGTAGATGGAGAGCCGATCATGATGGGAAAAGAAATTACGGTAAAAACCATCCCCGCCGGTTTAAAGATATTGGTGCCAACGAATCCGTCACACTCTTTAATAGAACCTATCCAACATGTAATCGAAGAGATCCATTATAATTTTGTATCAGACATAAAGGATGTGTTTTCCCGAAAATAACACTCTGCTGTTTTCATGACCTCTCTGTATACGATAGTTCACGAGTAATCAGAACGTCGTCCGTGAAGAATTCAACGATCACTCACGAAGAACACGAACGCCGCCCACGGACCAACAATCAGGTTGCCCGTGGGCGGCGTTCGTGTTCTCCGCGGACGACCATCGGGTTACTCACGGACAATCACAAAAAGAACACTTATTCTTACTCAAAACCAAACTTAAAGGGAACGTTTGCTGTTCTTTTTTAAAATATTTCTGATTATGAACTTAACAGGTGTGATTAATAACGGAGATGTAGCGTTCATGGTGATCGCCACCGTTCTGGTATATTTGATGATTCCCGGGCTAGCCTTTTTCTATGGTGGATTGGTTGCCAGAAAGAACTCATTAACAATGATGATGTATACGTTTCTGACAATTGGAATCGTAACGGTTTTATGGGTATTGGGTGGATTTTCGCTGGTATTCGGTTCGGATATCGGAGGCGTAATCGGAAATCCGGTAGATTATATGTTATTGCATGGAGTTGATTTTTCCGTTAATCCGAATTACGGATCAAAAATTCCGTTCCTGATGTTTTTCATGTATCAACTTATGTTTGCCATCATTACACCGCCACTGATGACAGGGGCTTTTGCTTCGCGTGTAAATATATTGGGTTGGTTACGCATAATGATTCCATGGATTATCCTTATTTATTTCCCGGTTGCCCATTGGGTATGGGGCGGAGGATTCCTTCATAAAATAGGATTCGTTGATTATGCGGGAGGTACGGTAATCCATGTATCCGCTGCATTCGGCGCACTGGCTGCTATTTTGTATCTTGGGAAAAGAGCTGTAATACCTAAACGCAATTTCGGAAATATCAATATGATGCTTATCGGAGCGGCATTTTTGTTGTTTGGCTGGTTTGGTTTTAATTCAGGAGGTGCATTGGCCGGTGGTCAGGAAGCAGCTATCGCATTTACAAATACGGGAATCGCAGCCGGGTTGGCGATGATTACGTGGATAATTATTGATTATCAACGTAAAAAACGATTTTCAATCATCGAACTTATTACCGGAGCGGTCGCAGGGCTTGCCACGATTACTCCATGTGCGGGATATGTACTGCCCGAATCTGCTACACTGATCGGCATTATTGGTGCCGTCGTATGCTATTTCAGTTTGATGTTTGTCCGTAAAATGGGATGGGACGATGCATTGGGTGTATGGGGTGTACACGGTATGGGAGGATTCTCCGGCACCTTAATGATCGGGATTTTCGCCATTGGCAGAGTAAATGAGGTAAGCGGCGGGGTACACCAGTTTTTTATACAACTTTTCGGCGCCGCGTTGGTAGCGCTTTATGCATTTATCATGACATCTGTTATTATCAGAGTTGCCAATGCCATTTCATCGGTAAAAGTGAGTGAAGAAGTTCAAAAAACGGGGTTGGATAATCAATTTATGGAAGAAAGTGTTGAATAATGTTTTTTCCTCCTATTTTTGTGGGAAACCTGTAAATAATAGGATATGGAAAAAACCGGGATTATTCGTTTTGGGATTGTAGGTACAAATTTTATTTCAGACTGGGTTATCACAGGCGGCAGTCAGGATACCCGATTTCGGGCGGCCGCAGTATGTTCGCGCTCAGAAGAAACAGGCAAAACGTTTGCAGACAAGCATCATATTCCTCATATATTCACTTCGCCCGAAGAGATGGCAGCGTCAGGTACGATCGATGCGGTTTATATTGCATCGCCGAATGCCTTACATTGTCCCCTATCGCTTCTTTTTATGAAATATGGGATTCATGTATTGTGCGAAAAACCCCTTGCATCCAACTTGCATGAGGCTGATGCGATGATGCGGGCTGCCCGGAAGCACAAAGTTGTTTTAATGGAAGCCATGAAACCCACGCTTACCCCCAATTTCAAACAGGTTATCAAGAATCTGCCCCGAATAGGGAAAGTACGCAACTATTTTTCATCCTATTGCCAATATTCTTCTCGTTACGATAAATTTAAAGAGGGCATCATATTAAATGCTTTCCGTCCCGAATTATCAAATGGCGCACTAATGGATATCGGTGTTTACACCATTTATCCTATGGTAGTTTTGTTTGGAAAACCAAACCGTATTCAGGCATCCGGAGTATTACTTTCGACCGGGGCAGACGGATGTGGATCAGTTATATTCGAATATGAGGATATGCGGGCCGAAATCATTTATTCAAAAATAGCAGATTCATATCTGCCCACCGAAATACAAGGCGAAGAAGGTACATTGACGCTCGATCGTATCAATACGATTTCGACGGTATCATACAGAGCTCGGGGAAGTGAAGCTCCGGAAGATTTGTCTCTGATTCGGGATAAAGATGAATATTATTACGAAGTTGCCGCATTTATTGATACAATTGTAAACGACGAACGCGAATCAGCCATCAATTCATTGACTAATTCGCGTATCGTAATGGAAGTATTGGATGAGATCCGACGTCAATTAGGAGTAGTTTATCCGGCCGATTTATAGATTTCGGCTGGGTGAACTGCTCTTCATAATCTTCATGAGTCGTACACGGTCAATCATAAACCGATTTTCACAACTTTCATACATTTGATCAATCAATCGGTCTACCCGACTATTGAAACGGAAAATATATTGAGCCGCATCGAGTGCATTTTTTACAGAATCAATGCCAACTTCTTCAAACGTGATTCGTTTTGCCAGAAAATCAGCACATCGTTTTGCCTTTTTATACTCCAACTGAAGCAGTTGAATATCTTGTTGCAATCCCATGATGGTTATAAATAAATTTAGTTAGCTTTATAAAAACAAATATAGGAAACTTCTATCCAATATCGACGGAGAGTGTCTTGAAATATTTTGCTTTGCCAACAGAAGAATTTGATTATATCTGTATCAGGAAACGCCCTGTATGCTGCTGGTTACCCATAGAAGCAAGGGCATCCGAAACCTCCTCAAGAGAGATCTCTTTTCCGGTTTTGGCTGTTAATTCCGGATCAGCAATCTGCTCAAGTAACGTCCATACCTGTTCACGCTCTTTCATAGGCGTATCCGCCGCATTGATTCCTAACAAATTGATTCCGTTCAGGATAAAAGGTAAAACCGTCATCTCTAATTTCAAGCCCCCTACATTTCCACATGTGGCAACCGAACCTGATTTTTGACACTGTTTCAGCAACGACACCAGTGTTTCACCACCAACCGTATCGAATGCCCCGGCCCATCTGGGACGCAACAATGGCTTTTCGTGAGGAGCCATAATATCTTCACGCCCAATCACCTTGGCGGCTCCTAAATCAGACAATAAGGATACGGCATCTTTCTTACCGGTAACTGCCCATACTTCAAATCCGAGTTTACTAAGCATCTGCACCGCATATACCCCGACACCCCCGGTTGCACCGCTCACTACGATGGGACCGTCCTCGGGCTGTGCTCCCATTTGCAATATTTTAGAAATACCAAGACCTGCCGTAAATCCACTCGTACCGATCTGCATGGTTTCTTTCAGTGTAAAACGTCCGGGTTTGCGCAATACCCAGGCCGCAGGCACAGCAATATATTCGGCAAAACCACCATCTGTATTCATCCCAAGATCGTAGCCCATAACAACCACCTCTTCGCCGGGTTGAAATGTTTGGGTGCGATCTTTCACCACCACTCCCGCAGCATCAATACCGGGCGTATGAGGATACTGTTTGGTCACCCCCTTATTTCCCTGTGAAGAAAGGTAGTCTTTATAATTTATCCCGGAAAAAGCTACTTTTATAATAACCTCTCCTTCAGAAAGTTTTTCGTCATCCAATAAGACGATCTCTGATTTAAACTTTCCGTCAACTTCATGCGTACGATATGCTTTGAACATGCTATTTAATTTTTTAATAGATTTCTATTTGTGAAGGTAATCGATATATTCAGAATCGTTCCTTTCTATAATTTTATGCTATTTAGCAAAAAAACTCCTGTTACCATCCGATAACAGGAGTTTTTTTGAGTTTACAAATCCTCTATTAATAACATTAAGTTCCGGATAAAAACGAAATTAATACACCGGCCGCTACAGCCGAACCAATTACTCCCGCGATATTACTCGACATTGCATATTGCAAAAGATGATTGCTCGGATCATGCTTCACCGCAATCTCATTTGCTACACGCGAAGCCATGGGTACCGCACTCAATCCGGTCGCACCGATAAGCGGGTTGATCTTCTTCTTAGAAAACAGATTTACAACTTTCACAAAACAGATACCACCTGCTATCGATACAGCAAAAGCGAGGAAGCCCCCCACTACGATACCTATCGTTTTCCAATCAAGAAATGCTTCGGCCGTCATCGTTGCTCCTACCGATAATCCAAGAAAAATCGTAGCACTATTCATGATTGCCCCGGTAGCTGCATCCGAAAGACGAATTGTAGCCGATCCGATCTCTTTAATCAGATTACCAAACATCAACATACCGATTAACGGCACAGAAGATGGTACGATAAGCGCTACCACCGTTCCTACCGCAATGGGAAAAATCAGTTTAGCCACACGAATGTTTTTGATTTCTGTTTTTGACGGGTACTGTTTTTCCTGTTGCTTCATATTGATGCACAATTCTTTTTTAGTGCACAGCAGATTCACGACCATCGGGATAATCACCGGCACAAGCGCCATATACGAATATGCCGCGATAGCAATCGGCCCTAACAAATGGGGCGCCAGGATAATCGTAGTAAAAATAGCGGTTGGCCCGTCAGCTCCACCGATGATACCCAAAGAGGCGGCTTCTTTTGTGGTAAAGCCAAGCATCACCGCTACCAGCAATACCGAAAAAATACCCACCTGAGCAGCCGCTCCGAAAATGGCAAGCCGCAAGTTGCGTAATAAGGGTCCGAAATCGGTCAATGCCCCTACTCCCATGAAGATAATCGGAGGTAAAAAACCGGTTTTAATCAACGCATAATAGATCAGATTCATAATTCCATGATCATGAGCAATCTGAAGCAGCGTCTTATCCATTATTCCATTTTCGGGAGTAGATTGAATCACGGCCATCCCACCACCGGGGAAATTAGCCAATAAAATACCAAAAGCGATCGGCACTAACAGCAACGGCTCATAATTCTTCTTGATTCCCAGATACAGAAAAACAAACGCAATCAGGTACATGATCAGAAAAACCGGATTTTCCACCATATTGCTGAAAGCCGTCATCTGATATAAATTTTCAAATATATTCATGGCATTACTTCAATTTAATCAGAATATCATCCTCATATACCTTATCTCCGTTATTCGGCCCGATCCAGATTACTGTTCCTGCTATCGGCGACATAATGGCGTTGTATGTTTTCATGGCCTCAATATAGCACAACGTATCCCCTTTCTTCACTTGATCGCCCACTTTTACAGCTTGTTCGGTTCCTTTTGTCAGGAAGAAAACTCCTTCAAGTGGTGATCCTACTTCAGTAACATCCACACCCGAAAGCGGATTGACATCTGGCTGATTATTATCTGCCACTACTTCGACATCGCCTGTATCGGGAGCGATATCTACCTTATATTTTTCACCATTCAGCTCGACGATAATACTTTGAGGCTGTATTTCACCACCTCCCGTTTTCACCTCTTTCTCCGCTTTTCTTTTTGCCAGATCCGCTTCGAAATCGGCTTTTGCCTTTCCTGATTTATACGCCTCATATTGCGCCGGATGCATGGCATACTCAAATAACTCTTCTTCGTCCTGGCCGATCGCCCAGTTCTTTTCAGTCATCTTTTCACGATATTGCGCAAGCGCGTCCGGATACGAATCTTGCGGATTACCGGTAAAAAACTCGCGTCCCTGCTCTTTTGCCAACGCAATAATTTCGGGGGCCAATGTCCCCGGCAAGCGTCCCGCCTTACCCAGTATCATATCCCAGATATCATCCGCAATCATACTCCAGCGCTCACGTCCTTTCAACATTTGCGAAACATTCATTAAGGCCAGATTCTTTACATACTGACTGAATGGAGTTACCAACGGAGGATATCCTACCCGGGGCCATACATAGGCAACTTCATCAAAAAGCCGGATCAGCAGATCATCTTGCGTTATCGGATCTTTCCCGTTTTTTTCAAGATAACGGTTTATACTTTCCAGATTGCTTTCAAGATCGGCCATCAAACTTCCCATCATTCCGCCCGGTAAACCGGGACCGATCAACAGCGAATTCATCAGTCTGTTTTTCGGGCTGATATATTCGCCCAAGAAATCGTCAATAAATTCCTGAGTGAGGGAACGTACCTTCATATACGCATCCATGTTTATTTCCGGCACTTTAAATCCGGCATCCTTCAACATTGCCTGTACGGTAAGCAAATCGGCATGTCCTGTTCCCCAAGATAATGGCTCCATACCCACGTCGATATAATCACAACCCGCCTTACAAACTTCGAGTATTGATGCAACTGAAAAGCCGGGGCCGGCATGAGAATGGTATTGAATCGGAATTTCCGGGTATTTTTCCTTAATGGCATGCACTATTTTCCCTAATGATTCCGGACGCCCTATTCCGGCCATATCTTTCAGACATATTTCATCAGCACCCGCTTCAATCAGCTCGTAAGCCATATTGGTATAATATTCTACGGTATGTACGGGTGAAAACGTGATACTAAGACATGCCTGCGAAATCATACCGGCATCTTTTGCATATTGAATCGACGGAATAATGTTACGCGTATCATTTAGTCCGCAGAAAGTCCGCGCAATATCGGTTCCCTGCGCTTTCTTTACCTTGTAAAACAGCTGGCGTACATCTTTCGGCACCGGGCTCATTCTGATACCATTTAAACCGCGGTCGAGCATATGGGTTTGAATGCCCGCTTTCTGAAAAGGCTCAGTCCACTGACGAACCGCATTATTGGGGTTTTCCCCGAAAAGGAGGTTTACCTGTTCGAATCCTCCTCCGTTTGTTTCTACACGGGCAAAGCACCCCATTTTGATAATCTCGGGCGCAACGCGGATCAACTGATCAACACGAGGCACATATTTCCCTGCAGACTGCCACATATCTCTATATACCAGACTGAATTTAATTTCTCTTGCCATGTTTTCCGGATAGATTTATTTGATTTTTGTGATGTTTGTTATTTTCACCCCTTTAATAGCACTTTTCACCGCCTTTTGAATAATCGTTGTTACTTGTTGCGGAATATCGTCGGGTCTTAGATTTGCCGGATCAGTGGCATTGCTTTTTTGCAAAATGACTTCCGGAAAAAACTTATTGATGAATAAAATAAGTCCTTTACTAAAATAAATGATGAAAAGCAGAATGAAGAACACTGTTCCCATACCTACTCCGAGCAGCATCAAGGCTGTGTTTAAATTTTCCATGTAGTGTTGGTTCTAAAAAGTTAAAGAAATATCATAATTACCCATCTCTATCAACAACCAATCCGACATAAATGGCAGATGCTTTTACAACCTACAATCCGGTAATTATTTATGTGCCAAAAAATAACGATAATTTTTTAAATAAATATTTATTAATTGCGATATTTTTTTCAGAATTGACATTCATCCTTCTGAAAACAGGAAAAGCCATTCACCCGACTTTAAAATTAGTCGAATGAATGGCTTTTCCTCTATTTTACAACTTTATAGATGCTATAAGAGAATATTGAAAAGATAACCCGAAAAAATAATGAATGCAGCAACCGTACCAAAAAAGATTGCGATTAATCGCCAGGTCATTACTTTTTTCAGCATCGTTGCCTCTGGTAAAGAGAGCCCTACCACTGCCATCATAAAAGCAATTGCCGTACCCAAGGATACTCCTTTTGCCACGAGAACTTGAATAACCGGCACGATACCGGCAGCATTCGCATACATTGGAACAGCAAATATAACAGCTAGAGGAACTGCAAATACATTATCTCCAGAAAGATATTTAGCAAAAAATCCTTCCGGCACATAGCCATGTATGGCTGCACCTATTGCTATCCCGATCACTATATAAAGAAACACACCTTTTACAATTCCCCAGGCATCTTTTGCGATGAAGGGAAGTCTTTTTATAAAAGGTAATTGCTCGGCTTCCCATTCTTGCGTCTCGCTCACACTTTCCCGCTGGATTTTTAAAACCCATGGACTCAAATAACGTTCTAATTGAAAGCGACCTAAAAACCAACCTCCAACAATGCCCAAAACGATACCGCTTATCGCATAAATTAACGTTATCTTTAATCCGAAGGTCCCCAGAAACAGTGCAATCGCCACTTCATTTACCAATGGCGAAGTGATAAGAAATGAAAAAGTAACACCCAGCGGTATTCCGCCTTTTACAAAACCGATAAAAAGAGGAATCGACGAGCAAGAGCAAAACGGGGTGATAGCTCCGAAAACAGATGCCAACACATATTCAAAACCATACAATTTTCGTGTATTCAGAAAATTCCTCAACCTGTCTATCGGGAAATAGGCATTGATTATACCCATTAAAAAGCTAATCAGAAACAGTAAGATAATAATCTTTATTGTATCATAAAAGAAGAAATTTAAAGCCATTCCTAAATGACTTGTCGCGCTTAATGAGAAGAGCTCATACACAAGCCAGTCTGCAAATTTCTGAATCATATGATATCCTGATAGAACTTATAAAATCCCTCTTTAATTTCATCCCGTACACGAACAAATTCGCTATGTACATATTCGGGGGTTCCTTCAACATGCGACGGATCGTCGAACCCCATATGAATTCGATGTTTTACGTCCCCCGTAAACGCAGGGCATGTTTCATTGGCTCCCCCACATACCGTAATAACATAATCCCACTCTTCATTGAGATATTTCTCTACCGAATCGGAAGTATGATTACTGATATCAATACCTGCTTCGGCCATCACTTCAACCGCACCTGCATTCAGACTTCCGGCAGCTTTGGTTCCGGCCGATCTTACATAAAGATCCTTATCAAAAGATTGAAGCCACCCATGAGCCATTTGGCTGCGACAACTATTTCCTGTACACAGAATTAAAATCTTTCTCATTTGTATATAATCAATTTATAAATAATAAACATATCCGTAGTAAACTCCTACAAGTATAAAAGTCACAGCAATTATTTTACGAAACCATTTCTCAAACTTCTGAATTCTGTCATAAAACTTGCCTAACTCCGAAACACTATAAGCCAGAATCCATGCGACGATAATAACCGGGAGTGCCGTTGCAACCGCAAACACCATTGGCAATAAATATCCTCCCGTTTCGGCCGCCGACAAGGGAATCAACATCCCGAAGAAAAAAATTCCACTCGATGGGCAAAAAGCCAGAGCAAATAAAACGCCCAATAATAATGCGCCCCACCCGTTCTTTCGGGGATTGACATTATAATTTCCTCCCAGATTTATCTTCGGCAACTTAATCTTAATAATATCCAGCATATAGACACCTATAAGAATCAAAGCCGGCGAGATAACCATTTCGCCATATCTGCTTATCGTTTTCTGAACGCCATACATGCTCGCACCCTCCCGCAAAAGCGAAATAAGAAAAGCCCCTAATAGGCTATAACTTATAATACGTCCGAATGTATAAAACAGTCCGTTCATAAATACTTTATGACGACTCTCTATATCCTTACTGATAAACCCGATTGCAGTAATGTTGGTAGCCAACGGACACGGACTTACGGCAGTCAGTAAGCCCAGAAGGAATGCGGTGACCAAAGGAATTGAGCTATTATCCAGCAATGTCTGTAAAAACTCCATCATGATTACTTCAACAGATTTGCTACATTTTCTTTTATACCCTCTTTAAAAACATCCGGCGATGATTTCGCATAAGAAAACCCAAAGTCAGTCATATTCTCCGTTGTTTCCTCTGCGTCTTTCCATTTATTCAGAAAAAGAGATGCCCAGGTTACTTCGTATTTATCCACGATTGCTTCATTTTGAGGCTCAGAGATATCGATTACTCTGAATTCAAGCGACCCGTCGGCCAGTTCATCCGCAAAATTTTCATTTAGCACCTCTCTTGTCAGATTCTCGATTGCATTGCAAGTGATACATCTTTGCTTGCCATGAAAATAGAGCACCTCTACATGATCTTTTTCAGGAGAACCCGAAACGGAAACCGGATCCGTATTATTTTTATTTCCGGAAGAGCATGAAAAGAGAGAAAACAGCACTGTCGCTATAATCAATAAGTTCGTCTTCATTTGTATAGATTTTTTTAATATTAGGAGTTATTTAGCCAGTAATTCCTTCACGTCTTTTACACCTAAACTCTTACCCGATGAGATAACTTTTCCATCAACAACAAGAGCCGGCATCCGCATTACATTATACTCCATAATTTTCATCAAATCTTCCTCCTTTTTAAGATTCGCCTGCAAACCCAATTCTTCAATTGCTTTTTCAACTGCATTATACAGGTTTTTGCATCCGGCACAACCTGTCCCTAAAACGATAATTTCCATATCTGTATATTTATTTGATTAATAATAATTCGTTGTTCGCAAAACAACGAACAATAAGTACAAAAATTTTTAACAGCCACCCTTTCCACATTTCAAACCCACAAAAAAAGAGGAAAATACCTTTCTTGCATATTCCCAGTTCTCCTTGTTCAAACAGTATTTTACTTTAGGGGGTTCTATTTCACCTTGTATCAGACCTGCTTCGCGCAATTCTTTCAAATGCTGAGAAACAGTTGCCTTCGAAATAGGTAATTCATCGTGAATATCACCAAAATAGCAATGATTCAAAGAAGCCAGATATTCGAGTATCGCAATCCTAGCCGGATGTCCCAATACTTTTGCAATCTGCGCTATTTTAATTTGCTCCTCGGTATATTTCTTTTGATCACTCATTCTATATAATTTAATTTTCAACGTTCAGAATCGGTGCCCCATCTATATTCCAAATGGGGCATCTGAATTATTTGTCAAAAACTATTGTTCGCAAAATTACGAACAATAGTTTATTTCTCTGCATTTTCCTCCGTTTTTTTACGAGGAGCGTACGAAAACGGATGCTGCTCAATAATTGCAATGCTGTTTTTCCCCACCAATTTCCGGATAGGTTTTAAAAATCGAAGTTCCGCATTCGAACACAAAGATATCGCCGTACCCTCCTTACCGGCACGCCCCGTACGTCCGATTCGGTGTAAATATGTTTCGGGTTCGTTCGGCAAATCATAATTGAACACATAAGCCAGATCTGCCACATCGATCCCCCGAGCAGCCAAATCGGTAGCCACCAGTAAATCGGTCTGTCCGGTTGTGAAATTACGAAAAGCACGGTGGCGCTCCTCCTGTTCCTTGTTTCCATGAAGAGCAGAGGCAGAGAATCCCGCTTTAATCAACTCATCCGCCAGTTTCTCTGCATCCTGCTTAGTACGAACAAAAATAAGCGCCGACTTCACCTGATCCTGCTTCAGCAGATAAATCAATAAATTCAGCTTATTCTGCTTATCTACATAATAAGCAGATTGTCTGATCAAAGACAAATCCGGCTTTTCCTCCACCAGATTAATCTTGGCCGGACGATACAACACCTCTTTTGCCAGTTTAATCGTATCGGGTTGTAATGTAGCTGAAAAAAGAGCCGAACGACGTTTACGAGGTAAGCCCGAAACGATTTTACGAATCACACCTATGAATCCCATATCCAGCATCCGGTCGCCCTCATCAATAACCAGCCACTCCAACCTGCGCAAATCAATCAGATTACGCGATTGAAGATGATGCAATCGCCCCGGAGTGGCAACCAGAATATCAGCACCCCGATCAGTAAGATACAACTGTTCCTCAACCGAATCGCCACCGATAATCACTGCGTATTTAATGTCCGTTTTTGTAGTCAGTCGCTCTATCTCTGTGCCGATCTGCACAGCCAACTCTCGCGTGGGAGCTATAATCAGCACCTTCACTCCGACCCTTCCGCGTTGCGTCAGCAAAGAGTGCAACATCGGCAATAAAAATGCAGCCGTTTTACCTGTACCGGTCTGCGCACAAGCCAATACATCGCGTCCATTCATTAATAAAGGGATAGCCTGTTCCTGCACCGGAGTAGCCTCTGTATATCCTTTATTGCTTATTGCCTGCAATAAAGGTGTCGTAAAATTAAATTGTTCAAAAGTCATAATACAAAGATACAACTAAACCCGCGCATATCTATTTTCTGACACAGACTTCTCTATTTTTGTATTTAAGTAAAATCTGCTTTATATTTACCCTTCTTAATTAAAAAAATTCACATTAAAGACTATGAAAATAATCCGTTCACTATGCTTAGGATCTATTTTATGCGCAGGCCCTCATTTAAGTGCTCAAATCGAAAGCCCGACCATGGGTTGGAGTTCATGGAATACATACCGAATCAATATCAGCGACCGCCTTATTATGGAACAGGCCGATGCTATGAAAGAGAGTGGATTAGGAGAAGCGGGCTACCGCTATATTAATATTGATGACGGTTATTTTGGAGGAAGACTAGCCGACGGTACCCTAAAAACACATCCTGTACGATTCCCTCAAGGTTTACGCAAGGTTGTTGACCATATCCACCAACAAGGGTTCAAAGCCGGAATCTATTCGGATGCCGGACGCAATACCTGTGGCCATTTTTGGGATAAGGATTCCTGTGGCCAAGGCGTAGGTTTATACGGATCAGACGATCGTGATGCCCACTATTTCTTTAAAGACCTTAATTTCGACTTTATAAAAATAGACTTCTGCGGTGGAGATGAAAAGCAGAATATCGAACAATTAGATCTGGATGAGAAAACCCGTTATACCGAAATCCGTCAGGCTATTGACCGCGTAGGGCGAAAAGACGTCCGCATCAATGTCTGCCGCTGGGGATTTCCCGGCACCTGGGTACGTAATATCGGTTCTTCCTGGCGCATTTCACCCGATATCACGCCCAATTGGGGCAGCGTAAAAGAGATTATCCGCCGTAATCTGTATATGTCGGCTTATGCCGGTGAGGGCCATTACAACGACATGGATATGCTCGAAGTGGGTCGTGGCATGGGTGAAGTAGTCGATCAAACCCATTTCGGTATGTGGTGTATCATGAGTTCGCCCCTATTAATCGGGTGTGATATGACCACTATTTCTGAATCGGCACTCAGATTATTAAAAAACAAAGATCTGATTTCGTTAAATCAGGATCCCCTCGGCCTACAAGCTAACGTAGTGGCTGTTTCAGGCGAAGTTTACTTATTGGTCAAAGACCTCAAAAAATTGGGTGGTACAGAGCGTGCTTTTGCCATTTACAATGCAGGCGATCAGCCAAAAAGCTTTACCATCGACATTGAGAAAGATATCCTGTTGAAAGGTAAAATAAAATTACGTGACGCAGCCCGACAGGAAGATGCCAATAATAGTATCGTAAACGGCCGATTAACCGTAGAAGTCCCTGCTCACGGCTCCGCATTTTATATCGCTCAGGGGGAAAAACGCATCGAGCAAACCCGATATGAAGCCGAAGATGCTTGGTTGGAAAAATACAGTGCGATTCTGCTTGATAACGAAAATGCCCCTATCGAGATGGCCCGCGTCCGAAGCAATGTAGCCGGCTCGGGAGGCAAAGTAGTAAGCTGGCTCGGAAAAAAAGACAATTGGCTTGAATGGCGCCGCGTTTATAGCGCAAAAGGGGGTAAATACAAACTAACGTTGGATTATGTTTGCGATAACAATAATCAGCTTGATTTGTCGGTAAATGGCAAAACGATCACACTGCAAGGGTTAAACGAGGGAACCGAGAATACCATCCGGTCGAAAGAGATTGAAATCCGACTAAAAAAAGGGATGAACACCATTCGTATCAGCAATGAGCACGATTTCACTCCGGATATTGACAAAATCGAAATCCGCAAAATCGACTAAGCAACATTTGTAAATTCCACCCTAACGCATATATCCAAAACATGAAAAAACATATTTTCTCTATTTTAATACTATTCGCTTGCATCCTTACGATGCAAGCACAATTCAAATGGGAAAACCCTTTACAACAAAGTTTTCCTGTTGTAAAAGGACGGGCATGGCATAATGAATTAAAAGATTCTTATAACCGACTACCAGAGCGCGCAAAAGAAAAAGTGCGCGCTCCTCTTTGGAATTTGGCATGTCAGAGTGCAGGATTATCTGTTTCATTCTATTCAAATGCCTCCGAAATTAAAGTAAAGTATGTACTCAAAGGAGCCCATTCAATGCCACACATGCCTGCTACAGGGGTATCGGGAGTCGATCTCTATGCCACCGACAGCCACGGAAAGCAACGTTGGTGCGGCGCTCGCTATAACTTTGGCGATACGATTACCTATACCTACAGCAACCTTTCGTATGAAACGCCCCACAACCGAGGATATGAATATCAACTCTTCTTGCCCCTTTACAACTCGGTTTCATGGTTGGAAATTGGCGTAGCGCACGAAGCTCAATTCAGCTTCATCCCGGTTTCAGAAGAAAAGCCGTTGGTTATATACGGTACCTCAATCGCACAGGGAGCATGTGCTTCACGCCCCGGTATGGCATGGACAAATATCGTAGGTCGTAATTTGGAATCGCCGGTCATCAATATGGGCTTCTCGGGTAATGGCAAACTGGAAGCCGAATTGTTTCAGTTGCTCGCAGAAATCGACGCAAAATTATACATCATCGATTGTATGCCGAATTTATCGGGCGAAGAGGCGGCGAAACAGATTTATAACCAAACGCTGCAAGGGGTGAATATACTCCGTGAAAAAAGCAATGCCCCCATCCTTCTGGTTGAACATGGCGGATATACGAATGCTCTGACATCAAAAACCAGAGAAACCTCTTATAACGTTGCCAATGTTGAATTACGCAAAGCTTATGAAGCAATCAAAAACAATGGCATACCCGAAGTCTATTACCTGTCAAAAGAGGAAATAGGTCTGTCATTGGATGCGACTGTAGAAGGGGTTCATCCAACAGATTTAGGGATGCAACAATATGCCGACAGTTATATCCGTAAAATCAATGAAATCTTAAGTCGCGAAAGCGGAAAAATAAGCACACTGGCACCCTGCAAACAACGTCGCGAACCCGATATGTATGAATGGAACGAGCGCCACGAACAAATTCTGAAACAAAACAAAGAGCAAGCCCCCGAAGTGGTAATGATTGGGAACTCCATCACGCATTATTGGGCCGGCGAACCGATCGCACCCAAACAATCAGGCATAAAATCATGGAATAAGTTGTTCAAAGGAAAAAAGGTTCGTAACCTTGGTTTTGGTTGGGATCGGATAGAAAATGTACTTTGGCGCATCCATCATGGAGAATTAGATGGTTATCAGGCCGAAAACATATTTCTGATGATAGGGACCAATAATCTTGGAATAAATTCAGACGAAGAAATTATAACGGGAATCCAACATGTAATACAAGCTATTCGCCAGCGTCAACCAACAGCAAAACTCTGTGTGGCTGCCATTCTTCCCCGGAAAGGGATGGAAAGCAGAATAGCCAATCTGAATGAAAACTTACGAACCCGGCTTAGTGCTACCGACGTAAGCTACATGGATTTAACAGATTGTCTAACAAATAATGACGGAGTCATAAACCACTCTTTATTCAGCGACGGATTACATCCCAATGAGAAAGGATATGAATATATCGCCAAGGAGTTAAAAAAGCACCTGACCAAAACACTGTAAACAAATCTAACTCAATTCCCGAATAGCAACATTAATACTTTTTACAGATGAATATCATTTACTTTTCTCCTACCCATACGTCGGCCCTCGTTGCCGAAAGTATCGCCAAAGGAATGGGGGCGACTGAATTAAACATCCTCGACTTTACCTATACCGATATTTCGGAAAGCCCCTTAAAAGAGGGGCCTGTCATCATTGCCGCTCCGGTTTATGCCGGTCGGATTGCAAAAACCGCAATGGCCCGCTTTGCTTCACTGAAAGGCAACGGAAATCCGGCTGTAGTTGTTGCGGTATATGGCAATCGCCATTATGAAGATGCTTTGATCGAGCTTTATGACTTTGCAAATGCGGCGGGATTCAACACGATAGCAGCCAGTGCATTCATCGGCGAGCACTCTTATAGCCGACCCGAAATGCCTACGGCGGCAGGGCGCCCCGATCACACCGATCTGAAAATCGCATTTGAGTTTGGTGAATCGATCCGTAAAAAAATAGAATCAGGCAATCTGAATGCTCCGCAGTCAATACCCGGCAATCGACCTTATACGGAGAAAGGGCCGGCCACTCCCGCAACACCCATTACTTCAGAGGAACTTTGCACTCAATGCGGCACATGCATCGATTATTGCCCTACCCAAGCCATCTCACTAAAAGATGAAATAGAGAGCGATATCGAACTTTGCATCAAATGTTGCGCATGCGTAAAAATCTGCCCCAACGAGGCTCGTATTTTCAATACCCCTTATACCGAATTATTGCATAAGAATTTTTCGCGACGCAGGGAGCCGGAAATGTGTATTTAAATTATTTCAGATACTTATCAAAGGCAACACCATCCCTTCCTCTATGCATAATAAGGTGTGTTACTATACATCTCAATAAATTAATGAGTTGCCAGACTCTGGCAACTTACAGGATGGTTATCCATATAATTCCCACTTTTACCTTTTTAAAAGTAGGCTTGCACCTCAGTATTTGATTCGAGCGAAGCTGTTTTTTGCTCCTTCAAAAGCAGAAATGTACACCAAGGGGAACAAAAGGCACTCCAAAAAGGACAAGCGCCAAATCAATTTTTAACCACCCGGTATTTTTACTTGATTTGAAAATACTTCACGTCACTTACTAAAGTTTGCAACTCCAAAGAATAATTTTTAATCGAGTCAACTTCCTCAATCATTAAGACTAAAACTAGTCAACTAAAATCGTTAAACTACAAGGATTTTGCGAATAAGTGCGGATGCATAGGAGGGCATTGTGAAAGCCATCCTATGCATCCGCTGGAATCCAATCAATCCATTTCAATCATTCGACAGAATATACAATTCATTTGACTGATCGGATATAATAGACAAAAAGCGCTCATATTGCTTCAGAATATCGCTAATCACCTCCTCTTTTGTAAAATACTGAATATCGTATCCCTTTCGGCTATCATTGAAGTAAGTTACAGGAATATATATTTTCTCATCCCCGATTTCAGGGGCATTCTCCTCGTTAATTAAATAATCCGAAATGGTCTTCGGTTGTGCTCGAACGCCATATTTGAAATTCATCAGGCTGTCATGAGCTATCTCAAGTTCGATAGCCGTTTTAGAAGGATTC
>JAVVPN010000007.1:10945-60445 GCA_036655755.1 Bacteroidales bacterium | reverse complement strand
GCAGGATTTGATGCTATAATAGGGAATCCCCCTTATGTATGTGCTCGGAATCTGGCTGATGAAGTAAAACAAAATCTATCTAATTGGTCCGTATGCAAAACAGGCAATCCGGATCTGTATATTCCTTTTTTTCAAATTGGGTTTGAGTGCCTGTCAGAAAATGGCATATTGGGGTTCATAACAATGAATACATTTTTCAAAAGCCTTAATGGAAGGGCTTTGAGAGATTATTTCAAGCAAAAAAATATAAAACTGAGCATTATAGATTTTGGAACATATCAAATATTCAAATCGAAAAGCACTTATACCTGTATCTGTTTTGTAGAGAATAAGGAGCAGCAGTATATAAATTATTATCAATCTAATCAGAAAAAACTACCAAAAGGAAATAATCACTTTCATAAGGTATACTACGCTTTACTTGACTCAAAGAAGGGGTGGAATTTAAAAGACAATAAGATAATTTCAAAAATAGAATCAACTGGAATCGCCTTTGGAGAACTCTATAAGACAAGGCACGGAATTGCTACACTCAAAAATGACATTTACATATTTAATCCCGTAAATGAGGACAATGATTTCTACTACTTACAAAATGGTAGTTTATACCAAATAGAGAAAGGTATCTGCAGGGATATAATAAACTCCAATAAACTTAGTAGAGAGGTTGATTTCGATAGAGTTAAGGAAAAAATAATTTTCCCTTACACCAATGAGGACAAACCGAAGCTTCTGACTGAAACATATATGAAGCAAAATTTTCCTAATGCGTACAAGTATCTTTCAGACAAGAGAACTATACTTGCTAAACGCGACAAAGGAAAAGGTAAATATGAGAATTGGTTTGCATTTGGGAGAACACAATCATTGGAGAGAGTTCATAATAAATTGTTTTTTCCCAAGATGTCAGACAAAATACCTTCTTATATTATAAACTCTGATGAAGACCTACTATTCTATAATGGGCAAGCTATTATCGGACATAACCAAGAAGAGATGATAATAGCAAAAAAAATTATGGAATCTAGACTTTTTTGGTATTATATCAAAACGACTAGCAAACCATATTCATCAGATTATTATTCTCTTAATGGCAATTATATCCGAAATTTTGGAATCTGTAACTTGAGCGATGATGAGAAAAGGTATGTAATGAACGAGCAAAATAAAAAGGTCTTAGATGTCTTTTTTGAAAAGAAATATGACATTGATTTACTTGAAGCTAACGTTTAATTGCAGTTGTAAATCTATTAGAGGAGGCGCCCGAAAGCGGCTCTAACTGTTCTATTCCTCCTTCGGCAGCAAAAGGCAAAGGTCGTGATCATCCTTAATTAGCTGAATCTCAATTTCCACAATTTGTTTCACTGTAACTAACGGTTCGGTAAACTACATATTGACATTTTTCTTCCTTACATATAGAAGAATGTCAATATGTAGTTTGCCGAACTGTTACATTACTGAGACATTCTCTTAAGCTAAACTAGAATTACCAACTTTTGACTAGTAAAAGCTGGTAATTCCAATAAGATAATTACTTCCCAATACAAAAATTCAAAAAGATATTTCCCAATATCTCATCCGTATTGATCTGTCCCGTAATCTCACCCAGATAGTGCATACATTCGCGGATATCCTGCGATAAGAAGTCACCCGAAATGTTCATCTGTAAGCCATCGCGCACGCGGTCGATAGCAGCGAGAGCATGAACAAGCGCTTCGTAGTGGCGTACGTTCGTAACGATGATGTCGCTTGCGCTGATTTCAGGTAACGCGGCCATTTGCACCAAAAGCGATTCAAGATCGGAGGTGTTGATACCATTGCGAGCAGAGATGAAGATACGCTCAAATTGAGGTAGGAGAGAGGATAACGCCCCCTGCTGAGCCGGAGTGATCTGATCAAGTTTATTAAATACAAGAATCACCTTTTGCGAATCGATTTTATCGAGCACCTTTACTGACTGCTCTTCAATTTCGGCCAACGGGCGAGTTGAGTCGATCAACCATAATACGATGGATGCCTGCTCCAGTTTGCGGAACGTACGCTCGATGCCGAGGCTCTCGATCGTATCTTTCGTGTCGCGGATACCCGCCGTATCGATAAAGCGGAACGTAAGACCGCCCAGGTTGATGGTGTCCTCAATCACGTCGCGGGTGGTACCGTGGATATCGGATACGATGGCACGTTCCTCACGTAGCAATACGTTGAGTAAGGTTGATTTACCGGCGTTCGTTTCACCAACAAGGGCTACCGGGATACCGTTTTTAATGGCGTTACCCACACTGAACGAATCGGCCAGTTTACTGATCAGGTTGTGGATGCGATTGGCCAGGTCGCGCAATTGCTGGCGATCGGCAAATTCAACCTCCTCTTCGCTGAAGTCGAGTTCCAGCTCGATAAGGGAAGTCAGGTTCAAAAGCTCCATACGAAGCGAAATCAGCTCGTTGCTGAATGCACCGCGCATCTGGTTCATCGCCAATTTATGGGTGGCGGCAGAGGTGGAGGCGATCAGATCGGCTACCGCTTCCGCTTGCGAAAGGTCCATTTTGCCATTTAGGAAAGCGCGTTGCGTAAACTCGCCGGCCAATGCGGTGCGACAGCCGTTTTTAATAAGCTGCT
Organism: Bacteroidales bacterium; assembly: GCA_036655755.1. GTDB lineage: Bacteria > Bacteroidota > Bacteroidia > Bacteroidales > JAUNSR01 > JAUNSR01. The sequence goes on along the minus strand of JAVVPN010000007.1, from coordinate 57,829 downwards.
GCATGATTTGCTGCTGAATGTAGATGGAGCCGTGGCACGAAATCTCTACCGTATCTTCGGCTGTGAAAGAGTGGGGGGCTTTAAAAAGCGCCATCACCACATCATCGATCACACCCTCTTCACTAACGATCTGACCATACGTTAATGTGTAGGCTTTGCGATTGCGTAACTCTTTGCCTTCTTTGATCGGGCGGAAAATCTTGTCGCAGATTTCGATGGCTTGCGGACCGCTTACGCGAATTACAGCGATGCCACCAACACCGGGAGCCGTAGAAACGGCACATATTGTATCCTGATTGAGCATAGTTCTTATTTTTTACAAATGTAATCATTTTTCGGCGGTAAATAAGGACAAAAAAAGGGGACGAAATTTTTTTCGCCCCCTTTTCGGTTGGTTATTTTGATCAGATGCTTTGTTCTACATTCATCACAAATGCACGAAGCCCCAATGCTTCTTTGCTCTTATCGAGCGCATGAAGTGCTTCTAATATGCGCTCCACTTTCGAATCTTCTACCATCGTCATGATCGAAGAGTTCGTGCTTGGCCACGCATGGCTGCCATAATGTGGCTCACCTGTTTTTGACCCGCGCCCCTGTACGTTTTCCCAATAGGTGAATCCGCGCTGGCTGCTACGGTCCAGAATCTGGTGGACTGCTTCGTAGTGAGCCTGGTCGAATGATATGAATATTGCCTTCATTTATCTATAATCTGTTTGTGTTATGCTTTTTTGAGTTTCTTAGCAAATGCCTTACGGCGGCGTTTGATACCGTTTTTCGCAAATACGCAATATACGGTTGGCACGATGATCAATGTAATCAGTGTAGAGAAGGCAAGCCCCCAAGCCACTGTCATACCCATTGAACGCCACATTTCAGACCCTTCGCCGGTACCGATTGCCATCGGAATCATACCCAATACGGTTGTCAGTGTAGTCATCAATACCGGGCGCAAACGCGAGCGACCTGCATTTACCACAGCTTTTGTTACCGCCATACCGCGCTCACGGTTAAGAATCGTATAGTCGATCAGTACGATACCATTCTTCACCACGATACCGGCAAGCATAATCACCCCGATCAACGCCATTACACCCAGCGGTGTGCCGGTAAGTGCCAATCCGATGAATACCCCTGTAAAGGCAAACGGCAGCGAGAACATGATGATGAACGGGTCGGTCATCGATTCGAACTGAGCGGCAAGCACGATAAATACCAACAGGATAATCATGATACCGAGCGTGATCAAATCTTTAAACGTATCTTGCTGATCTTCGAATGTTCCTCCGATGCTGGTTTGTATTCCGGCCGGAGTATCGGCGTCGCGCAGAATCTGTTGTACCTGTCCGGCCATTTCTCCCAGCACGGCTCCGTTGGCCAATACGGCGCTTAGCGTGATTACACGTTCACGATTTTTGCGTTCGATAGTAGGAGGAGTCATACGCTCCACTACCGTACCCAAATCGCGGATGCGGATTCCTTGTCCCTGGTTGTTATAGATCAGGATGTTTTCGATATCCTCGAGGCTCTCGCGGAATTCGGGTGCGTAACGCACTTTGATATCGTACTCGTCGCCCGCTTCACGATAATAAGAGGAGAGCGAACCATTGATGCGATTACGCAGATACTGCGATGCGGTTGCTACGTTCAGGCCGTTCAAAGCCAGTTTTTCGCGGTCGAAATCAACCTGGTATTCCGGAATGTAATCGCCACGCGAGTTGGTTACCGTTGCGATACCTTTCAACTGAAGCAATTTGTTTGTCAGATCTTTGGCAAATTTATCGGTCGAATTGAAATCGTATCCGTAAATTTCAATATCTACGGCAGCCTGTCCGCCGATACCGCCCGAGCTACCACCTGCCAATACCTGGTATTTCTTGATTTCCGGATATTTAGCAAGGTCCTTAGTCATCAAGTCAACAATCTGAGTTAGTCCGCGGTCACGTTTTCCCACACTCACAAGGTTCATATTCCATGAAATGATATGCGAACCATTTTCCTGAATAGAAGCAAACGTGTTATCCGTATCGGCTTGCCCTACCGTAAACGAAGAGGCATTGATTTCGGGATATTTCGCTGCGAATTCTTTCTCGATTTTTGTAGCCAGGTCGCGCGCAATTTCCATACGCGTACCAACCGGCAGTTCGATTTTTACCCCGATACGACCGTTGTCATTCGTAGGGAAGAACTCGGTTGGGATAAATTTGGTCAATGTCAAACTTCCCACGAAAATAAGGAATGCTCCGATAATCGTAATCGTACGATGACCTACTACCCATTTCAGACAACGCTCATAGAAAGCGTCTAATCCGTCCAACCCTTTTTCAATCGGTCCGAAGATCAGCTGGTGAAGTTTTCCTTTATTCCCGTCCAGACGAAGGAACTGAGAACATAACATCGGTGTTAGCGTCAAGGCTCCGATCGTTGATACGATCATGATGATGGATACGATCCATCCCAACTGCACGAAAAGCACACCCGCCATACCCGGCACCATGGTTAATGGAAGGAATACGGCCAACATGGTTAATGTTGATGCGATTACAGAGATAGCCACCTCATTCGTACCGTGGATGGCTGCCTGTTTTGGCTCACTTCCGCGCTCGATGTGGTTGGTTACGTTTTCCAATACAACGATGGCATCATCCACCACCATACCGATCGCGATACTTAACGAAGAAAGCGAGATGATGTTAAGCGTATTGCCCGACATCAACAGGTAAGCGAACGAAGCGATCAGTGAGATCGGAATTGTCAGGATAATGATGAATGTGGCACGCCATCTTCCGAGGAACACCAACACCACGAACATTACGATGATGAATGTTACCAAAATCGTTTCTAACAACGAATTGATGGTGTTTTCGATATTGGTTGAGGTATTTACTACCACCCCGATTTTAACGTCGGATGGGAGGGTGCGCGCCAAATCAGGTAGTTTTTTCAATACTTCCTGCGAAATGGCTACCGAGTTGGCTCCCGATTGTTTCTGGATAAAGATGATCCCCCCTTTTTCGGCGGTATATTTACGGCCGTCGCTACTGATACCGGTTACGTATGCTTCCTGAGCACGTTCTTGCGGACCATCTTCCACACGGGCTACATCGCGCAAGTAAATGGTTTTGCCGTCTTTGGCTCCCACTACGATGTTTTCAAGTTGTTTTGCATCGCTGAATTCTCCTTGCACGCGCAGTGAGTAAGTCTGCGAACCGATATCCAGGTTTCCTCCCGGTGTATTCAGGTTCTCTGCCGCAATCAGATTCGAAAGTGTTTCAACGGACAATCCGTATGCTTCGAGCTTCTGAGGGTCGCAATATACTTTGATTTCGCGCTGTGGAATACCCGATAGCGATACGGCACCTACGCCGCTGATACGTTTCAACGGGTTGGCTACCTTGTCGTCGAGAATCTTATAGAGCGCATTCATGCTTTCCTCAGCACTCACCGAAAGGATTACGATTGGAATATCGTCGGTACCGAATTTAAACAAAATCGGATTTTCAACATTATCCGGCAATGCATTCTTAACGGCGTCGATTTTATCGCGCACGTCGTTTGTCGCTACGTCGATATCCGTTCCGTATTCGAATTCAAGTGTTACGAGCGACATGTTTTCTTTCGACTGAGAAGTGATATTCTTCAAATCGCTCACCGTATTCAGTGAGTTTTCCATGATCTTCGTAACGTTTGTCTCAATATCGGCCGCACTAGCCCCCGGATACGCCGTCATCACCATGATGGTGTTGGTTTCAATGTGGGGGTAGAGGTCGATAGATAGTCTTGTCAGGGAAAAGAGACCGATAATTACAATCGCAACAAAACAAAGTGCTGTTGTAATCGGTTTCTTGACCGCGGTTGCATATAAACTCATATTTTTATTTCTTATTTATTTTCCACTTCCACAGCTACTCCGTTTGTAAGACGGCTCTGACCGGCTACCACTACTTTCGCCCCGTTGTTTACTCCTGAAATCAACTCGTATGAATTGCCCAAACGACGTCCCAATTCCACTTTGTTGAATGATACGGTATTGTCGTTGTTAAGGATATATACATAGCGATCGCCGGCTCCGGCTTGCTTGATTACGGCCATATCCGGCACAACCACGTGGTTTTTTGAACCAAAGTTCATTGTGGCGCGTGCAAACATACCCGGACGTACACGTTCGTTTTTATTATTGATGGTAATCTCTACCGGGAAGGTGCGTGTAGCAGCGTCAATGGTTGGGTAAACCAACGATACTTTTCCGTCGAATACCTCGTCGCCATATACATCTAATTTAATGTCAACCGGCATTCCTTTGCGCACATGTGTGAAATAAGCTTCCGAAACATTGATTTTCAATTTTACCGGCGAGATTTGCTCTACTACCAGTACCGGGCTTCCGTTGCCGTACATATCCCCTTTATCATAGTTGCGGGCTGTGATGATACCGTCGATCGGGCTGATCAGCTGTGTATTTTCCACCAGGTTTTTATAAGAGGTCTCAGCGATGTCGAGGCTCATCTTTTTGTTATCCCATTCAGATTTAGAAACGCCTCCGATTTTATACAGTTCATCTACGCGGCCGAACTCTACTTTGAGATTATCAAGCTGCGCTTTGGCCTGTTTCAGATTATTGCTGTCCATCTGTACCAGCTTTTGCCCTTTGCGAACATGATCACCCACTTCAACAAAGATATTTTCAATACGTACCGGCGTTTGTGGTGCGATATTGTTTGATATGTTGGCTTCTACGGTAGCTGTAAATTCGCGGGTTTGTTCAACGTCGCGCGCATTTACCGTTTCCACTTTAACCAGTGGTTTTTCATCTTTTGTGATGATCTTCGTTTCTTTTTTCTCACCGCTACATGCCGACAAAATAGTCAGACCGATAACCTGAGCAATAAAAAGTGTCTTTGTTTTTTTCATTTATATATAGTTTATTTTCTACGTTAAAGTATAAATGCGCCATTTATATACCTTTTGGCGGGTATCTCAATTTTAGGAGAGTTATGGCGATATCATTTATATATAGTTTATTTTTTATTATTGATGGTTGGTACTGTTCTACCCAAGGTTGCCTCAAGCGTAGCGCGTGCTGACAGATAATCGAAAATAGACTGGGCATATTGTAGACGAGCCTGTGTTAATGCCGTTTCTGAACTATTCATTTCGAGCAATGTACCTGATCCTACCTCATAACGTTTCTGGCTGATCATAAATGCTTTTTCTGCCTGAGTTACGCTCTCTTTGTTTGACGATACTTGTTCTACTGCCGTTTCAATGCTGTTCAAAGAGTTTGTTACGCTCAGTTCAAGCTGGCGCACGATATTTTCACGTTGCAAATCGAGGTTCAGCAGAGAAACTTTGTTTTGTTTGTTCTTGTAATATTTCTGACCACCTGAAAAAACAGGGATACTCAAGGTAAGAGCAATTCCGGAGGTAGGAGTCCAAAAATAATCATCCAGTTTCAGTTTGTCTCCCATACCATACCATCCTGCGTTTAGACTCATTCCGAGAGTAGGAGCGTAGCCTAACAGGTTGATTTTTTTGCTCAACTCAAGTTGTCGTTTCTGAATATCCAATTGTTTTAACTGACTGTTGTCTGTCAAAGAAGTATCACTTTGCAGCTTCATTAGATCAGCGAACATTTCTGATTCATATTCATTTAGATTACCGGTAAAAATGATAGGAGCATGCACATCAATACCCATTAAAACTTTTAGTTGCATGGTAGCCAAACGAATGGCATTTTCTCCATTTACGACCTGCGGCTTTTGATTCCGGAGTTGCACATCGGCCACCAGTTTGTCATATTCCGAAACGATACCTTGATTGTATTTGTCGGTTACTGTTTTTGCATTCAGAGCTGCATTATTATAGCCGGTTAATAAAGCTTGATAGGCATCCTGTGCAAGTAAAAGCGAATAATATGCGGTTTTTACCTGATTTACCATGTCGATTTTCGAAGAGCGAGCACTTTCCATCGCCAGTTCCATATCTTTTTGGGTAAGTTGAATCGTCTTCCATACTTGCGGAGCAATCAGAGGAAGTGAAACTGCCATTTGTCCGGCGATATTGGTAGGAGGCCCCATGGTGGTTGGTTTGTCCATACCGGGAATAGGAATTTTTACTTTCTGTTGTTGCATGGAATGATTAAAAGTCCCGTTCAGCGACACATTTGGCAACAGTGTACCGATATTCTCATACTTTACAAATTTCTTCAGTTCAATTGTGTTGTCGGCTACTTTTACTGTCGGATTATCGCTCAATGCAATTTCCAACGCTTGCTGCAGGTCTATTCGGATAGAGTCCTGGGCCCTCATTTTGCCGGAAATAAATAATGACAGTGCGCCCAGAGCCACTACCCTCATCGTATTGAATCCCGTAATTTTTCTCATTGATTTATATTTGTTATATGTTTGTTCGTTGATATATCTTATTTTCCAAATTCAAAATAAGAAACTTCCTCTTATATATAAAAATGTATTCAATCAACTAAGATGTATTTTCACTGAATGATTTTATTTAGTCAATTAGAGCGAATAACATGCAAAAATAGTTTAAATCGGCAATCAATTTAGTTTTGTTGAGGGTTCATTGTCTTTGATTGAAAGGTTTTGTTCATCATTTTGCCAATTTCTATTTTTGAATAAGAAAAAAAGGAATATAACTGTATGTTTATACCTTGAAGTTAAAATATAGATGATAGATGAAAGAAAAAAACAATTGTTTTTATAACAAAGAGAAAAGCCATTTTCTTCAATTCGTAAGCCGACATCAGTATTCATTGGTTTGGATCGGACTTTATTTATTTTTAATCTCTTCCGGTTCCCGATTTGACTGGCTCATCTCTCTTATTTCTTCTACAATAGCAATCTGTTTCATGTTGTTTCTTGATCGCTTTGTACGCTGTGTGCTGATTCCTAAATTACTGGTCGCTCATCGGCAAATGTATTATTATGTGGCATCACTTGGAGCGGTTATTTTTCTGGTCTGGCTATCTATTCATTCTGAAATATTTATTTTCACCACCCTTTTACGTCATCATTTAGTTTCATTTCCGGATGAAATAAATAAGCCGGAGCTGATCTATCCGATTTTTAAAATGGTAATTCTTTTTTTGGGCACCTTTACCGTTACAACAATCTCCTATCTTTTATCGCAAACCAAAGAAGCTACGCGTAAGAATGATATGTTGAAGAATGAAAAGCTCGATATGGAATTGCGCTATCTGAAAGCACAAATCAACCCTCACTTTCTTTTTAACGCATTAAATAATATCTATTCGCTGGTATATACAAATGACGAAAATGCGGCCGAAAGTATTCTGAAACTCTCAGAAATGCTCCGTTATGTTACCGACGAATGTCAAACAGATAAGATTTCTATTTCGAAAGAGGTCAAATATATCGAAAATTATATTGATTTTCAGCTGATGCGGATGGAAGGGGTGCCCGATATTGAATTCCGGAAAGAGATTCGTAATCCCGAGTTTAAGCTGCCACCAATGATTTTTCAGCCTCTGATTGAAAACTGTTTCAAACACAGTCGTCTCGAATCGAATCAGAAAGGGTATATCCGCATTTCAATTGTACAAACTGATAAAGAACTGACGTTTATTACCGAAAACTCTCAGTCGGCCTGTGTTTTTAATAAACAACAAGAGCGAGGGGGGATTGGCATCGGAAATGTGCAGAAACGTTTGGCTTTAGCTTACGGGAAGAATTTTACCTTCCATATCGAAAATAATTCGCATTTTTACAAGACTGAACTAAAAATTAAACTCTGAATATGACAACATCCGATAAATACCGGGTCCTGATTGTGGACGATGAGTTTCTTGCGCGCAAACTTTTGGCTGGTTATGTGTCGAAAATCGATTCGCTCGAATTAGTTGCTTCATGTGCCAATGCGTTTGAAGCGATGACCTATTTACAACGCGAACAGATCGATATTTTGTTACTGGATATTCATATGCCCGATATTACCGGATTGGAATTGGTGAGAAGCATGAAGAATATGCCTGCCGTTATTTTTACAACGGCATATTCGGAGTATGCCATTGATAGTTATGAACTGGGAGCGGTAGACTATTTGCTGAAACCGATCGGTTTTCCCCGCTTTTTTCAGGCAATCAATAAGGCTATCGAAAAAACAGGACGTCATGGAGGAGCGGAATCGTCGATACCGGATGCTGCAATTACAGAAGATACCCTGGATATTAAGCCAACTCAGGATTTTCTGACGGTCAAAGCCGACTATAAAATATATAAAATCAATTATTCGGATTTGATTTATATTGAAGGACAACATGAATATGTAACTTTCCATACTTCTACGCGCCGGATTACAGCCCTCTACTCCCTAAAAAATCTGGAGGAACAGCTCCCTTCCGATCAGTTTTTGCGTATCCATAAATCTTACATCATCTCTTTCCATCATATTGAAGATATTGAGGGGAACAATGTTACGGTAGCCGGTACGAAGCTTCCCATCGGAGGTAGTTATAGGGACAATTTGTTTGGACGACTCAACTTAAAATAACGCCCCGATTATATAAGAGATGCTGATATATTTTGTAACATTGTAATCGTCATTAATGTTAATCATTTACAATGAAATTGAAACAGAATATGAAAGAGCCAAAAAGAACAAAAGAAGAGGCTGCCCTTCATTACCATAATATGGGTAAACCCGGTAAAATTGAGGTAGTACCAACCAAACCCTATAGCACTCAAAGTGACTTGTCGCTAGCCTATACACCGGGCGTGGCAGTGCCGTGTCTGGAAATTGAAAAAGATGTACAGAAAGCATACGATTATACGGCAAAAGGCAACTTGGTTGCCGTTATCTCAAACGGTACGGCCGTACTCGGTTTAGGTGATATCGGCCCAGAAGCGGGTAAACCAGTGATGGAAGGCAAGGGATTGTTATTTAAAATCTTTGCCGGTATAGACGTGTTTGACATAGAGGTGAATGAAAAGGATCCTGAAAAATTTATCGCTACCGTAAAAGCAATCGCACCTACTTTTGGCGGAATCAACCTGGAGGATATCAAAGCACCTGAGTGTTTTGAAATTGAACAGCGCCTGAAAGCGGAACTGGATATTCCGGTAATGCATGACGACCAGCATGGTACGGCTATTATATCGGGAGCTGCTTTACTGAATGCCCTTGAGATAGCCGGCAAGAAAATTGAAGATTGTAAATTGGTGGTGAATGGTGCCGGTTCGGCCGGATCTTCTTGTACGCGTCTGTATATGGCGTTGGGCATTAAGAAAGAAAATGTGGTGATGGTTGATTCGAAAGGGGTGATCCGCACCGATCGTCCGAACCTTCCGGCTGCAAAAGCGGAGTTTGCTACAGAGCGCCGTGATATCGAAACGCTCGAAGATGCCATGAAAGATGCCGACATCTTTTTAGGTGTATCGGTAGCAGATGTGCTTACTCCCGAAATGGTGCGGTCAATGAACCGGAATCCGCTGGTATTTGCTTGTGCAAATCCTAATCCGGAGATTTCTTATGATAAAGCGAAAGCATCACGTCCGGACTTGATTTTTGCAACGGGACGTTCCGATTATCCGAACCAGATCAATAATGTATTGGGATTTCCGTATATTTTCCGCGGAGCGCTCGATACGCATGCCCGATCGATCAATGAAGAAATGAAACTAGCCGCCGTATATGCGATTGCAGAATTGGCGAAACAACCGGTTCCGGATGTTGTGAATGCTGCATATGGTATGCAAAAGCTACAATTTGGACCTGAATATATTTTACCGAAACCGATGGATCCGCGTTTGATTACAAAAGTTTCGGCGGCGGTAGCGAAAGCGGCAATGGAATCGGGTGTGGCTCGGAAACCTATTACCGATTGGAAGGCGTATGAAGATAGCCTGAACCAGTTGATGGGGTATGATAATAAAATGATTCGCAGCTTCTATGATATGGCGAAAGCCGAACCGAAGCGTGTGGTGTTTGCCGAAGCTACGCATGTAAATATGCTGAAAGCTGCGGCTCAGGCAAAAGAGGAGGGTATTTGTTTCCCTATTTTGTTAGGTAACAAAGCACAGATTACGCGCATCGCAGAGGAAGAGAATATTTCGCTCGAAGGATTGGAAATTCTGTCGTTCCGAACCGAAGGCGAGTTGAGCCGACGTGAGCGTTATGCTGCGTTATTGGCCGAAAAACGGGCGCGTGAGGGGTATACCTATTATGATGCGATCGAAAAAATGTATGATGCCAACTATTTTGGTATGATGATGGTGGAGGCCGGCGATGCAGATACCTTCATAACCGGTATCCAAAGTAAATATTCTGAAACGTGTAAAATTGCCAAAGACGTAATCGGTATTCGTGCGGGTTATAATCATTTTGGAGCGATGCATATATTGAATACGAAAAAAGGGACTTTCTATGTGGCTGATACGTTAATCAATCGTCATCCCTCGACGGATACTTTAGTGGATATTGCCCGCTTAACGAAAAATGCAGTTTCATTCTTTGCTGAGGACCCGATTATGGCTATGGTTTCTTACTCCAATTTTGGCGCGGATAAAGAGGGTAGCCCGTTGAAGGTGCATGAGGCTGTTCGTATCATGCAGGAAAACTATCCGACATTAGCTATTGACGGAGAGATGCAGGTGAATTTTGCCCTAAATCGTGAATTGCGCGATCGCACTTATCCATTTACCCGTTTACAAGGGAAAGATGTAAATACGCTGATTTTTCCAAATCTGAGTTCGGCGAATACCGCTTACAAGATGTTGATGGAGATGGATGTATGCGAATCGGTAGGCCCTATCCAGATGGGACTGAATAAACCGATTCATTTTACCGGCAACGAAAGTTCGGTGCGTGATATCGTAAACCTGACAGCGGTGGCTGTGATTGATGCGATTGTGCAACAGCGGATCGAGAAGCAGGGATGTCATAAAATGATGTAATAAAACTATTCTTCTATAAATGTAAAGGCGATGCCCGGGGTGAGAAATAACCTTAGGCATCGCCTTTATTGTGAATATATATTGAATGAAGCCTCCCCCTTCTACCTTTTTAAAGGGGGGCTTGTACCTCTTGAGGAATACAATGACGTACAAGCGCCGGATCCGTTTTTAACAAGCCTGTAGTTTTACTTGATTAGGAAAAACTTCAAGTCATTTACCCATCTAAACCCGGCTATAAAGACTTTTAGAACGACAGATCGCTTCCATATGTTGCTTAATATCCACAGTTTATCGGGTAAGCCCGAATGAATCCATAAATTAAAATTGTATATATAATTGATTTTGTGAGTGAATTATTTTCCTTCCGCTTGGGTGTTTTATTATATGTATGGGTTGTTGGTGGTATTTTGCTGTAATTTATTTAATGATATAATTTGTTTTATAAAAATAATAATCAAATATATGCATTATATATTATTATTTATAATATCTTTGTTTTATACCATTGCATGAAAAACGAATCTTATTAATTATAATTTCTTTTAGAGAAAAGAAATCCAAATTTTAAATCTAATGCAATATGAACAACATTACCAGAAGAGAATTCCTTAAAAGAGGAAGTATTGCGGCTATTGGTTTAACTATTGTTCCTGGGTCTGTAATGGGGCGAAGTTTTGGTTTTACAGCTCCGAGTGATAAGCTGAATATAGCCGGTATCGGAGTAGGAGGTATGGGGCGCCGTAACTTAGCGAACATGAATACCGAAAATATTGTTGCGCTATGTGATGTAGATTGGCAATATGCACAAAAGACATTTGATGATTATCCGCACGCTCAGAAATTTAAAGATTGGCGTGAAATGTTTGATCAGATAGGAGATTCAATCGATGCCGTGATGGTGGCGACTCCCGATCATACTCATGCCGGTGTAACCGCTCATGCTATTACACAAGGAAAACATTGTTACACCCAAAAACCACTGACACACTCTGTTTATGAATCCCGCTTATTGACACGACTTGCCCAAAAACATAAAGTTGCCACACAGATGGGTAACCAGGGTAATTCTTTTGATTGGTGCAGACAGGTTGCAGAATGGATTCAAGCCGGCCTGATAGGAGATGTATATGAAGTACATTGTTGGACAGATCGCCCGATTTGGCCTCAAGGTTTGGCTAAACCTAAAGGAACTCCCTCCGTGCCGACTACATTAGACTGGGATTTGTTTGTAGGTCCGGCCGAGATGCGCCCGTATGATGCTGCTTATACTCCATGGAATTGGCGAGGATTCTGGGATTTCGGTACCGGGGCATTAGGCGATATGGCTTGCCATATTATGGATCCGATTTATTGGGCACTCGATTTAAAATATCCCGACAGCGTAATAGCAAGTTCTACTTTAAGTAATCTTTACTCCCCTCCGACAGCACAAATCGTAACATATAAATTCCCGGCCAGGCCTGCGAAAGGTCAGGTAAATATGCCTCCTGTAAAAGTATTATGGTATGACGGAGGTTTAATGCCGGATCGTCCTGCAGAACTTGAAGATGGCGAAATGCTAGGCGACTCGAATGGAGGAATTATTTTTATCGGAACACGCGGTAAAATTATGACCGGATGTTATGGGATGAATCCTACTTTATTGCCTAAATCCGAAATGAATCATGTTAATCTACCTGCTCCTTCTATTCCGAGAGTGAAAGGTGGTAATGTCGATATCTGGAGTTCGAATGCACATGAGCAGGATTGGATCAGAGCTTGCAAGGAATCGCCGGAAAACAGAGTAGAACCATCGTCTAATTTCCAGTTTTCGGGCCCTTTTAATGAAATGGTGGTAATGGGTGTTTTAGCTACCCGTCTTGCTGGTTTAAGTGGATTGCACAGGGAATTGAAATGGGATGGTGAAAATATGAGATTTACCAATATATCACCGAATGACAAAATAAAGATTGTAACTGTAGACGATTATGCCGTAATAGATGGTGATCCAAAATTTGATAGACGATTTGCTGATTTTAATGCATCTGAAATGGCCGAGGAGTGGATCAAGCATACCTATAAGAATGGTTTTACCTTACCTGATATGCCCGTACTCTAAATTTTAGATATCATGAAAAAGCTATTGACAAAATTCTTCTTATGTATATGTGTTTCATTATCCTGTTTTAATATGAGTTATGCAGCAGATCCGATGAAAGACTGGAGGTTAGGTATGCAGTCTTATTCTTTTCATCGTTTTTCTTTGACCGAAGCACTTGAAAAAACTCACCAGTTGGGATTGAAGTATATTGAAGTATTTCCGGGACATCGGTTAGGTGGAAAGTGGGGCGATAAAGTGTTCGACTTTAATCTTGATGCTCAAACGTGTAAAGAAATAAAGGAGCTGGCTAAAAAAAATGATGTAAAAATCATTGCTTGTGGAGTTTTTACAACGAATAATTCAGAAGACTGGGCCAAAATGTTTGCTTTTGCAAAAGAGATGGATCTCGAATTTATTTCATGCGAGCCCGAATTGAAAGACTGGGATTTGGTTGAGGATCTTTCTGAAAAATCGGGGATAAAAGTAGCGGTTCATAATCATCCGCAACCTTCAGCCTACTGGACTCCGGATAATTTGATGAGTGCTATTGACGGACGCTCGGCAAATATAGGCTCTTGCGCTGACGTGGGTCATTGGCGTAGGGAAGGACTTAACCAGATAAACTGTCTGCAACAGATTGACGGACGTTTGATATCAATGCACTTTAAAGATATAGCTCCGAAAAGAGAAGGCGAAAAAGAACAGAAAGATACGATTTGGGGAAAGGGGATATTGAATGTAAAAGAGATGGTCCGCATATTGGATGCCCGAAATTTTACGGGAGTATTATCGATTGAGTATGAAAACAACTGGGATAACTCGATGGGAGATATCGAACAGTGTATAGATTATTTTCAGAAATGTGTGAGTGAATTATAAGAAATCAAAAACTATTAGTTTACTAAAATCAATTACCATGAGAGATTTAAATCATTATTTAAAAGTATTGCTCTTATTGACAATTCCATGGCTTTCTGCTTCGATTTTTCAGATGTTTGCAGTGGATGCTACCGGAATTTCGGAAGTGACACAATCTTCCAGACGAATAACAGGTATGGTGAAGGATCAGAAAGGGGAACCTCTGATCGGGGTGAATGTGGTGATAAAAGGTACTACTACCGGTACGATGACGAATATAGAGGGTAGTTATGTATTGGAGAATGTCGAAAATGGCAGTACGATTGAGTTTTCGTATATAGGCTATTTGTCGAAATCAATCAGGGTGGGTGACAATAATGTTGTCAATGTAGTCTTAACGGAAGATACTCAGAATATAGAAGAAGTTGTGGTTGTAGGATACGGTACATTCAAGAAAAGAGACTTGACCGGTGCAATTTCGCAGGTAAAAGGGGAGGATATATCAAATCTTCCTTTACGTAGTGCTTCGGATGCGTTGCAGGGGAAAGCGGCCGGAGTAACGATTACTTCTACTTCCGGAAGTCCTGGTTCTTTGGGTACGGTGCGTATTCGTGGCGTTGGGACAATTGGTGACAACAATCCTTTATATGTGGTGGATGGTATGCCCCAAACGAGTATTGGATGGCTGAATCCGCGAGATATAGAGAGTATCGAGGTATTAAAGGATGCTTCTGCTCAGGCAATTTATGGATCTCGTGCTGCGAATGGGGTTATTTTGGTTACCACCAAACAAGGAAGTAACGGAGATTCTTTTAAAAGCAATATTGAGTTCGATATGAATGTTGGTTTTCAGGATATCACAAAAAAATATGATATGCTGGATGCTGCCGGATTTATGGAATACAAGAACCGAGCATATGCTGCCGCAGGAAAAGCGTTGATTGAAGATTTTTCAACGCCTGAAAAAAGAGGCCAGATCTTAGATTTCTTAAGAAAGAATGGATCTCCTAATGGTACGGATTGGTGGGATGCAACTACTCAGGAGGGAACGGATACACCAATTCAGACATATAACCTTGCGTTTTCAGGGGGGATGAATCAGTTACGCTATCGTTCTAGCTTCAGCTATATGGACCATAAGGGTATTTTGAAGGGGTCTGATTATAAGCGATTAAGCGGTCGTTTGAACTTGGATACAGATGTTACCAAATGGCTGAATTTATCAACAAATATAGCGGTAATATATGAGTCACGCCGGAATATTCAAGAAAACGATGCTTATACAGCTACCGTATTTAGTACGGTAACAGCCGACCCGATTACTCCGATTTATCGTAATAATCTGGTTGATATCCCTGATTTTCTTGAAGCCCGTATTATGAGTGGATATGAACCGGAAAATCCATGGTCGAAATATACCGGAGTAATCTATTCAAATAAACCGAATACGGTAGCTCAGGTAGATCGTATGGCTTTAAATAAATGGAGTGGTATTGCAACTAAGTCGAATATTGTGGGAGAAGTTAAGTTATTCCCTTTCTTGACATTTAAATCCCGGATAGCGGTAGACTTGATAAGAGGTTTAAGTGCCGGTTTTACTCCTAAATATTACCTGGATGGAGATGAATATAATAACTATGCGACGGTAGGACGGACCGTTTATAATACGGATTATTGGGTATTTGATAATTACCTTACTTATAATCAGACTTTTGATAAGCATGCTATTAATGCGATGGTAGGGGTTTCAGCCGAGAAAGATCGCTATGAGCAGATTGGCGCATCAAAGCAAGGCATGGTTAATAATGATGAAAGTCAGCAAATTATTAATGCCGGAACAATTAATCCGGGAGCCAGTGGCTATATATCAATAAAAACACTTCATTCTTATTTTGGCCGTGTGTTTTATTCGTATGCAAACCGTTATATGCTGACTGCTAATATCCGTTGGGATGGCTCGTCTGCCTTTGCTAAAGGTAATAAATGGGGTTGTTTCCCTTCTGTGTCTGCAGGATGGAATTTTGCTGATGAAGCCTTTATGTCGGATGTTACTTGGTTGACACAGGGTAAATTACGCGCAGGTTGGGGTGAAATCGGAAATCAGGATTTGATGAGGACATCGGGGGCATACCTGAATACATATGGTAACGGAGGATACTATATTTTTGGAAATCCATTTAATCCGACTTTGGCTGGAGGCCGGTGGCAGGTAGGAAATCCTAATTTGAAATGGGAAACTACGCGTCAGCTTGACTTCGGAATAGATCTTGCCTTCTTTAACAGCGCATTAAAAGCATCATTCGATTATTTTAATCGCGATACAAAAGATATGTTGGTGCAGGTGCCATTACCATCTTCTTTAGGATTGCCAAATACGCCATGGATGAATGCGGGTAGTGTACAAAACCGTGGATTTGAGATTACCTTATCTTATGATGGGAAAGTAGGGAAAGATTTTACCTACTATATTAATGGAAACTTATCTACCTATCGGAATAAAGTAAAAAGTCTGGGTACAGGATCTAGTATTCCGGGGAAAGGCGTTCACTTGGGTTATTTTACCTATACCATGACGGAACCGGGTAAACCAATTGGGTATTATTATGGTTTTAAAACGGATGGAGTTTTCCAAAACCAGGCCGAAATAGATGCTTATGTAAATAATGGCCAAGTGGTAATGCCAAATGCCAAACCCGGTGACTTGAAGTTCGTCGATTTGAATAAGGATGGCAAACTTGGTGATGACGACCGTACGATGATTGGTAATCCGCATCCGGATTTTACAACAGGTCTTACTATTGGTGGAAGTTATAAAGGTTTTGATTTGTCTCTATTCTTCCAAGGCTCATTTGGAAACGATATTCTGAATATTTTGAAATATGATATTTATTCAGGAACCGGTTGGTATAATGCTCCGAAAGATATTCTGACTACTTACTGGAATGGCGAGGGAAGTACAAACAAAAACTTTGGGATTGATGCGGATAGTCGAATGAACCTTGAGATGTCTGACTGGTATGTTGAGAATGGTAGCTATTTACGACTAAAGAATCTTCAGTTGGGATATACTTTACCTTCGTCTGTTACGAAGAAGATGTATCTTGAAAATCTTCGTGTTTTTGTGGCTGCACAGAACCTGTTCACTATAACCAATTATTCAGGTCTTGATCCGGAGATTGGTAATGATAATCCTCAATATATGGGTATAGACATGGGATTTTACCCTCAGGCACGTACTTTTATGTTTGGATTAAGTCTGAAACTTTAACCATAAATCTGATATAATCATGAAATATATAGTCAATAAAGATTTATTCGGCAGAATAGTGATTTTATTACAATTCTTTGTTGTTGTCAGTTGTAATTCTGACTTTTTAGAACGCCCTCCATTAGGAACATTAGATGAAGATACTTATTTGAGTACTGAAAATGCAGGTTATAAATTATTGGTAAATTGTTATCAACCAATTGTGGATCACTGGAATTATCAGACTATGAAATTTGATATGGGTGACCAATTGACAGATGATTGTTCAAAAGGCGGATCAGATGCTGGCGACCGCGTACGTATTACAGAACTTACAAGAGGTAATCCTTTGACAACAAATGAAATGATTACCGATTTGTGGAATCATCGCTTCAAAACAGCAATATCCAACTGTAATGTGTTTTTGAATCTGATTACTCCTGATCGTCTTTTGATTGAACCGGGAGGTGCTCTGGTTACAGAAGAGAAGAAGAAACGATGGATTGCGGAGGCACATTTCTTGAGAGCATTTTATTATTTTGATCTTGCAATGATGTTCGCCAATGTGCCTATTATTGATAAGCCGTTAAATGCTATAGATAAAAGTACTATTACAAGAGCGGATGCATCTGCTGTCAAAGAGTTTATTCTGAATGATTTGTCGGCTGCCATTCAATCGAATGATTTGCCAAAAGCGGCTCAATTGCCATTGGATGAGGTTGGACGTGTAACGCATGAAGCAGCTCAGGCTTTCCGCGCGCGTGTAAATTTGTTTTTTAATGAGTATGAATCGGCAAAAAATGACTTGAAAGAAGTGATCGATTCACAAGCATATGATTTGATTGATAATTATGAAGATCTTTTTAATAGTGCGGAAAAAGGATATTTGTCAAAAGAATCGGTATTTATTACGCTACGGTCATATATCCCTAATTATACCGGAGGTAGTGTTTGTCCGCAGATGAATATCGGACGTGGAGCTGCAGGAGGATGGGGTGGCCAATGCCCAACTAACGATTTGGTAAGTGAGTTTGAAGAAGGAGACCCTCGCCTTGTACATTCTGTCTTATCTAGCGGAGATATCATGTTAAAAGCAGATGGAGTTAAAGAAGTTCATGATTATTCCGGCTATGATAATTATGCAAAACAACATAGCCGTAAACAGTATCCGGACTGGAGCCGACGTCCTGTCAATTCCTTACTTGATACAGATTGGACATTCTATCATATCCGCTATGCGGATGTGTTATTGATGTATGCAGAGACTCTTTTGGAAACCGGTGGCGACAAACAAACGGTAGTAGATATTCTAAATAAGATTAGATACAGAGCTTTTGTAACTTCACCTAAATCTGATTCTTTTGCTTTTTACCGTAAATTCAACATTCCGGAGGATAAAGTTGTTACGCCGGAAATATTTGAAGAGAAATATAAAGTAAAAATATCAGATGATCTGAAAGCTGCTGTTCGTCATGAACGCCGTGTAGAGCTTGCCGGGGAAGGGATGCGATTATATGATTTGTTACGCTGGAAGATGTTTGTTCCGACTATGCAGGCTTTTGGTAAGACTGCGGAAGGAATTTATTCGGGGGCAGGTACTATCGTAACAGATAAGACTTGGCCTTATCCGATTCCTCAAAATGAAATTGACTTTGTTGGAGGAGCATTGCTGCAAAATGATAATTACAGATAGTAAAACAGGGTTATAAATAAAAAATCGGGCTTAATTATTATATTAAGCTCGATTTTTTTTTGTGTACAAAGTCAATATTAGTTTACCTGCACATATTTGAAATAAGGAGTCAGAAGTTCTTTCGCAAATACCAGTTGCTCTTCTGTATTGTTGGGGGTATCTTCCAACTTGTAGGCACGCCCCATGTGTTCATATTTATGTTTGCCTAATGTATGGTAAGGTAGAATTTCAAGTCGCTGAATGTTTTCAAAATCTTTGAAATGCTCGCCCAACTGTTTTAAAGCTTCCGGCTGATCGCTCAATCCGGGCACCAATACATAACGCAACCATACCGGAATCCCTTTTTCGCGAAGATAATCGGCAAAACGAAGCGTGTTTTCTACGCCACGACCTGTAATCACCCGGTGTTGATCGGGGTCCATATGTTTGATGTCTAACAATACCAAATCGGTGTATTCAAGTAATTCGCGAACATCATCGTTCATATTGTTGCCATTTGTATCCAGGCAGGTATTGATCCCTTCCTCTTTCAGTCGTTTGAACAAATGTTTAAGCGCTGAAGCCTGTAGGGTAGGCTCACCTCCGGAAACAGTAACACCACCTTTTTTGCCAAAAAAAGCTTTTTGACTAATCGCCATGCGGATAATCTCGTCGATGGAAGTGTCTTTGCCTCCTACCGTGGAAATGGTATCCGGATTTGCGCAATAAAGGCAGTTAAAGCGGCATCCCTGAACAAAGACAACTAATCGTAGTCCCGGCCCATCGTGGGTGCCCATGGATTCATAGGAATGTACTCTTAACATATTGTTATTGATATATAAGAACAACAAAGCGTTGCATTGTAAACAAGGCAACGCTTTGATAAGTTTATTTTTGGAAATTACATTCTTTCGAAGAAAGATCTTGAAATTACTTCCAACTGGTGTTCGCGGCTCAGACGAGTAAAGTTTACTGCGTAACCTGATACACGGATTGTCAGCTGTGGATATTCTTCAGGATGTTCCATTGCATCTTTCAACATCTCACGATTCAATACGTTTACGTTCAGGTGGTGTGCACCTTTTGTAAAGTATCCGTCCATCATACCGATAAGGTTTTCCTGACGCTCGTCTTCATTGTGACCCAATGAGCGAGGAACGATAGAGAAGGTGTTACTTACACCGTCAAGAGCTGCTGAGTAATCGATTTTTGATACAGACGAAAGTGATGCGATAGCACCGTTTTTGTCACGTCCGTGCATTGGATTAGCACCCGGAGCAAATGCGATACCTTTTTCACGACCATCCGGAGTTGCACCTGTTTTCTTACCGTACATTACGTTTGAAGTAATAGTCAATACAGAAAGTGTTGGTTCTGCATTTTTGTAAGTAGGTAGTTTTTTCAACTCAGCGTTCATGTAGTTTGTGATATCTACTGCGATCTGGTCAACACGGTCGTCGTCATTACCGTAGCAAGGGAAGTCGCCATCAACATCGAATCCTGTAGTCAGACCCTCTTCGTTACGAATAGGTTTAACTGTAGCGTGTTTGATAGCAGACAAAGAGTCAGCTACGATTGATAAACCTGCAACACCATAAGCAAGGTTGATACGTGGATTTGTATCTACCAATGCCATCTGAGCACGTTCGTAGTAGTATTTATCGTGCATGTAGTGGATGATGTTCATCGAGTCATTGTAAACACGAGATACTTCTTTCAATACATACAAGTAATTTTTCATTACTTCTTCATAGTCAAGAACGTCGCCGGTCAATGCAGGAACGCCTTTAACTACTGTTTTGCCTGTAAATTCGCAACGACCTTCGTTAAGAGCCAACAACAATGCTTTTGCAAGGTTAGTACGTGCACCGAAGAACTGGATCTGTTTTCCGATTTCCTGGAATGATACACAACATGCAATACCATAGTCGTCAGAGTTACGAGTAGAACGCATCAAATCGTCGTTTTCGTACTGTACCGAAGATGTATCGATTGAAGTCTGAACAGCGAATTTTTTGAATCCTTCCGGTAGGGTTGGAGACCAAAGTACTGTCATATTCGGCTCAGGTGATGGCCCTAGGTTGTAAAGGGTCTGAAGCATACGGAATGAAGTTTTTGTCACTTTGTGACGACCGTCATTCAAACGTCCACCGATAGACTCAGTTACCCATGTTGGGTCACCTGCGAAAATTTCATTGTAAGAGTTCATACGTAGGTGACGTACCATACGTAGTTTGATAACCAATTGGTCGATAAGTTCCTGAGCGAAAGACTCGTCAATCAAACCGGCCTGCAAATCGCGTTCGATATAGATATCGATGAAAGAAGAAACGTTACCGAATGACATTGCAGCACCGTCTTGTTCTTTAATTGCAGAAAGGTAAGCAAGATATACCCACTGTACAGCTTCCTGAGCTGTTTCAGCCGGACGAGACAAATCAAAACCATAAGAAGCACCCATTGCTTTGATTTCGTTCAATGCTTTGATCTGTTCAGAAACCTCTTCACGAAGGCGAATACGCTCTTCTGTCATTGGTCCTGTCAAGCCAGCCAAATCCGCTTTTTTAGCAGCGATCAAACGATCTGTACCGTAAAGAGCCATACGACGGTAGTCACCGATTACACGACCACGTGCATAGTTATCAGGAAGACCTGTAAGGAATCCTAATGAACGGTATGTACGGATTTCTTCAGTATAAGCGTCGAATACACCATCATTGTGAGTTTTGCGATAGTGGAATACGTTTTCTGCTTCAGGATCCATTTGAAGACCATTTTCAGCTAACGCTTTTTTCACTACGTTTACACCACCGAATGGTTTCATTGAACGGCGAAGAACTGCGTCTGTCTGAAGACCAACGATAGTTTCGCTTTCCTGATCAATATATCCGGCAGGATGAGAGATGATAGTTGAGATACGTTTGGTGTCGATTGAGCGAACACCATTGTTTTCACGCTCTTCTTTCAATGCTTGTTTGCAAAGATCCCAAACTTTATTTGTACGTTCTGTTGGTCCGCAAAGAAAAGATGCGTCACCATCATAAGGAGTCACGTTTAATTGAACGAAATCTTTAACATCGATTCCTTCGTTCCATTTGCCTTGTTTAAATTCAATTCTGTTTGCCATAAAATTGTCTCTTGTGAATTTGCCTGCAAAAGTATATTTTATTTGCTTACGAAACAACATGGGTATTCTTTACACTATCTAATTTGCCTTAAAGAGATAATCGCTAAAATGACCAGATTAGAGGCAAGAGAGAACAAAATGTTTACGATTAAGGAAAAATTTCTTTATTTTCTAACAAAACGTTATGATTCATTCTTTTTTTCTTGAAAAAATATTTCTCCCGAAATACGGAAAAATTTCTTTATTTAGATTTCTTTATAAACACGGAGGCTCTGCTTTTAGGGGAGCCTCCGTGTTTTGCTATTATATTTTCCGGAATTTTTTATTAGAACATTTGTAACTGATAAATAAATCCGGTACTAATGGTTTGTGTACTGAAATTATCCCAGCCCATTGCTTTTGCACGTCCTGCATAATCGTAAGTTCGACCTATAAAGGTTAAGAAGAAATGCAGATTTTGTTTCATCGGGTAATATTCGATACCGCCAAGATATCCCCATGCCGTGCGATACCGTCCTGCAGGAGCTCCGACATTGGCTTTATACAAACCCTCTATTTCAGCCATACCTTTTACAAAAAGGTTGATGTATGGATTTACCCGATAGTTGAGTTTCCATACGAACGACATGTACTTTGTGTTAAAGGCGGTGTATTTATCCGGGCGTGCCGGATTGTTTTCATTGATAATCGTGCTGACAATACCTAAGCGGTCGAGGGCTTCCCGTGAATACATAAAATCAAAGAATGTATTGACAGGGCCGGCATTTAATTCTGTACCTAAAGCATAATAATATAAATTGCGTTTTTTTGCTTCACTCATAACAGATGCAGACCAGCGTGTCTTTAACATATTATCAAAGAAACCGCCATTCCAGTTTAATGTATAGACGAAAGATGCTTTGGTCGATTTTACACCGGGTTCTACATTTCCATAGATATCCTCAAATTTAGCACTTCTGCTATCCAATACCTGAAAGTTTAATTGTTGGTTGGGGGTAAAATCATATCCGAAGTTTACACCGGTCATGAAATTACTCATGTAATCAACCATATCGGAATATTGATAAATTTCAATCGGATTAAGATCGAACTCAAATCCTCCGTACGTAGCACACTGTTTACCGATGAATACGGAGAACTGAGGGGTCGCTTTGAATCCTACTGCAGCGTAGTCGATAGATGCAGGAAGATTATCCATTACCCCCGAACCATTGTTTGGTCGGTTTAATCGTTGGCGCCAACGATAATAGATCCAGTCATTGATGTTTCCCTTAGCTTCGAGACGAAGTTGTTTCATCTTAAATGCGGCTTCCGAAAAATCACCATGGCTCCAGGTTGCATCGAATGAAGTGTGCATATTCAAATAGAAATTGAAGCGATCACTTTTCTTTTCAACTTTCGACAAGGTTTCGTATAGCGTTTTTTCATTGGGATATTCTTTTACATCTTGTTGTTGTGCAAAAAGAGCCATTCCGCCGAAGCAGCAAAATAAAAGGCAAAATAGTTTTTTCATTTGTATATTATTTATTTTTTGACATTAAGGTGCAAATGCGCCATTTATACACTTTTTGTTGGTTTTCTCAGCTGTATGTGATTTATGGCGATTTTATTTCAGATATAGCATTCCCGGAACTGTTTCAAAAGCAACTAAAAATTTCTGCTTTTGAAACAGTTCTGAGAATATTGAATAATAAATGATGGGATCAATAATTATTGAAATATTGCTGGATCTGTTGCCAGTCATTTGTTTTTAAAAGGGCAAGCATTAGCAAAATGCGGGCTTTTTGAGGATTTAATTCCTGTGATGCTACAAAATGATATTTAGCATCGTCTACTTCATTGTCAAGAGTAGTAGGACCCGTAGGAACACGGCTTGAGCGTACTACTAAAATGCCTTGTTTTGCTGCATCAACAAGAGGTTGGAACATGTTTACATGGATATTTCCGTTACCTACTCCGGCATGAATAATGCCTTTGAATCCTCCGTTTACAAGAGCTGCAAGGGCAACCGGCTCAACGTTCGAATAACTGTAAATAATACCAACTTTTGGCAACGATTTTACACCTGTAACATCAAATACTGATTGTGTAGTATGTTTCTTTAAGGTTACGTTGTTGTAGAATACCTTGCTATTTAATACATACCCAAGCGCGCCTGAATTTGGAGCCTGGAATGTTTGTACATCCACAGTATTCATTTTTGTTACGCCATGAGCATCCAGTATCAACCCGTTCATAACCACCAATACACCTTTTCCATAAGATTCTTTAGATGCGGCGACCACTACGGAGTTGAATAAATTCAATGGGCCGTCAGCACTTAAAGCGGTAGATGGGCGCATCGCACCTGTCAATACAACAGGTTTGTCGCTTTTTACCACCAAATTCAGGAAATAGGCAGTTTCTTCCATTGTATCGGTTCCATGGGTAATTACGATACCATCAACATCCGCCTGAGCAAGAAGCTCATTGATCCGGTTCGCCAATGTTAACCAAACTTCGTCATTCATGTCTTGCGAGCCTATTTTTACAATTTGCTCACCTGTGACATTCGCAACATCTTCGATTTGAGGCACTGCGGCAAGCAATGTTCCGATTGCCACCTGGCCTGCCGTATAATTTGTTTTTGTAGCAGATTGCCCTGTTCCTGCAATCGTACCTCCGGTTGCAAGAATGCGTATATTCGCCTTTTGTGCAACCATACCAAATGACAGCATCAATAAACACAATATCAACGCTGTAGATTTCAAACTCACTTTCATAATACAATCATTTAGTTAGAAATTATGTACTAATAAGAAAACACAACATATAATTATATGTTTAGAATAAGAGGTTAAAAGAGTTGAACAGTTGTTCTTTAAGCATACATGAATCATGAATATAAGTAACGATTCTCTCTCTTTTTTATTAAATTTGTGAGTGACGAAAAATTATGAATAATGGAAAACGCAAGGATAGGATCAGAATTTTATATTGGATGTATGCTGGGAGCGGCCCTCGGAAATAGTATGGGGAGTTGTTGCCGTCAGGGTAAAATGGCCCCCGGTTTTACCTCTTCTCTGCATTTTGAAGGATTGATGCAGTTGGCTATTTTTACAGCTGAGGGTTTGTTACGAGCCACACACAGAGCTAAAATGCATGGTACAAACGGTACATTCTCTGAAATAGTTTATGAATCATATCAGCGTTGGTTGAAAACACAGACGTTTGATTATAATGACTTGGTAGAGTTGCCTAAAAATGACGGTTGGCTGATGCGGAGAAGTGAAATGTATTATAAAGGTGTTCCGTTGAAGCATACGATCGGAGTTTTACGCAAAAATAAGCCGGGTGAAATAGGAAAGCCCATCAATCGATTAACTGACTACGAGGGATTGCTTCGTGTCTTCCCGGTTGGATTGATGTTTCCGGGCGATGCTAAGTTGGCGTTTCAGGTGGGAGCGGAGATTTGTGCATTGACACATGGTGCCCCGGAGGCTTATGTAAGCGCCGGATTTTATGCTGCCCTGATTGCCGAACTGGCAAAGGGCGCATTATTGCCTCAGGCTATCGAATCAGCGATGGATTTATTGGATGCTTCCGAAGGGGCTGCCAAAGTACGCACTGCAATAATAGATATCCTTTATCTGAAGGATGAGGTTGCAGAAGCTGAAGATTCCGAAAAACAAGGGCTTATTGCAAATTATCTAAAGCAAAATGAATCTGCAGAAGCGGCCACTCAACTGCTTGCATTTGGATTGTTTTGTGTTTTGCAAAATCCTGATAATTATAAAGAGTGTGTTTTACAGGCTGTTC
This sequence comes from Bacteroidales bacterium, assembly GCA_036655755.1. GTDB lineage: Bacteria > Bacteroidota > Bacteroidia > Bacteroidales > JAUNSR01 > JAUNSR01. The sequence goes on along the minus strand of JAVVPN010000007.1, from coordinate 32,119 downwards.
GGTATAAAGAAGCTCCTCATGCGGCAGGAATGCTGGCCGGGTCGTTAAGTGGGCTGATTCATGGCGAGACGCAACTTCCGGAAGAATGGATTGCCAATCTTAAACATCGTGATATTGTAATTCAGATAGCTGAAGATTTACTGACCGGCATTAAAGGGGGAATTTTTATTGTGGATCGCGAATGGGTTGCAAAATATCCGGGATGGTAATCATCCTGGATTTTGTAACAGAAATGTAGTATCAATAAACAGAAGAAACCCAAAACGCTTCTAATGCTTTTTATATATCTTTGCTCTCAGAATAACTAACCCTTGTTGGAATAATCTCCCATGAGTAAAATTGAAATTTGTTTCTCACCGGCATTGATTGACCAGTATGTCAAAAAAGATGCGGTTGTAGTGGTAACAGATGTATTCAGAGCATCTACCACAATATGTACTGCATTTGCTAATCATGCCCGCAGTATCATTCCTGTTGAAACACAGGAAGAGGCTATCGCCTATAAGAATCTTGGTTACCTTACCGGTGCCGAGCGTAAAGTGAGTCGTTGTGATTTTGCTGACTTCGGAAATTCTCCTTTTGAATATACCGAAGAGAAAGTAAAGGACAACGACATTGTTTTAACTACCAGTAACGGTACCCGGGCCATTAAAGCTGCTGCCGATTGTTATTTATTGCTTATTGGTGGGTTTGTTAACCTTCGGGCGGTTGTAGATCGTTGTCGTCGCGAGAAAAGAGATATTCTGATTGTCTGCGCCGGATGGAAAAGTCGGATATGTGTAGAAGACTCTTTGTTTGCCGGTGCGCTTACGGCGGCCCTGCTTGAAGATGATCATTTCGAATCAGCATCCGATGGTACGCGTATCGCGGTTTCTTTATGGCATCATGCGAATAAGGATTTCAATAAATACATTATGAAGTCGGAGCATGCGCAGCGCCTTTTGGCACATGATCTCGAAGAGGATTTGAAATATTGTCTGCAACAAAGTGTTTTGGATGTTGTACCGGAGTTGCGCGGTGATCGTCTGATTATAGATGATCGTCAACATACTTATCGTGAGCCGGTAGAGGAGGTGCTTGAAAATTAATATATGTACAAACATATACAGTAAAGCTTCAAACTTAACACAAAGTAAGTTTGAAGCTTTTTTATATATCAGCATTGGTGTTCTATTAATTTTAGCACATTTATTCTTAAATGATGAATATGATTTTTGGTTTTATCGACTTCAATCTTATATTTGCATTTCATCATAATAAAACAAACGCATACATTGAAATTATTCAATCATCATATGGTCGCTTTTTTGTTGAGCCTGACGCTTTTAGTCCGGTTTCTTGCTCCGTCATGGGGTGAGCTGACCCATTGTGATGATCAGATGTTTATGCAGAAAACAACCTGTTGTCAGCAAATGCTAGCTTCCGATTCCTCGCAGGAAGAAGAAACAAACGGTTTGCAGATAGCCCAATCGCATGGCAATTGTTGTTGTGAGCTGCAGTCGCAGGTTGCCAAATCACAGGATATGCAAGTACATATTCCTTCTGCCGATTTGCGTTTTCAGCCAATGGTATTGGCTTTACTTGATATAATTATAGGAACTGTTGCAGACGAGCAGTCTTTAGTTGCTATTACACATCAGCCGGATAAACCGGCATACTCCTCACGCCATATTCTGGCACTTCAATCGGTACTCCTGATTTAAATAATTAAAGATTTTCTATTGTAAAAGGTTGCCCCAATTCGGGTAATCTCATTCATTGTATCTTTTAATTTATTTAATTCAGAAACTACATGTTACGTAAATATATCCCCATTTTAGGCGTTCTGATGATGAGCGCAGCCCCTTTGTTTGCCACTACCGATCATGAAATGAAAAATCATACCCACACTCCGGTTGCCGGGAAGGTGCATGGAATGGTTTCGGATAATGAAAATATGCCGGTAATCGGCGCAAATGTATATTGGAAAGGTACTCAAACCGGAGTGGTTACCGATGATAAGGGAGCTTTCCTGATTCCGGTAATTGCTGAAACGCGTACCCTCGTTATCAGTTATATCGGTTATGCTCCTCAGGAAATAGAAGTTGGTAATCCGAATGCCTGCCAACAAGTGCGCCTGGGAGGCAATGTCGCGCTCGACGAAGTGGTCGTTACTCCACCCCCAAGCGGAACCATGCACATGAAGCTTACTCCGCTTAATTCTCAAAAAATCACGGCACATGAATTAGGACGCGCAGCCTGCTGTAACCTTTCGGAAAGTTTTGAAACAAATCCGTCAGTTGACGTTTCTTATAGTGATGCTGCTACCGGAGCCAAACAAATACAATTGTTGGGTTTATCCGGGAAATATGTACAGATGCTTACCGAGCAGGCTCCCGCTTTTACCGGAGCTGCTTCATTATATGGATTAAGCTATGTACCCGGACCGTGGATGGAAAGTATACAAGTCTCTAAAGGAACCTCTTCGGTAAAAAACGGATATGATGCACTTTCTGGTCAGATTAATATAGAATATAAGAAGCCGCAGACTGCAGCTCCGCTTTCACTTAATCTGTTCGCGGCCGATAATGGGCGTGTTGAAGTAAATGCGGATGCCAATCGTAAACTGACCGAAAATCTTGCTACCGGCATTCTGCTGCATTATTCGCGTGAGATGAAGGCACATGATGGCAATGATGACGGATTCACCGATTTGCCGCGTACGCAGCAGTTGAACCTGATGAACCGTTGGTATTATAAAAAGGATGGTTTCATTTCGCAAACCGTTGCCAATGTGCTTGCCGAACAACGCAAAAGCGGACAATTTAGCCATAAGGGAGAGGAGATGCATGATCCTTACCAAATCGATATCAATACGCGTCGGGCAAATGTATATACTAAAAATGGGTATGTGTTTGGCGACGAGTCGAATACAAGTGTAGCAATGATCTTATCCGGTACTTATCACAATCAGGAGTCTGTTTATGGAAAACGCGATTATGATGTGGTACAGAAAAATCTGTATGCAAGCTTGTTGTTTGAGCAGGAATATAACCACAAGCATAATCTGAGTGCCGGGTTAAGCCTGAATGTGGATGATTATAATGAGAATGTGGATGCAGCTACAGCTGCGATGCTGGGCAATTATCAGACCAATCGCACGGATGTAATTCCGGGTGTGTATGGTCAGTACACGCTCAATCTTGATCACAAGCTGATTGTTCAAGCCGGTTTGCGCGCCGATTATCATTCCCGCTATGGGGTTTTTGTAACACCCCGTCTGCATGTGAAATATCAAGTTACACCGTGGCTGGCAGCCCGTTTATCAGCCGGAAAAGGGTATCGCATCTCTAATTTGTTAGCCGAAAATAGTTTCCTGTTGGCAAGTAGTCGGCGCTTGAATATTGCGGAAAATACCGATTTGCTTGAAAGTGCATGGAATTATGGCACAGCTCTCTCATCTACCATCCCTTTATTCGGAAAAGAATTACAAGTTAATCTCGAGTGGTATTATACTAATTTCAACAATCAGGTAGTTGCCGATATGGATACGGATGCTCATGCGGTTACTTTGAAAAACAATGCCGGTAAATCTTATGCCAGCATTTACCAGGTAGAGGCAACCTATCCGTTTTTTGAAGGATTCACGCTTACGGGGGCATTTCGTTATACTGATGCCAAAACCAATTATAACGGTGAATTGCGCGAACGTTATCTTACGAGCCGTTACAAAGGGATGCTTTCGGCCTCTTATCTTACTAAGCTGAAGAAATGGCAATTCGATTTGACGGCTCAGTTTAACGGCCCGGGCCGTATGCCGGATGCAGCTGCTTCAAACCCGCTATGGGAGAATACATATCCGTCGTTTACCGGATTGAATGCGCAGATTACCAAAAATTTCCGTCGCTGGTCGATCTATTTGGGTGGCGAAAACCTGTTGAATTATAAACAGAAGAATCCGATTATTGCCGCCGGTGATCCATGGGGTGATAATTTTGATGCAACGATGGTTTGGGGACCGGTACATGGTCGCAAACTGTATGGCGGTATCCGATTTAATCTGTAACTTATTCGTCTATAAAGCGATGGCGAGCAATTCGCCTCAGGTTGTGATAAAACAAACAGCCCTCTTCTGCCTTGTATATAAGTACAAGATAGAAGAGGGCTTGTCTTTGTAATCGGTATGATTTTTGAAATCTCTTTTCTTTTATCCGTTTATGAGCGGTAATAAGTTACCATAGAAGCTTTTTCAATAGTGTGTTGCCAAAGTGCAAATCCTACCTGATCAGCCAAAGTGTCCTTATCGAGGTTTAATGACTCAACATCGAGGGCATAAACGGTGATTAGGTATAGGTGGAATCCATTTCCGGCAGGAGGGCACGGACCGCCGTACCCATAATCGCCGTAGTCGTTCTTGCTTTGGATACAACTGCCTGGCAGTAGGTTTTTAGCAGGATTGCCTGCTTCCGAAGGAATGTTTTGTGTTTTTTCGGGGATATCGAATACAATCCAGTGCCAAAATCCACCTCCCGTAGGTGCGCTCTGGTCATAAATTGTGATAGCGAAACTTTTGGCTTGCTTTGGCGCGTTAATCCAACTGAGTTGAGGCGAAATATTATCACCGCCGCCCATTTTGGCAACCTGGCGTAGCGTAGCGTTACCGCCTAGCTCACTACTGTAGAGTGTAAAAGAATGAATGTCCATCTTGCAAATGTTTATTTACATAACAAATGCAAGATGGACATTGTTTTTCCTGAAAAGGAATGGTTTATTTTTTATGTAACTTTTCGTAAACGAACCAGTAAAACCCGCCTACAAAGATAGCACCACCGGCGATGTTGCCTAAGGTTGCAGGGAGTAAGTTTTTGATAAACAGATCGTAGAAAGAGATATCGGCACCTTCGAGCATAGCCATTGGAATGAAAAACATGTTGGCGATACAGTGTTCATAGCCAATTGCGACAAATGTCATTACGGGCCACCATATGCCGGCAATTTTACCCATCGTATCTTTTGCTGACATTCCCAGCCACATCGCCAGGCAAACCAGCCAGTTGGCCCCAACACCTTTAAAGAAAGTTACCATAAATGGGTTGGATGTTTTGGCATCGGCAACGGTTGAAATAGCAGTATGCCATGGCTCATAATGGAAAATGTGTGGGATATAAACCAAGAAGTATGCGAAGAACAGGGCTCCTGCAAAATTCCCGATCCAGACAAGACTCCAGTTGCGGAAAGCCGCTTTCCATGGTTGTCGGCCACTCATCGTGTTTGGAATGAAATACGCACAGTTACCGGTAAATAATTCACCACCGGCAAGGACTACAAGAATCAGCCCGATTGGAAACGCTGCACCCATTAATAGTTTGGGTAGTGCCGGGTTTTCGGCAGACAGTCCGGGGAACCCATAGGCAAACAGAACTGAAAGAAGACCTCCCATCGCAATGTATGCACCTGCAAGAAAGCTCAAAACCAATGTTTTGGTTACGGTGTAGTGCCCTTTCTCAATTGCTGATTGGGCAGCATACGCCACAATCTCTTTAGGGGATAACATTTTCATTTGAATATCATTTTTTTAATAAGCGGGCGCAAAGGTACTATTCTTACCCATAACATTCAAATGCAAGTAAGAAAAAACTGTTTGTAATAAGTATATATAACACACCGTTTGGGTAAAAACTAAAATAAGAGATTGAAAAGCAATGGTATATATTGGAGGATAGTTGCAGGGAATGATTACGCGACTGATTCTTTGGAAAATTGTTAGGAAATCCTCTTTTCACCCACACAATCGAACCTCTCGGCTTACTACTCTATCGATAATAGCTCGCGAGCAACCCGAATGCCGCTCGTGAGCGACCGAAGTGTCCTTCGCGAGCAACCTGATTGTTGCTCCGTGAATGATTTTTGGGTTGCTCGCGGACGATGTTCCGGTTGCTCGCGGACGACCCATCGGTTGTTCACGAACTATCATTGAAAGAGAGGGGCGCCGATAGATTCGAATCTGTCAGAGAAAATTAATTTTGTTTTAAGAGAGGAAGAATATACACCTAGGGTTTTAGAGGTAAGGAGGGGTATAATAGGAGAGATAAGGGCAAAAAAAAACCTGTTAATCCATAGGATCGACAGGCAGCGGAAGTTCACGTGAATTATTTTTGCAAGGCTCAGATAAATATGTGCAGTCTTATTATGCGGCGATTTTACATTCTGTTGATCCTTCTACAAGAAGATTTTCAACATAGTTTAGAATTTGCTCTGCGTTGTAGCAGAATTTACGATCATTGGTATACTCTTTAGAACCTTCATTTTGAATGCTGAAATATACGCGGCATTCTTTATCTTTATCAAGTTCTACAACGATTACTTCCGAATGTTGGCTGATCTCTTTTTTGAACATCAGGCGTTTCATTTCAGGATAGTACATAAAACCAGTCGCTGTTAATTTGTTTAGTAATAAATCTTTTGTTGTATTCATAGGTGTAATTTTTTTGTGTGTGATAGTGAATAGCTGGTGAAATTATATTTCGCCTAAAAGACTTATCTGACCTTACAATAATTCAAAGAACTTCTGCAATCTGAGGTGATAACGCCATTCGTTATTTCCTGATTGCACTGCAAAGATAGGCATTATGTTATAAAACATATTACAATAATGAGTCAAAATGATTGTGATTGTATATTATTAACATTTGAGGAAAAATCCTCAATAGATGTGATGCATTTTTATATCATTAAATTAAAAAGAACAGACATGCAAAGTACAATTAAAGTTATTTGTTTGTCAGATCGGTGGTAAGAGTGTAAATTTGCCGCTTGTTAATAAACAAGAGTATAATTAAGTTTTAATAAATAAAGATGCCAGTAATATCCGAACGCGGAGTTGCAATGCCTGCTTCTCCCATCCGTAAGTTAGTACCTTTAGCTAATGACGCGAAGGCTCGTGGCGTGAAAGTTTATCATTTGAATATCGGTCAGCCCGATCTCCCTACACCACAAATAGCGCTTGATAAATTAAAAAACATCGATCGCTCTATTCTTGAATACAGTCCGAGTGAAGGTATTCGCAGTTTTCGTGAAAAGTTAGTGGGGTATTATGACAAATTTAATATTCACGTTTCAGTAGATGATATTATCATTACAACCGGAGGTTCTGAGGCAGTACTATTTGCTTTTATGGCATGTCTTGACCCGGGTGACGAAATTATCGTACCTGAGCCTGCCTATGCCAATTATATGGCTTTTGCCATCTCTGCGGGAGCCGTAATCAAAACGATACCCTCTTCTATCGAAGAAGGGTTTGCCCTTCCTTCTTTTGAGAAATTCGAAGAGTTGATAACCGACCGAACAAAAGGGATTCTGATTTGTAATCCAAATAACCCGACAGGATATCTTTATACGCAGAAAGAGATGAATCAGATTCGTGATTTGGTGAAAAAGTATAATCTGTTTCTGTTTTCGGATGAAGTATATCGTGAGTTTTGTTATACGGGAGCTCCTTATATATCCGCTTTCCATTTGCAGGGTATTGAAGATCATGTGATCCTGATTGATTCTGTTTCGAAACGTTACAGCGAGTGTGGTATTCGTATCGGATCTCTTGTGACGAAGAATAAAGAGGTGCGTGCCAATGTTATGAAGTTTTGCCAGGCGCGTCTTAGTCCACCATTGCTCGGGCAGCTGGTTGCCGAAGCTTCTTTGGATGCTTCCGACGAATACATGCTGGATACATATAATGAATATGTAGAGCGGCGCAAGTTTTTGGTAGATGGACTTAATCGTATTCCGGGGTGTTATTCGCCGATACCGATGGGTGCATTCTACACGGTAGCACGCATACCGGTAGATGATGCCGAAAAATTCTGCGCATGGTGTCTTGAACATTTTGAATATGAAGGGCAGACGGTCATGATGGCGCCTGCATCCGGATTCTACACAACTCCCGGCTTGGGTCGTGATGAGGTACGAATCGCTTATGTATTGAAAAAAGATGATTTACAAAAAGCCCTTTTCGTTTTAGAAAAGGCGCTTGAAGCATATCCGGGACGAACATTATGAATTTAGAATTATTCATTGCCCGACGAATTCATTTTAGCAAGGAGGGGGAAGCTCAAAAAGTTTCTCCTCCCGCTATTCGTATTGCCATCGCCGGTATTGCGATTGGTTTGGCAGTGATGATTCTGGCCGTAGCTATCGTTATTGGATTCAAAAAGGAGATTCGAGAAAAAGTGATCGGATTCGGATCGCATATTCAAGTGACGAATTTCGATAGTAATACGACTTTCGAAACACATCCGATTGCGGCTACCGATTCCTTGATTGAGGCAATTGCTGCAGATCCGGCCATCTCTTATATCGAACGATACGGCACGAAGCCGGGTATTCTCAAAACCGACTCTTCTTTCATGGCAATCGTTTTGAAAGGGGTGGGGCCGGAATATAACTGGTCTTTCTTTAAAAAGAACATGCGGGAAGGGGATGTGTTGCAATTAGCGGATTCGGTTACGTCAAACGATGTGTTGATATCGGCTTCAATAGCCAATAAAATGCACTTGAAGCTCGGAGATTCGTTCCTTACATATTTTATACAGAATAATGTGCGTGCCCGAAAATTCCGTATTGCCGGAATCTATCAAACTGACTTTGCCGATTACGATAAGTTGTTTGTTATATCAGACCTGCGTCATGTGCAGCGGCTCAATGAATGGAGTCCTGATCAGGTAAGCGGGCTTGAGATTTTGGTCAATAATTACGATAATCTGGATGAAATTTCGGACGATCTGTATTTTAAACTGCTTAATCAAAAAGATCATTACGGAGCGTCATATTATGTGCGATCAATTAAAGAGCTTAACCCACAGATTTTTTCATGGCTCGATCTTTTGGATATGAATGTATGGGTAATCCTGATATTGATGGCGGTAGTAGCTGCTTTCACTATGATTTCGGGTCTGCTTATTATCATTCTTGAACGTACCAATATGATTGGTATTCTGAAGGCATTGGGGTATTCTAACGGCCGTATCCGCAAAGTATTCCTTTATGTTTCGCTTTTTCTTATCGGGAAAGGGCTGATTTGGGGTAACCTGATTGGTATCAGCTTTTGTTTGCTTCAACACCATTTCCACTGGATAAAGCTTGATCCTGAAACCTATTATCTGGATGCTGTTCCCGTAGAACTTAATTTCGTGTATATCCTGTTATTGAATGTTGCTACGGTACTTGTTTCGATACTTGTATTATTGGGCCCTTCATATATGATATCGCGTATGACTCCGGTTAAATCGATCCGATTCGAATAAAAAAAGCGTATATCGTTAAGACATACGCCAAGTGTAATTTCGTTTCCTATGGAAATAAGAAGAGACCTTAAAGAAAATATTTACAAGAGGATCTAACACCTCAAACAAAGGCACGCAGAATATAAAACGACGCGTGCCTAATTTTTTGCCTGCCTGAAACCAGAAAACCGATTGTAAAATCCATTTTATCATTACCATCGCAGCCAGTATACCTAATATAATCGGTTGTGTACGGAATAACCATCCTCCGGTGATTGCGGTAGCATAAAACAGATAACGAGTGCATGATTCTATCGCAAAGGTTTGCTTCGCCCATGATTTGTAAAAATTGGCCGTAAAGGCATTGCTTCGTTTCAAAAAACTCCAACCTTCGCCGTTGTGTTGATAATTGGCTATCATCGCTGCTTTTTCCGAAATCTCTACTTTCGTATTTCTGGAGGTAGCTACCTGGTTGATAAACAAATCGTCGTCGCCCAAGTGCAGATGCATATATTTGGCAAAACCTTTATTTTCGAAAAAAAGCGACTTACGATAGGCCAGATTGGTTCCTTCGCCTATGTAAGGTTTGCGGGCTAATGCATATCCGAGTATTCGCAGTGACCGTAGCAATAGGTCGAAAGCAATAAATCGCTCGCCGAACCCCGTTTTTTTCTCAAGCCGGGTATATCCCAATACCAATTGTGTTTTCTCGGTAAAATTACGCCCCATGCTGCTGATCCATTCGGCAGATGCAGGACGACAGTTTGCATTCGATAATAAGACAATATCATAGCGAGCTGCTTTGATGCCTAAGGTTAAAGATAGTTTTCGGCGACTCAGGTTACGAGCACCCTCTGCCAGAAAGGTGTGATAGAGGTGTGAATAACGATTTTCAAAATCGGTAAGAACCTCTTCCGTTTCATCAGAAGAACCGTCGTTTACCACAATTACTTCATATTCCGGGTAATCCTGTTCGAGAAACGCCGGCAGATTGGCGGATAGCTGTTCAGAATCGTTGTTTGCATAGATTATGACAGATACCCCCGGCTTCGTCTGATTATAATGAATCTGATGTTTTTTTTCTGCATTCATCCGATAAAGAGGTTGCATATAATAGCGCAGATAATAATAAAGCTGCAGACATAAGATAAGAAATAAAATTCCCGGCAATACGATCTGCCAAACCGGGAGTCCGGTTAATGAAATCATCATGTTGATATGTTTTTTTTGCAAAAATAATGTTTTAATATAAAGAAAGAGGAAATCCCGGCGGGGATTTCCTCTTTCTCACACAATGATTCTTTGTTATTATTTTGTACTGTTCGGACATTGTTGGTTACATCCTTTTTGACGATTGCCGTCTTTGCGTCCGTCTTTACCACGTTTATGCATTTTCTGTGATTTGTCGGCACGCATCTCCAAATATTTGGTATACTGTTCGGGGGTTAGAATCGATTTGATTTTAGTCCGGTTCTCTTCTCTGCGTTTTTCCATTGCAGCTTTTCGTTCGGCGGCATTTTCTTTTTGATCCTTATTCATTTCGCGCTGTTCTTTGCGGAACTTTTCGCGTTCTGTCTGTTGCTGATCGTAAAAACTTTTCATCTCTGTAACCTGTTTCGGAGTCAGGTTGAGTTCCTTGATCATTTGCTCGGTCGGATATTGTTTTGGCGTTTTTTCTTTAGATGTATTTTGAGTTGTCTGAGCAGAAAGGGATAGACCCATAACCATACAAAAAGCGGCAGCAATAAATTTTAGTTTCATACAATACTGAATTTTAAATTTTAGTTCGATAATTAGCCGATGGCCTGTCGGCTTTATTAAAGCTTTCTGATACATAGACCGGGTAAAAGGCGAAACGTTTAATGGAATGTTGTTATTTAACTCTTTTTTGCTATAATATTCCCCTACCGGGAGCAGACGGTAAATGTGGCACAAGAAGAAAAATGAACAATTAAATATATGTATCTTTGCAGGGATAGTAAAACAGAAAGATATGTCGCAACCTTTGGCGGACCGTATGCGTCCAAAAAATCTGGAAGATTATATCGGGCAGAAGCACCTGGTGGGTCAGGGGGCTGTCCTACGGAAAATGATTGATTCCGGAAATATTTCTTCGTTTATTTTATGGGGACCACCCGGAGTTGGTAAAACAACGTTGGCCAAAATCATTTCAAATACGCTTGACCGTACGTTTTATACATTGAGTGCTATTCAGTCGGGTGTAAAAGATGTGCGCGACGTAATTGAGAGTGCTAAGCGCAACCGAATGTTCGAGTCGCGGAGTCCTATCCTTTTTATCGATGAAATTCACCGCTTTAGCAAGTCCCAGCAGGATTCGCTTTTAGGGGCGGTCGAAAACGGGACGGTTACCTTAATCGGGGCCACTACCGAAAATCCATCGTTCGAAGTGATTCGGCCGTTACTTTCCCGTTGTCAGGTGTATACCCTTCGCCCATTGGAAGAAGAGGATATGCTTGCGTTGCTAAACCGTGCCATTCATCAGGATGTAGAGTTGAAACATCGCACCTTTGATATAAAAGAAACGAATGCCTTATTCCGATTTGCAGGAGGAGATGCCAGAAAGCTGTTGAATATCCTCGATTTGCTGAGCGGTGCGGCAGGGGAAGGCATTATCGAGATAACCGATCAGATAGTGATTGACCGGTTGCAAGAAAACCCGATGGCTTACGATAAGGATGGGGAAATGCACTATGATCTTGTATCTGCATTCATAAAATCGATACGTGGAAGTGATCCGGATGCTGCTGTTTATTATCTGGCCCGAATGGTTGCCGGAGGGGAAGACCCTGCTTTTATAGCGCGCAGATTGATGATTTTGGCGGCAGAAGATGTGGGATTGGCTAATCCGAATGCAATTTTGCTTGCAAATGCCACTTTCGATGCTGTGATGAAGATAGGATGGCCTGAAAGCCGTATCATTCTTTCGGAAACGACAATTTACCTTGCAACTTCGCCTAAAAGTAATTCGGCCTACCAGGCTATCAATGATGCGTTGGCATTGGTTAATCAAACCGGAAATCTACCGGTGCCCCTGCATTTACGCAATGCGCCAACCAAATTGATGAAAGAGATGAATTATGGTAAAGACTATAAGTATGCCCATCAATTCGAGGGTAATTTCGTAAAGCAGGATTTCTTGCCCCAGCAGATTGGAAAAGTATCTATTTGGAAGCCTCAAAACAATCCGGCGGAGGCAAAACTGGCTGCGTCAATGCAGGAGCTGTGGAAAGATCGGTATAAGATTTGAACGATTGTAAGTTAAAATACAACTTTTCTTTCACATAAATTTAACAAAATGCTAAATACAGGTAAAATGATACTTTTCTTGTCCAATTATGAGATGTTTACGAATATTTGTTTATTTTTGAAATCAGCTGGTTGAAAAAGAAAAGTGTCCTCTTTTTTGACCTCCGTATTTCCTTTACATATTTAAAATTCATGGAGTATGAAGAAACACAATTTTTATGCAGGGCCATCTATTCTTAGTCCTTTCACAATCGAAAATACAGCTGCAGCTGTTAAGGACTTCGCCGGAACCGGATTATCGCTACTTGAGGTATCGCATCGGAGTAAGGAGTTTGTCGCGGTGATTGAAGAGGCACGGGCTTTAATTAAAGAATTACTTGAGATTCCGGAAGGATATGAAGTGTTATTTCTTGGAGGAGGAGCGAGTATGCAGTTCTGTCAGGTTCCATTTAATTTGCTTGAAAAGAAAGCTGCTTATACAGAAACCGGCACATGGGCGAAGAATGCTATTAAAGAAGCAAAAATGTTTGGTGAAGTGGTAGTGGTTGGTTCGTCTGCAGACAAAAATTTTTCTTATATACCTAAAGGATACACAATCCCTGAAGATTGTGAATATTTTCATTATACTTCAAACAATACCATTTATGGAACGGAAGTGCTCGAAACTCCGGATGTAAAAGTTCCTTTGGTTTGTGATATGTCGTCCGATTTTATGTCTCATCCGGTAGATATTTCTAAATTCGACTTGATCTATGCAGGAGCGCAGAAGAATTTAGGCCCGGCTGGGGTGACGATCGTGGTGGTACGTAAAGATGCATTGGGCCGTGTGAGCCGTCCGATTCCAACGATGCTTGATTATCGTACACATATTGAAAAAGAATCAATGTTCAACACACCCCCTGTTTTGCCAATCTATTCGACATTGCAAACATTGAAATGGTATAAAGAGCTGGGCGGTCTTAAAGAAATTGAAAAGTTGAATGTAGCGAAGGCTAATTTGCTTTATGATGAAATTGATCGGAATAAGTTATTTGAGGGTACAGCCAATAAAGAGGATCGTTCGCGTATGAACGTATGTTTTGTAATGGCGCCCGAATATAAGGATATTGAAAAAGATTTTCTTGATTTCGCCTCTACAAAAGGAATTGTCGGACTAAAGGGACATCGTTCGGTAGGAGGGTTCAGAGCTTCTATATACAATGCCATGCCTATTGAAAGTGTGCAGGTGTTGGTAGATGCGATGCGTGAATTTGAAAAACAACATTAATCTGTCAATCCTATGAAAGTATTAATCGCAACTGAAAAACCTTTTGCAGCGGCAGCAATTGCTCAAATGCGAAATGTGTTGGAAGAAGCTGGCTTCGAAGTGGCTCTTCTTGAGAAATATCAAGATAAAAAGGATTTATTGGCAGCTGTTAAAGATGTGGATGCCATTATTGTCCGGAGTGATATTGTAGATGAAGAGGTGATCGAGGCTGCTCCTGACTTGAAGTTGGTGGTACGAGCCGGAGCCGGCTATGATAATATCGATCTGAAAGCCGCAACGCATAAAAATGTTGTGGTAATGAATACTCCCGGCCAGAATGCGAACGCAGTTGCCGAACTCGTTTTCGGAATGTTGGTATTGATGGCCCGCAATCATTATGATGGATCTGTAGGGACCGAATTGCAGGGGAAGACGCTCGGGTTGCATGCTTATGGCAATGTAAGCCGTAATGTGGCGCGGATTGCAAAAGGATTCGGAATGCATGTATTGGCTTATGATCCGTTTCTTTCTGCCGAACAGATTGCAGCAGAAGGTGTAGAGCCGGTAAATACGATCGAAGATCTTTATAAGCGAAGCCAGTATGTTTCGCTACATATCCCTGCTACACCTGAAACGGTTCATTCAATTAATTATAACTTGTTATCATTGATGCCAAAAGGCGCGACCTTAATTAATACGGCAAGAAAAGAAATTATCAATGAGCCCGACATTGAAAAATTAATGAAAGAGCGTCCTGATTTTGTTTATATATCGGATATTATGCCTGGTAATGCATCTGTTTTGTCAGAGTCATTTGCAGACAGGGTATTCTTTACTCCTAAAAAAATGGGAGCTCAGACAAAAGAGGCAAATGTTAATGCCGGAATTGCCGCTGCACATCAAAGTGCGAATTATCTGAAAAGTGGTATAGATCGTTTTCGAGTAAATTAACTTATAATTTTAACGATAAGAAAGAGGGTAAAGGTTCCTGAAGGGACTTTGATCCTCTTTTTTTACTTTTATATCCTAATTATTTCTTAAAAAAAATAGAGGTTAATTTGTCTTCGGTTTCTGTTTGCTTATATTTGTGAATAAACACAATAACGGAAACAGCTTTTAAAGAGATTAGACATGTTTGGAAAATTGGAGGAAACAGAAAATCAAGTGCTGGACTTAGTCAATAAGATTGATACGCAGAGCGCCCTCGAATTGAATTCAGGGACAATGCGTTTGGAAAAAACTATAAGCAAGTCGGAAATAGCTGTTTGTCAATGGTGTGGTGATATGGAGCAGATGAGACCTAATCATCAGTTTTTAAAAAACCTGCTATTGCCTGCTGATGCTTCATGTGAACAGATTAAATTAAGAATCAGAGAAACTGTATTTGCCGAGGATTTGATGCGGCTAAAGGAAGAATATATTAAACTTAAGGAACGTCCTGATTTTTATTCTCTGTCAAGCGAATTTCGTCAGCGATTAGAAGGGAAGACAAATTGGTTTCGCTTTGAATTGATTGTTGAAAATCATAGTGAAAAACCAGAGTTTACCTTTTTGTGTTGGAATATTACACCCGAAAAAGAATTGTGCCAGAGTTTGACCCACCGCGAAAGCATTTTACGGGCACAAATAGAAAAGTTATCCAATCTGGTTCTTGACTTAGAGTCGCGCAATAAAAAAGAAGAAAATATAGATTCATTTTATAACTACCTTTCAGAAAGCGATGTGTATTCATGGAGTTGGTCTTTACCGGAAGGGTTTATAGAGATAGACTTGCCTTCGTTGGATAAGAATCATGAGCTTGAGGGGGGTGTTTATTCTTTCGATAAAATTATCGATAAAATATTTCCGGATGATGTACAGAAAATACAAATAGACCGGAATTTAAAAGAGTCAGATTCTTTTTCATTAGAATTACGCATGGATTATGATGGAACAGGCTATAATTGGTTTGAATTCCGAGGAAGTGTGGTAAAGGCGGATGCCCAGGGAAATCCGGTTGTAATTCGTGGAATATTTTTAGATATCCAGAAACGTAAGAACCGAGAGCTTACATTATTGCATGAAATAGAAAAACTGCGGGAGCAAGAGAAAAATAGATCGTCTTTATTTGCGAATCTTACACAAGAGATTCGAACTCCCCTGCATGCAATCGTAGGTTTTGCTGATTTGCTTACGGGAGTTAAGGATGATAATGAACGGACGAAATATCTGGATATTATAAAAAATAACAATGAAACTCTATTAAAGCTGATAGAACAGGTAATGGAGCAAACTGAAGCCGATCGTCCGGAAGAGATGCTGAAAAAAGACTCGGTTTGTTTGTGGGAGTATCTTGTTGAATTACATCAGATTTATTCAATGAAAATGAATTCAGATGTGAAATTGATGTTTTCAAACTCCTATGATAGTCGCAGGGTTATTATCGATAAGGATAAATTGGGTGATATAATAGGGATTTTGATTAGTAATGCAATTCAGTACACCCATTCTGGCTATATCAGCTATGGATTTGAATATGAAAATGATAAATTAATCTTTTCTGTAAGCGATACGGGAGAAGGTATTGATCAGGAGAGTTTGAAAACTCTATTTCTTCCTTACGAAAAAACAGATCTGATTAAACCATCGAAAGGAATAAGTCTGTCAGTGTGTAAATCATTGGTGCACCGAATGGATGGGAATATCACTGTAGATTCACAACCAGGGGTGGGGACGACTTTTACAATCGAACTTCCACTTCAATTAGAAACTCCGCAACCATTTGTCCCTCAGGAGCCGCAAGTAAAAGAACAAAAAATCGCACAGGTTGTTAAGAATACAAAACAACTGCCTGTGATACTGGTGGCAGAGGATACTTTATATAGTTTCTTAATGCTGAAAACATTATTGGAAGATCGTTTTAATGTTATTCATGCAGAAAATGGAGCTCATGCCATTGATCTATTTCGTGAAATGAATCCGGTATTTGTATTTATGGATATAAAAATGCCGGTAATGGATGGAATCGAAGCTACACGTCGTATCCGCGAAATTTCACAAGAGGTTCCTATTGTAGTTCTGACTGCTTATGCAGTCCGATCTTTACGGAAGGATGCGTCTGAAGCAGGCTGTACTGATATGCTTACAAAGCCTACAAGTACAAAGCAGATCAATGCCACAATTCGTAAATACCTGAAAAAAGATAATTGATTTAATGTAACTGCCTTTTTCGGTACTTAATTGATTATCCCTTATATCTAATTCTGAAAAATTATGGCAAAAGTTAAACCTTTTAAAGGGGTACGTCCGCCGGCAGAGCTGGCGGCGACCCTTTCTTCCCGGCCTTATGATGTTTTATCTTCTGACGAAGCGAGAGTAGAAGCCACTGGCAATCCTCATTCGCTTTATCATATTATCAAGCCGGAAATAGATTTCGACCCCGGAACCGATGAGCATGATCCGAAAGTGTATGAAAAGGCGGTTGAGAATTTTCATAAATTCCAGGAGAAAGGCTGGTTGATACAAGACAAAGAATCTTATTATTACATCTATGCGCAGCGTATGGGCGAACGTACCCAATATGGTTTTGTTGTTGCGGCAAGTGTCGAGGATTATTTGTCGGGTGTAATAAAAAAGCATGAATTGACACGGGTAGACAAGGAGGAAGACCGGATGAAACATGTGCGGATTAATAATGCGAATATTGAGCCTGTTTTCTTTGCATTTCCGGATAATGAAGGTTTACAGCGAATTTTACAGGAAGTGATTGTCGGGAAACCGGAATACGACTTCGTTTCGGCCGAAGGTTTCGGGCATCAGTTTTGGGTAATACGCGATCACCGGCAGATAGAAGCTATAACTACTTATTTTAGTCAAATACCTGCGCTTTATATTGCAGATGGCCACCACCGTACGGCGGCCGCCGCCTTGGTAGGTGCCGAAAAGGCACGCAATAATCCATCGCATACGGGTAAAGAAGAATACAATTATTTTATGGCGGTTTGTTTTCCGGCTTCTCAGCTAAAAATTATGGATTATAACCGTGTGGTAAAGGATTTGAATGGATTGACTAATGAGCAGTTCCTGGATAAGCTTACAAAAAATTTTATTGTAGAATATAAAGGGTCGGAGACTTATCATCCGGACCGATTACACAATTTTTCGATTTATCTTAATGGCGATTGGTATTCTCTTACAGCCAAACCCGGTACATACAATGATAATGACCCGATTGGTGTTTTGGATGTAACGATTTCGTCGGATCTGATTTTAGGCGACATTCTTGATATTCGAGAGTTGCGAACCAATAAGCGTATTGATTTTGTTGGTGGATTGCGGGGTTTGAATGAATTGAAACGAAGGGTGGATTCGGGTGAAATGAAACTTGCATTGGCGCTGTATCCGGTATCAATGCATCAGTTAATTGATATAGCCGATACGGGAAACATAATGCCTCCTAAAACCACCTGGTTTGAACCTAAATTGCGATCGGGGCTTGTAATTCACAAATTAGAATAGATTATTTAGTTAAAAGAGTAAAGAGATGCAACATATATCGTATATGTTGCATCTTTATTATTGACATGACTGATTATATTGATATTTTTGTATCAGTTTAATAGAATGTTATAGATATTCTTTTCCTCAAATTCTAAATTTATCACATTTATGAAGAAAAACATTTTTCGTTGTTTGTTGATCACGGCAGCCGTGACGGTTTTGAGCTCTTGTATGGAGAATGTAGGTAACCGATTTACATTAGTAAATATGATGAGTACGGTAGCATCCGTTTCTCCTTCTCAGGTTGTTGTACAAATAGATGCAACAGGCGCCTATTATTATGCTGACGAATTTCTTGGGAAAGAGATGAGTGTTGGTGAACGTTGTTTATTAGAGCAATTAACAGTAAATAATGATGAACAACCGGCTGGTGCAACTGGTTCTCAGTCTCAGCCAATTAAAATGATTGAAGTGTCATCACGCAAAGTGGATACGAAAAATTTCATTCAGGAGTCGCAAGAAGATGAAACCCTGGCCAATGATTCAGTAGAGCTGTTTTACGCTCCTTATATAAACATCTCAAAAATATCAAGCAATAATCAAACTTTTATAACCTTCTCAGGCGCGACTTTGAAGAAAGCTGATCCGGATTTCCGTCTTGTATTTAAGGGTCGTTTAGAAAATCCGACTGAGGCGTCAAAAGATACGCTTTGGTATGAATTTAAAGCAACAAATGATAAAGTTGGAGAGAAAGGAGTATATGAAGCGTATGCCCAATGTTTTAATCTTACTAATATGAAAAGTGAGCAGATTGTAAAAATTTCTTTCTCCGCTAAGAAATATCAGTCGTTTGAGGCAAATAAAATTAATCCTTCTTACTGTGTGATTACAGCACCTAAAACAGAATAAACGCGGTTTGTTTCTTTCATAATTTTAAAACGGGATATTGAATAGGTTAATTCGTATCCCGTTTTTTATGTTTATTGAGGTTCATATCCCGTTTTTTAAAGATTTCAATTATTTTTGTAGAAATCAAAATGCATCATGTATAAGGTAATATTACAAACTATTCTATCATTAGGAACTTCACCTATTCCATCATGGAAAAGATTGGCAGAAAAAAACACTTCTGATTCGACCGAGTTTCTGAATAAGTTTTTTTATCCTTTGCTTGGTTTAACAACCCTGGCTACTTTTGTCGGAATCTTATGGAACCGTAAGGGATTTGAGCTGGAATATGCTTTGAAAAGTGCTTCATTGACATTGATGACGCTTTTTGCCGCTTTTTTTCTGTCCTCATTTGTGCTTAACAAATTGTTTGTTCGGTTTTTTAAACAAGCTGATAATTTGCAACATACACAGCATTTCGTAGGGTATGTGTTAAGTTTTAGTTATGTGATACACATGTTGATGGCATTATTGCCGGCATTGTTTTTTTTGAAATTTGGGGTTTTGTATATACCTTACATTATCTGGGTTGGAAGCGAAAGTTTTATACAGATAGAAGAGAAAAACCGTATCCGATTTATGGTGATTACAACAGCTGTATTGTTTATATTACCAAGTGTTATTGAAAAGGTATTGTTATTCTTGATGCCTCGTTTATCTTAATTATGAATTTATGAAATCGCCATCATTCACCTAAAGGTGAGATACCCAACATTCGGTATATAAAGGGCGCATTTATACTTTAATGGAAAAAATAGATTATAAATAAATGAAATTACCTGATATTAATATTCGCAATAAGCGCGCGACGTTCGATTATGAAATTATCGATACCTACCGGGCGGGAATTGTTCTTACCGGGACTGAAATTAAGTCGATCCGGTTGGGGAAAGCCAGTTTGGTGGATTCTTATTGCTATTTTGCCAATGGTGAATTATGGGTAAAAAATATGTATATAGCTGAGTATTTTTACGGTACGTATAATAATCATGCTGCCCGACGCGAACGGAAACTATTGTTGCAGAAAAAAGAACTTACCAAGTTGCAACGATTGGTTAAAGAATCGGGATATACGATTATTCCGTCAAAGCTCTATATAAATGAAAAAGGACTGGCTAAAGTAACGATAGCTCTCGGTAAAGGGAAGAAGAGTTATGATAAGCGTCAGTCATTACGAGAGAAAGACGACAAACGGCAGATGGACCGAATGTTTAAAAAATAAATTTCATATCGGATTAACAAGAAAGCCTGTACTTGCAAAAAGTACGGGCTTTTTTTGTTGTTTTTTAGTATGCCTGGCATACATCTGTGTAAGTCCTGACATATATCGAGTTGGCATGAAGCATTAGCGATTAGCACGGAGGTCAGGAGTGGTCTTTAAATCCACCCGTAGCCAAAATCAGAAAATTGGGTACCACGATAGAAAAGCATAGATATTTATCCGGGGAGACCTTGCAATATGCAGGAAAAAATGCTATCAATACAGCGATGTAATAGGAGATGTATTGCACGGGATTAGCTTTATGCCATAGTACCATATCCTGATTATAGTGAAAATCCAGAGAAAGCTATATTAAAAGATGCGATTTATTTATTTTATTTTTAAATATCGTTATATTTAAAAATAATTTTAACACACTATGGATTGGTGCTAATAAGAACCCTATTAATTACTTTCTTATCTTATTAATTCATTAGAGTTCAATTTTGCCGACAAGAGGAGTTGATTAAAACGATCTTCAATCATATAAAAAATAAAAGAGTGGATTGAAAAGTCTAAACCATTAAATAAAAAGCTTCATTTTGATGAGTTTATCTCGATTTAGAGGCTTAAATAAAATCAACAGACCGTGCAAATATGTTTATGACGAAGGTAATGGATAATATGTTCTTACATGAAGTTTTAATCTTTATGTGATCTGTATTAACTCAGTAAGATATATCATCTCTATAAATATGTTCGGATTCCAACGTTAT
>JAVVPN010000007.1:7557-10935 GCA_036655755.1 Bacteroidales bacterium | reverse complement strand
AAAACATCATTCTTGTCTAAAATATGAATTCAAACATATATCTGATATTCAACATATAGTTATCAACGCATTAGAATATCACTCTCTAATTATTATTTTAATTAATGGAACAACAAAAGAATATTTTAAAAACAGTAATTGAATTAAGGCAAGGTTCTTGGAGTGCTTTTGAGAAAATCTATAATCTATATAGTGGAAAACTATATAATTTCATTTTGCGATTATCTCATGGAGACACATACATGGCTGAAGAAATAGTTCAGACTACATTTATTCGCTTATGGGAGATTCATAAACAAATAGATATAGAAAAACCGTTGATTTCTTATTTATGTACGATTGCTAAAAATCAATTAATGAATATTTACCAACATCAGACTGTTGAACATATTTATCAGGAATATTTTCTGGGGGTTACTTCTGAACACGATAATCAAACAGAATATACTTTAGATCTTAATTTTTTAGAGGAATATTTAGATCGCCTATCAGAACGGCTCCCTCCAATACGTCAAAAAGTTTTCAATCTGAGCAAGAGACAACATTTTTCAAATAAAGAAATAGCAGAAATGATGCAGATATCCGAAAGTTCTGTTGCCACCCATTTATCATTAGCAGTACAGTTTGTCCGGAAAAAGATACAAATTCATTATGATAAGATGAGAATATGTATTCTAATTTTTTTATTCATAAAAAATTAAGATGGTGAATTAGATAAATCTTACTTCGAAATTGTAAACTATATAGATACGATAACTATAAAATGACAAAAGATCAAATTAAGCTTATTATAGAAGAATATTTAGAAACAAATAATCCTCAGCTAAAACAACAGATAGAACAATGGATATTAAAAGATCCGGATCTAAATAAATGGATGGAAAATAGCGTGTTAAAGGAGAGTCCCCAAATAGATAAAGCTTTAAATAAAAGAATATTCGAGCAAATCGATAAAAAAACAAGAAAGAGTTATTTATCAAGAAATGATATCTCTGTGTTTAAGCCATCAATCTGGAAATGGGTAGCTATTTTCATCTTTCCGATTTTATCGTCCTTAACTGTATTCTTTTTAATGAATGATTCGACGGTTGAAAAACAATTCCAGGTAATCACAAAAAGAGGAGAAAAGGCGCAGATTTTACTTCCGGACAGTACGGTAGTAAATATTAACTCTGATTCCAAAATTCTTTATTCAACTAATTTTGGAAAGAATGAAAGACGGATAAAGTTACTGGGTGAGGCATATTTCGATGTTACTAAGAATAGAGCGTCTCCCTTTATTGTTGAATTAGATGGTTTGATTATAACAGTGTTAGGTACGACGTTTAATGTGAATGCCTATCAAGATAGTAATGAAATATCTGTAGTATTATTAAATGGAAAGGTAAATATTTGTACAGACAATGAGTCAGTCATTCTATATCCGGATGATCGCTTGGTTTATAATAAACATACCGGTCAAATAAACACCACAAAAGTAATATCTCCAGATTATGCCGAATGGACGAAAGGGAATCTTTACTTCGAAAACGAATCTTTAGAAAATATAGTGAAAGTATTATCCCGGACCTATAATATCTCTATTCGTATTGCTCCGGATACGGATAAAAATCAATTTTTCACGGGCACTATTGAAGGGGGAGATATTAGACACGCTCTTAAAATACTCTCTTTGATTTCACCGATTGAATATGAAATTAAGGATTCTGAAATTATTATCCATTAATTTATTTTTCTCATTTATCCATTAATAAAAAGCTCATATAAAGGTAATTCTTTAAAAGAATCCTTTATATGAGCTTTTTATTAATGGATCATTTATTAATGGAGTGCCCCCTTTTTAGCCCCTATAAAACTTTACTTTAAAACGGAATAAGTGAATTAATGTTAATTTTATGATATCGATTGGATGGTCGTCCTTTGAAAGCTGTATAGGAAATATACAAATTAAACTTTTACAGCATTATGTTTATAAAAAAATAAAACAATGTGTCGTTCTCTAATAATTTTAATCATACTAACATATAATATATGAAATCGATTCCTATGAAAACATCCTTTTGGCGTTTACGAAAGAGAGGATTGAGCACTTTAGTCTTTTTAGCTTGTTTTTCGAGTACCTTATTCGCTCAAATCACGATTGATCTAAAAGATTTGAGTATTAAAAATGCAATTAAAATAATAGAAAAAAACTATCCGTATAAATTTTTTTACAATGAGAATTTGGCCGGATTAAATAAGTCAGTATCCATTCAAGTTAATAATGCATCCTTAGAAAAAACGATGTCACTATTATTAAAAGGTACCGAAATTACATATCGTTTAGAAAACAATACAATCGTACTTTTAAATAAAGAGACTTCTAAAAAGAAAATCCGAAAAGTTTCAGGGAATATACAGGATATAAATGGAGAACCTATTATAGGGGCCAGTATAATTGTAGCAGAAACTTCTGAGGGGACAATAACGGATTATGATGGTAATTTTTCGTTAGATAATCTGGATCTTAATACAGCCTTGAAAATATCTTATATTGGATATCAAGCTAAGGAGTTTGTCGTAAAAAACGAATCTGATATAAAGATCACATTACTTGAAGATGCAAAAATGATAGAAGAGGTCGTAGTCGTAGGATACGGTTCTCAGAAAAAAGTAAACTTAACAGGTTCGGTTGTCTCAGTAGGAGGTAAAGCGCTTGAAGCACGTCCTATTTCAAACGTAGCAAGTGGATTGCAAGGTTCGTTGCCGGGTGTAACTATTATTAATTCAACCAGTCGTCCTGGCGATAACAATGTTTCTATTCGGATCAGAGGAATAGGGACCCTAAACAATTCTAATCCGCTTATTTTGATTGATGGGGTGGAAGGAAATATGAATACCCTTAATCCGGATGATATTGAATCGGTATCTGTATTGAAAGATGCGGCCTCATCCTCCATTTATGGTTCCCGAGCTGCAAATGGTGTTATTCTCGTAACAACGAAAAAAGCTTCAAAGGATGTAAAAACGACGGTTAATTATTCGGGGTATTTTGCTCTTCAAACACCTACGGCTAAACCTGAAGTATTGGATGCTGTTCAGTACCTGACGTTGTTAAAAGAAGCGACCTCCAATGTCAAAAAGGGCTGGGGATATACCCAAGAAGATGTAGATGCCGTACAGAATGGTACTAATCCCAATTATCGGGCAAACACAAATTGGATTGACGAGATATATAAACCATATGCACCTCAGCAAGGACATAATGTCAGTTTAAACGGAGGTAGTAAATCATTAGGATATTACATGTCTTACGGCTATTTATCGACCTCTGGTCTTGCCGTAGGTGACGCTTATCATTCTGCACGTAATAACATAAGAATGAAAGTAAACTCGGAG
>JAVVPN010000007.1:0-7547 GCA_036655755.1 Bacteroidales bacterium | reverse complement strand
ATTTGATCGTATCAATTTAGAAGGAAATTTTAGTTATTCTGAGTTGGATAACTGGACACCGACATCGAGTGATTCAGGGGATGGGGGGCTTTTTTATCAAGCCTTACGAAGCTCACCATTGGTGCCTGTCCGTTTTACCGATAATCAATGGGGATACGGCGGGAGTTCTGCTAATCCATTGGCGATTGCTACCGATGGAGGGTTTACAAATTACAGATCGCAACAAACTACTTTGAATATGAATGCTGAAGTTCGTATTATAAATGGCCTGAGTGCGAAAATCCAATATGCAA
Source organism: Bacteroidales bacterium (assembly GCA_036655755.1). Taxonomy (GTDB): domain Bacteria; phylum Bacteroidota; class Bacteroidia; order Bacteroidales; family JAUNSR01; genus JAUNSR01. The sequence continues at coordinate 7,254 of JAVVPN010000007.1, read as the reverse complement.
CTCGTTTAGAAAATATATTACGTAAAAATCAACGTAATATTATTCAGCATTTCCAGCCCGGAACCCAAATACCATTAGCTTTTTCCTCAAATACAAGCTACTTTGCTCAGCGAGATGTTGCACAACGTTATCAGAATCTGATGGCTCAGGCTGATTATGAAAAAGAGTTCAACAAGCATTCGATACATTTAATGGCCGGATTTTCACAAGAATGGCAGCTCAACCAGGTTATGAATGCAAAAAGAGAAGATCTTGTTTCCGAAAGTCTTCCAGTGATTGATGCCGGAACAAATAATCAAACCAATGATGGTAGCGATACTCATTGGGCTATCCGCTCTGGTTTTGGACGTTTAAATTATAACTATTCGGATCGATATCTGGCAGAGTTTAATATTCGGTATGATTTGTCATCTCGTTTTCATAAAAATAATCGGGCCGGATGTTTCCCTTCAGCCTCTTTTGCATGGCGTATCTCAGAAGAAAAATTTATGGAAAATACTAAAGAATGGCTTGATAACCTCAAATTCCGTATTTCGTATGGAACATTAGGTAATCAATATACGGCATCTCTTTATCCTTATATGTCGACAATTGAATCCAGTTTCGGGGGAATGCCTATCGGAGGAGAGATTACATCGTCAATGCAGCAAAATAGTGCTTCCAATAATCGCTTGACATGGGAAACGATTCATATGTCGAATATTGGGCTTGATTATGGAATGTTTAATAATCGATTAGTTCTGACTGCCGATTATTTTATTAAAAATACCGATGGCATTTTATTGAAGGTAAAGTTGCCGGATGTGCTTGGCGTCAGCGAACCTTATCAAAATGCCGGAAAAGTACAAAACAAAGGATGGGAGTTATCCTTAGCATGGCAAGATAATATTGGCAAGGATTTTAAATATGGTGTAAACTTCAGCTTGTCAGATGTGAAAAACAAAGTTGTCAGTGTGGGAAATACAGCCGATGACTTTAGTGGAAACCAAATCAGAGCAGTAGGTTATCCTATTGATTCTTTCTGGGGATATGTAGCCGATGGTTTGTACTCTATTGACGATTTCGAGTATCAAGTAGGAAACAATACTTATATTTTGAAAGAGGGGGTACCGGTGATTGCCGAATATAAATCGAAAGTGCAGCCGGGCGATATCAAATATAAGGATTTGGATGGTAAAAACGGAATAACAGCAGTTGGCGATCGTACTTATTTGGGAAGTCCGATTCCTCGTTTTACATACACGATTGGGTTGAATGGTAGTTGGAAGAATATTGACTTCCAAGCAATGATTCAAGGTGTAGGAAAGTGTGACGGATTTATTAACGGAACAGGAAGACATGCTTTTATGGATATCGCTAATTATCCTCAGAAAGAACATTTAAACCGGTGGACGTTGAATAATCCGAACGAAAATGCATCTTATCCAAGATTTACATATAACGAAAATTATAATCAAAATACATTTTCCTCTATTTGGCTTGAAGATGCCTCTTATATGCGTTTAAAAAATATACAGGTAGGATATTCTATTCCTACAAAGGGTTTTTTGAGGAAAATTTTTATTGATAAGTGCCGTTTTTATTTTTCCGGAGAGAATCTGTTAACAATTTCTGATTTTTTCTCATCATATGACCCGGAAGTCCCTGTTAGCGAGGGAGGATATTATCCGGTAACTGCATCTTATTCTTTCGGATTAAGCGTCACATTCAGATAATAAAAAAGAATTGATAATAATGAAAACTACATACAATATATTAATTATTACACTAGCTGTTTTACTTTGCTCTTGTAATGACTCTTTCCTGAATAGAATTCCTTTGGATGAATTAACTGATAAAACTTATTGGCAGACAGAAGAACATCTCATTCTAGCCTCAAATGCTTGTATTAACTATCTACGTAAAAAAGAGCAGATAATCGATATGGAGCTTATGGGGGATAATGCATATCGTGAACGAAATGCTAGTTATAAAACAATCGGGAGTGGTCATTTTACAAGTGATCAAGGAGTTATAAATTCCGAGTGGGCTGTAAGATATGACGGTATCCGTCGTTGTAATCACTTTCTCGAAAATTACAATCAGGCAACGAAGGTTTCAGAAAAAGTCAGAGAAAGATATGCTGCTGAGGCTCGGTTTATGCGTGCATATAATTATATCTATTTAGTTAATTTCTTTGGAGATGTACAGTTAATTACCAAGACTCTCGATATTAGTGCTCCAGAACTTTACGGCAAAAGAACAGATAAGAAAATACTGATTGACTGGATTATAGTTGAACTGGAGGCTGCCGCAGAAAACCTACCTTATGCAAAGGATTTATCTGAAAAAGAATTCGGACGGCCAACAAAAGAGGCGGCTTGGGCTTTTTGCTCCCGTTTTGCCTTGTATCATGAAAAATGGGATAAATCAGTCGAATCAGCACAAAAAGTAATTGAAGCAGGGTACCATACCTTATACACAGGTAATGATCCGGAGAGCGCATACGGATATATTTTTACACATGCAGGCCGAGCGTCCCGAAATAAAGAAAACAAGGAATTTATTGTAACTAGAATTTATAATGTAGATGGTAAAACGAGCCATAACTTAAGTCGAGAAATGCAAGTTCCAAATGAAGAAACGCGATATGCACCTACTCGCTCTTTAATGGACTCTTATTTATGCAATAATCTGCCTATCACTCATCCTTCAAGTCGTTATCGAGAAAATACGCATGATGCTATTTTTAATAATCGCGATCCACGCCTTTCTCAGACCGTCTTGAAACCTGGCGCAAAATGGGGCGGCTTCCCGGGGCAGACAATATATAAACAGCCTAAGTTTGCCAATACGGCAACTAGTTGTCGGACTCCAAGTGGTTGGTATTTTTCAAAATTCACAGAAATTAGTTTTGTCGGCAAATACAATAAAGATGACAATGATATTCCGTTGATGCGTTATGCCGAAGTGCTTCTAAACTGGATCGAAGCAAAACAAATGAGAGGGGATGCTATCTCTCAACAGGATATAGATTATTCCATCAATAAGTTAAGAGCTAGAGTAGGTGCTCCTTTAATGATTTTAGCTGAATTATCACGATATGGATTAGATCTCCAGACAGAGATCCGAAGAGAGCGTCGAGTAGAGTTAGCCCTAGAAGGAGAACGCTATTTTGATATTCTTCGTTGGAGAGAGGGGTATCGACTAGGAGAAGATACGAAAGGCATAAGAAAAAATACAGTTCCAGCAGAGGAGTATAAATATGTAAAAGATATTCCGACAGATGAAAAAGGAAATCTCATTATTATGACGGGTCGGATCTTTGATGAAAATAAGCATTACCTCTGGCCGATTCCTTTCATTCAAACAGAACGAAATCCTAACTTATTACCCAACAATTCTGGGTGGTAATTTAAAATAATGATAGCAAGAATATTTCAGATTGAATCCTCTGCTATGGATAACTCCAAGCTGGGGATTCACCTAAAAACTAAAAATAGCATTCAAATGATTAAAAGTATATGTTTGGGGGGATTATTAATATTAATAACATCCTGCAATTCGAATGACATTACAGATCCTCATGCAAATCCGGATGAGAATAAAACAGTCATATTAGCGCCTGAAAAATCATTTTCATTACTTTCTCTTAGTGCCGACAAAGGAATAACTTCCGGATCTTATTCAAGCGATAAAATTACTAAATGCATTCTTGAAAGTAGTCCGGATATCATTACATTACAGGATGTTGAGTATAGTCGCTCCTCGTCCGATATCGTAACAGATATAGCTTACCAAATCAGCAAAAACGGATTGCGTCGACAAGGCTTATTTACTGCAATTGAAACAGCGGACGACAAATATTACGGAGTTGGGATAATCACAAAAGGCCATTTTGTTGGTACTTCGAAAGTTACGTTAAACAACAATCTTATTTTATCCACCTTTGGGCATGTTTTAGAATCTGGGGATAAGATTACGATTGCCACTTGCCAGTTTGACCGAGAGAGCGAGCAATCGCGTGTACAACAAGCAAAATCTCTTTGTGAATATGTTTCTTCCATCAATTATCCATTTGTCGTTTCTGCCTCTATACATGCCGGTAGAGATAGCGAGGTGCTCGAAATATTAAAAAAGAAATTCCGCTTCTCCTGTAAGTTTAATACTGGCTCTACTTATCCGGCAAACAATCCGACTGAACGATATGATTTTATCCTGACACCTCTTTCTCAAAAATGGGGTACTCAAGGAGTGAATATTTTGGGCGATGAATCTTTATCGGATCATAAAGCTCTCCTGATTCGTGTAGGGTTAAGATAATATTTCGATTATCAGGTAGAAAATTAGTATTCATATTTTATTATAAATTATATACAAATGAAATCGCCATCACTCACCTAAAGTTGAGATACCCAACATTAAGGTATATAAATGGCGCATTTGTACCCTATGGTTAAAAATTAAATTATACACAAATGAAATTTAAATATATTACATTATTATTTATTGTTGCCGTATTCTCAATTCCAGAACTATTTGCTCAAACAAGGCTAAAAGTAATGGCTTTTAACTTGCATGCCGGATATGATGCAACAACAAAACAACTAGGCGATTTTATAAAATCTCAAAATCCGGATATTGTCCTTCTTCAGGAAGTCGAATATTATACAAACAGAAGTAAATCGAACCCCGGAAGACCAATTAATAACAACATTGATATGCTTACCGAGTTAGCCTATTTTACTGGTTTGCAAGGTGCTTTCTTTCCTGCTATTGAGGTTTATAGTGGTAAATATGGTAACGGAATATTAAGTAAATATCCTATGACTGAAACGCACCGGGTACAATTTGATGAATTTATCGGTACGGAAAGACGATGTATGGGAATTGTCAAGATCACCTTGCCAGACAATAGCGAAGTTGAGATAATCAATACGCACTTAGATATGTCAAATGAAGAGAATGGCATGAACCAGATCAAAAAGCTTACTGCGCTTCCCGCTGGCAACAATCTGTCTATTTTAGGAGGTGATTTTAATAAGCGAATCGGAACGGATCATATCAATGAATTAACAAAAAAATGGATATTAGGCGTTAGCAATAAATTCGATCACATTGCTTATTATCCTGAAACCAGATGGACCATCATAGAGCAAAAAGTTTTCTCTGATATTAACTTATCTGATCATAGCCCGATTATGGTCGTATTGGAATTAGAAAACTAAATCACGTAGAAATCAATAACCAATTTTTATAAATAAATTAAGACTAACATGAAACACAGAAATATCTTGAAATATGTACTCTTTTGTACCTCATTTCTATCAATGCTTACTATCCAAGCTCAAGAAGCTAAGTTTGAAAAAGCCGGAGCTTTTGGGAGTGCGGCGGCAGACGAACCTTATTTTTCAACAACAGATAAAGAGGGAAACTATTATATCGTAGGAGTGGTAGGCGGAGACATCTCTTTTTCTGATCAAATATCAATTAAAGGAAAAGGAAATAAAGATGCTCTATTGGTAAAATACGATCAATACATGAATATTCTATGGGCTCGTAGTGTTGGTGGCTCGGGTGTTGATAGTTTTGAGAGTGTGGCAATCACATCAACTGGAGATGTTGTTGTAACCGGTCAGATATCAGGTTTGGCTACGATTGACGGAACAGATATAACCTTACAATCGAAGAGTGCTACTGATGGAGTAGTTGTTGTTTTTAATTCATCTGGTGAATATAAAACATCGAATCTTATTCAGGGGGTAGGAAATTCATTATGTTATTCAGTTGCTGTAGATAAGCAAGATAACATTATTGTAACAGGAGCTACCAATGGAAATACCTCTTTCGGAAACAATAAAACCATTTCATTAAACGAGAAAGAGGCGGGTATGTTTCTAGCCAAGTATGGCAAGGATTTAACGTGTGAATGGGCTATTGCCGGGAAAAATGGGACGGTTCCAACTTACGGCTGGGCTTTAACTCTTGATCCCAAAGAAAATATTTTGGTGGTAGGTCGTTTTGGTACCTCCATCATGATTTGCGGAACAGATAATAAGGAAATGACCAACGAGCTAGGTCAAACAACCGCTGATGATGTTTTTATTACAAAAATATCTCCGGAAGGTACATGTCAATGGATCCGGACAATAACAAATGGCACAAAGCGAATAGATGCCCGCTCTATCGCAACAGACTCTAATGGATGTATTGTTGTTGCAGGAAGTAGTAATGCCGCTGTTGCTTTTGAAGGTCAAGAGCCTTTTGCGTTTTCAGGAAATTTTGACGGTTATGTTATTAAGATTTCTTCTGAGGGTGAATATCTAAATGGTTTCTCAATCGGAGGAGCTAACAGAGACGAATTAAAATCTGTTTTTATAGACAAGGATAACAATATTCTTATTGCCGGAAATATGAATGGAGTTAAAACAGGAACTTCCGTAAATATGAATCCTAAGGGAACTCCTTCTAATCATGTATTCAAAGGTCATGATGGGTTCTTTGCAAAATATGATGGCAATACGCTTTTATTACAACAAATAGAAAAGACAATTACGCCGGTAGATGCAACTCAGCATGAAGTAGCATGGAGTGTTACTATGTCAAAAGATTTTAATAAAATTTATACAGCAGGCCATTTTAATAATTCAGCAACTATTTTTAATGGGGAAGGGGGCAATCACACTCTCCCTCTGGTTGGTAATTATGATTGTTATTATGTTGTATACTCTAGTATCTTTCAGATAAAAACCGATAAGTTACCCGATGGCAAAGTTGGTGAGCCCTATTATAGTTCTATTGAAACTGTAAATGCACAGCATAAATTAGATTTTCAACTTACACATGGGCAACTTCCTGTTGGGATTACTTTATCAAAAGATGGCGTTTTCAGTGGTGTTCCTACCGAATCGGGACAATTCTCTTTTACGATTACGATAGCTGATAACGATATCATACAGCATAAAGAATATTCAATTTTTATATCTAATGGAAACCCTTGTGATATTTTCATCGTATCAGATGGTTGTCCGAATGCTTTTTATTATCAAAACTATTCTTTTCAAGTTGTAATTGAAGGAGAATATACGAACTGTAGTATTGTATCAGGAGCTTTACCGGATGGACTCACCATTTCTTCTACGGGTCTTATTTCAGGGGCACCTTTCGATTCGAACGCAGAGGGTATTTATACGTTTACGCTTCGAGTAGAAAAAAATAAATCTTGTTTTGAAGAATTGACGATGAATATGCTTCTGGTTCCTTTCTCAAATATCG
>JAVVPN010000006.1:0-62413 GCA_036655755.1 Bacteroidales bacterium | reverse complement strand
TGATGAAAGATACAAATTAATTGCATTGAAAGCAATCTTGATTGAAAATATAAATGAGTTTGTTGCGTATTGTGAGTCTGTAATTTACAATGCCAAGTTTTTTGTGAATAAAGCTGAGTAAGCTGTTTGACTGAAATGAGAACCGACTGCAACTGATTCTTTTAAAAATCAGATTGCAGCCGGTTCTTGTAGAAGCTCTATTTTAATAATTCTTTTAATTCTCTACCGCAGCTTGAGCCGCCGCCACACGCGCGATAGGTACTCTATAAGGAGAGCAACTCACGTAATTCATACCTACGCGATTACAGAATTCAACCGACGAGGGTTCACCTCCATGTTCACCGCAGATACCGATTTTCAATCCCGGTTTGGTAGAACGTCCTTTTTCAACCCCGTAGCGTACAAGGCATCCTACACCTTCCTGATCGAGCGCTGCAAACGGATCGGTTTTGAGAATTCCTTTTTCATGATAAATTTTAAGGAATTTACCGGCGTCATCGCGCGAATAACCAAAGGTCATTTGAGTGAGGTCGTTTGTTCCGAATGAGAAGAAATCAGCTACTTCTGCAATTTTATCGGCAGTTAGGGCTGCACGAGGCACTTCAATCATTGTACCCACTTTATAGTCGATGCGTTCGCCTTTTTCTTTAAATACTTTTTCGGCAGTTTCATGAATAATGGACGCTTGTAGCTTCAATTCTTCAATTACACCTACCAGTGGAACCATGATTTCCGGTTTAACAATGCACCCTTTTGCTTTTGTTTCGAGAGCCGCTTCAATGATAGCCCGGGCCTGCATTTCTGTAATTTCGGGATAAGTGCATCCTAGGCGGCAACCACGGTGTCCGAGCATCGGATTGAACTCTTCGAGCGAGTCGCAAGCCATTTTTACCTCTTCGATCGACAAGCCCATTTCTTGAGCTAACTCTTTTTGAGTAGCTAACTGATGAGGAACAAATTCATGCAAAGGGGGATCGAGTAAACGGATCGTTACACCATAACCGTCCATCGCTTCAAAGATGCCGGCAAAGTCGCTGCGTTGCATTGGCAATAGTTTATTGAGCGCTTCGCGTCGGCCACGTTCTGTTTTTGACAAAATCATTTCACGCATCGCTTTAATACGATCACCCTCAAAAAACATATGTTCGGTACGACACAAGCCGATACCTTTTGCTCCGAATTTACGTGCTACGGCTGCGTCGCGAGGTGTATCTGCATTGGTACGCACATCCATGCGGGTATATTTTTCGCAGAAATCCATCAAGAGTTTAAAGTCGCCACTGATTTCTGGATCCATGGTACCCACTTTTCCTTCATAGACTTCTCCGGTTGAACCATTTAACGAGATCCAATCTCCTTCATGGTAAATGTCATCGCCCATTTTGATTGTTTTCGCCTTATAATCGATTTTGATCTCACCCGCACCTGAAACACAACATTTACCCATGCCACGGGCAACTACAGCCGCATGGGAGGTCATTCCTCCACGGGCAGTCAGGATACCTTGCGCCACATGCATGCCACGGAGGTCTTCGGGCGAAGTTTCGATGCGTACAAGAATCACTTTCTGTTGGTCGTCAGCCCATTTTTCAGCATCGTCTGCAAAAAATACAATCCGGCCAGTAGCGGCACCCGGTGAGGCCGGTAATCCTTTGGCAATTACTTTTGCTGCTTTAATTGCTTTTTTATCGAAGACAGGATGCAGCAATTCGTCGAGTTTTTGCGGCTCCATCCGTTTTAGGGTCGTTTTTTCATCGATCACGCCTTTGCGCATAAAATCCATGGCGATTTTAACCATTGCTTCTCCTGTACGCTTTCCGTTGCGGGTTTGCAATAACCATAATTTACCTTCCTGAATGGTAAACTCAAGGTCTTGCATGTCTTTGAAGTAGTCTTCAAGTTTTTGTTGCGTACGAATCAAATCTTGTGCGCATTCAGGCATTGTCTCTTCTAGAGATGGATATTTTGCCCTGCGATCCTCTTCCGAAATACCTTGCAGGGTAGCCCAGCGGCGAGATCCTTCGATTGTAATTTGTTGAGGAGTACGAATTCCTGCTACAACGTCTTCGCCTTGCGCATTGATAAGGTATTCGCCATTAAATATGTCTTCGCCTGTAGCTGCGTCACGCGTAAACGCTACTCCTGTTGCCGAGGAATCGCCCATGTTGCCAAATACCATTGCTTGCACATTGACTGCAGTACCCCATTCTTCGGGGATATGATTCATGCGGCGGTAATAAATAGCGCGTTCATTCATCCAGCTATCGAATACGGCACATACGGCGCCCCAGAGCTGATCCCATGGATTTACGGGGAAATCTCTTCCGGTAACCTCTTTTACGGCTGCCTTAAAACGAGGCACCAGTAATTTAAGATCTTCTACGGTAAGTTCGTTGTCTAGTTTTATCCCTTTTTCTTTTTTGAGTGTTTCGATAATCTCTTCGAAAGGATCAATATCAGTCTTGTTTTTAGGCTTCATTCCTAATACTACATCGCCATACATTTGGATAAAACGGCGATACGAGTCCCAGGCAAAACGGGCATTTCCCGACTTAATAGTAAGCGCTTCGACCGCTTCATCATTTATCCCCAGATTTAAAACCGTATCCATCATACCTGGCATGGAAACGCGGGCACCTGATCGAACCGAAACCAGCAACGGGTTCTTTTTATCGCCGAATATGGTACCTGTAATTGATTCGATGTGTTTGATACCGTTTTCAACCTCTTCTTTAATGGATGACATAATAGCCTCTTGTCCAAGTTGATTATATTCGGTACAAACTTCTGTCGTAATCGTAAAACCGGGAGGGACAGGTACGCCGATAAGGTTCATTTCGGCAAGATTGGCCCCTTTGCCTCCCAATAAATTTTTCATGTCCGCTCTTCCTTCGGCATGGCCATCGCCGAAGTTGTACACTTTTTTGGTTTTCATAAACAGATTTTCAATGGTAAATACTAGATGCAGATTGTTGTAAGTTTTTCATTTATATATAATCTATTTTTTACATTAAAGTATAAATGCGCCCTTTATATACCGTATGTTGGGTATCTCAACTTTAGGCGGGTTATGGCGATTTCATTTTTAAGACATATACGCAAATATAGGAGAATGGATAACCTATGCAAGTTGAATTTGAATAAAATATAAGAGCGGGTTGTTTTTTAGAAAATGGCCAACTCATTCGGAAGAAAATTTTTAACTTTGAGCGATTTTGTACTTATTAAAACTGAACAAGCATTGGCACGGAAAAAGAAAGAGCTTCCGATAGTGGAGCAAATTGAGATATTGGATGTAGCCGCCGAAGGAAAAGCGATTACGCGTTGGAAAGATAAGGTGATCTTCGTTCCTTTTGTAGCGCCGGGAGATATTGTTGATTTACAGATCTATCGACAGAAACGTTCATTTGCAGAGGGACGTGTAATGAAAATTCATAAGTTGTCGCCACTTCGTACAGAACCGTTTTGCGAGCATTTTACGGTTTGTGGGGGTTGTAAATGGCAACACCTTCCGTATGAGGAGCAATTGAAATTTAAACAGCAGCAGGTATTTGATAACCTGAGTCGTATCGGAAAGGTTGAACTTCCGGAATTCATGCCGATTCTAGGATCAGAGAAAACTCGTTTTTACCGAAATAAACTGGAGTTTACATTCTCAAACAAACGTTGGCTGACGCACGAGGAAGTACGTGAAAATGTAGAATATGATCATATGAATGCTTTAGGATTCCACATTCCGGGAGCTTTCGACAAAGTATTGGATATTAATAAATGCTGGTTGCAAGATGATATCTCGAACCAGATTCGTTTGGCAATCCGTGCATTTGCTTTAGAGCACGACTATACTTTCTTTGATTTGCGTAATCAGGAAGGATTTTTGCGTAATATGATTGTGCGTACCTCGACAACGGGCGAACTGATGTTAATCGTTGCATTTTATTACGAAGATAAGGCTGCCCGCGAGGCCTTGTTGCAGCATATCGCGGATATGTTCCCGCAGATTACTTCGCTGATGTATGTAATCAACTCGAAGTGTAACGATACGATTACCGATCAGGATATTTTGGTATTCAAAGGAAATGACCATATTTTCGAACAGATGGAAGGCCTTAAGTTTAAGATTGGTCCGAAATCATTCTATCAGACAAATTCGGAACAGGCCTATATCCTATATTCTGTAACACGCGATTTTGCGGGTCTTACAGGAAACGAATTGGTATATGATTTGTATACAGGTACCGGTACGATTGCTAATTTCGTTGCTTCGAAAGCTTCGAAAGTGGTAGGTATCGAATATGTGCCGGAGGCGATTGAAGATGCAAAAGTCAATTCGCAGATCAACGGAATTGATAATACGCTTTTCTATGCCGGCGATATGAAAGATATCCTGACGCTTGATTTTATCAATGAGCATGGCCGTCCGGATGTAATTATCACAGACCCACCACGTGCGGGAATGCATGAGGATGTAGTAAATGCTATTTTGTTTGCTGAGCCGAAACGTATTGTGTATGTAAGCTGTAACCCGGCTACGCAGGCCCGCGACTTAGCTTTGTTGGATGTAAAATACCGTGTAAAGAAAGTTCAGGCAGTAGATATGTTCCCACATACTCATCATGTAGAAAATGTTGTGTTGCTTGAGTTAAAATAATACGAGGCAACGATATATAGCCACTAATTACCACGAACCTTCAGGATATAGAGTTTGTTTATACAATAGGTTATAAACATCTGTAACCCTTAAGGTTCGTGGTATTTTTATTTTAATTTAAACAATACGGCTATGTTAGTGATTATTCCCCAGGCAAAAGAGATGAATATGGCAGTGGCTAGCCAGCAAGAAGATACATCACTTCCGATTTTTCAGATGGAAGCAGAATTTCTGGCTGCCTTGATGCGAAATTTGTCGGTACATGAAATTTCTGAGAAGATGCAGATCAGTGAGGGCGAAGCAACTCATATTTATGAAGAGTTTCAGAAGTTTGATGATTTGTCGGTAGCTCCTAAACCCGCGTTATTCGCCTTTAATGATGAGCTCTATAAAACGATGGCCCCTCAAAAACTTACTCCGACAGATTTGCATTATGCTCAGCAGCATGTCCGCATCCTCAGTGCGCTTTATGGAGTATTGCGGCCGCTCGATGTTATTAAGGCTTATCGCTTGGTATTTAATCTGCGCTTGCGGGATTTGGGTGCCGATGATGTATTGGATTATTGGAAAGACCTGCTCACTCAGCAACTGATGAAAGATGCAAAAGATGCCGGTGGCGAAGTCCTTTACCTTGGTATCGATAAAACTTTAAAGGCGATAGAAGTAAAAGCCTTAACTGAAAAATATAAGGTTGCATCTGTTACATTTAAAGACTGGCGTGATGAAGAGTGGAAAGAATTACCTCAATATGCAGAGTCGGCAAAAGCAGAATTGGTAAATTATATTGTTAAAAACAAGGTAGATAAGCTGGACGATCTGAAATCATGGTCATGGAAAGGATACAAATTGAATACAGACGTATCTGATAATAACGAATGGGTTTATACCCGTACAACAGCGGATGAATAATAAGTTAAATTGCTGATGAAATCCCGAAGTAGTCTTTATGATTGTTTCGGGATTTTTTTATTGGTTTCGCTATCTTTGGAGATATATAAATGGCGCATTTATACTTTAATGTTAAAAATAAAATTATATATAAATGAAAATACTATTATCTCCTGCAAAAAAGATGCGGGTAGCAAATCCGGTTTCTGCATTTTCGGCTACTCAACCGGCATTACTGACAAAAACAACTCAACTTGCCCAATTACTCAAGGAGTTATCTTTAACTGAGTTAGGTAAAATATTAGGAGCCTCAGGTACAACTTTGCATCAGGCTTTTCAGATGTATCAGCAATTCGGAACCTCTTTTTCGGCAGAAATACCTGCCATCTATGCTTATGTAGGTACTGCATATACTGCATTAAATGCCTTAACATTAGATGATGAGTCGCTTATTTTTGCACAAAAGCATTTGCGTATTTTTTCAGGATTATATGGCATTTTACGGGCGGGAGATCTGATTCAGCCATATCGGTTGGATGTTGGAAATCGGATGAAGCCAGAAGGATATAAGAATTTATATGACTACTGGCAACCAGCGGTAAATAAGTTTTTGGCGGACGAAAATGAAAATGAATTGATTTTTAATTTGGCTTCTGAAGAGTATTTTAAATTGATTGATCCAACTTGTTTTGCAAATTGTAAGATACTCACCCTTTCGTTTAAGGAGTTTCGCAATGGCTCATTAAGGTCGGTATCTCCGGCCGTAAAGAAGGCGAGGGGCTTAATGGCACGTTATATTATTGACCGGAAAATTATAGATACTGAATCTGTGAAAGAATTTACAGGGGATGGTTATTTGTATTCACCCGAACATTCATCTAATTCAGAGTATGTTTTTATACGTTGAATATTGATAAATAAATAGAGATGTAAAATATTTTCCTGAGGAAACTTGTTTTAGTGATAAAAGCTTTTTATGTTTGTATAAAGTTTCCGTCGGAAAGTAAATTAATTTGAAATTATATACAAATGAAGAAGACTCTTATCAGTCTGGCCATATTGGGCGCATTCGGATTTACCGCATGCAATGCAAAGACATCCGATAATCAGGCATCAAATAAAATTGAAAAGGAGAATAAAATGAAGACAATCCATTTAACCAAAGACGAGTTCTTAAAAAAAGTAGCAAACTATGAAGCCAATCCCAATGAATGGAAATATCTGGGAGATAAACCTGCAATTGTTGATTTTTATGCGTCATGGTGTGGCCCTTGTAAAATGATTTCACCTATTTTGGAAGAATTAGCTGCTGAATATGATGGCGAAATCTATATCTACAAAATCGATACTGAGAAGGAACAGGATTTAGCTGCCGCTTTTGGAATACGTAGTATCCCTTCCTTATTATTCATTCCGATGAATGAGCAGCCACAAATGGCGCAAGGGGCAATGTCGAAAGCCGACTTTAAGAAAGCAATCAATGAAGTATTATTGAAGAAGTAACGCAGATAAAATTGTGTGAATAAGTAAATCCTGAATAAGAGTGAAATAACCACTCTTGTTCAGGATTTACATTTGTAATTTAGTTTTATTGCATTGGTACTTCTATTAAGAGCACAGTGCTATTCTTGCTAAATGAGAATTCAAGTTTATCAAAATCGGTAATTTCGATACTGTCTTTTGTATCCATTTGATAGCCCGATAATTCCATACTCCCACCCAATAACAAAACGAAAACTCCGTTGCCTGGAGTGTGACATTTATATTCTACGGAGTCGCCATGGTGAAATTCGCCTAATGATATGCTGGCCTGCTGATCGATTTTGCCGGCCGCCGGGCCATGCGGCGCAATAATTGTAACAAATGAATGTTCTTTCAGACTTCCTGAAAAATCAATTATTTCATGAGCAGGGGCGGTATCCATTTTTTTGGGTATGATTCCGATCTGTATGAATTCAACCAAATGATGCTCACTTTTATTTGTATATTCACTAGTTACAGTTCCGGTGCCTGTATTCATAATCTGAGCTTGTCCCCAACGCACCATATCTTCATGGCCATATGAATCGGAATGATGTAATGACCCTTTTAAAGGTAAGGTAACCAGAATAATATTCTGCGCATTTTTAATCCGGATACTTTTGTCTATAGCAATGGTAAAGTCATTCAAAAATCGTAAGGCTCCAAACTTCATTCGATTCGGATTATTATATTCGCCATAGCTGAAAGAGTAATATGCATCCATCCAGTCAATATGGGAGTGACCTCGTTGTGTGGCTTTTTCTAATATCGCTTTCATAATAATTTGCATTAAATCATTTAATATTAGAACAATAAGCTTAGGATGCTTGTTCAAGCCGTTTCAGTTCTGTTATTCGATGCTAAGCTCTTACAACATTTGCTATTCGGGATAGTAAAAATCCTACAATTATTGTGTAGCTATTTCTTGTAGCCCTTCTTTCAGGTAGTCTGCCATAAGATCCCGAGGCCTTATAACATCTTCATTCCAGATTACGATATCAATATCTAAAGGAACATCCCCCTGGGCGCGTAACAATTCATTTCGTCCCATTTCAATTTCAAGCGACTTGAAAAAAGAGTGCCAGTATTCAAATGGTTCGGTAGAGTGAATCTGGCCAACACAATTTTTATATCGGGCATGTTTATGCTTCCCTATGGGATCGGTGTCATATATTGAAGAAAATCGGGCAAAAGTCGCTTTTGCCCGTATTTTCTTAATTGCAGATTCCATATTCCCTTTGCCACAAGGCATATTACTGCCAAGACTGATTAAAATCTGATTCATTTATGTATTGCTTATTTTTATATTAAAATAAAAATGCGCCATTTATATATTTTCTGTTGAATATCTCAGCCTTAGGCGAGTTATGGCGATTGCATTTATAATTCTTTCATTGTAAGCTGTACGCGTTTTCGTTCGAAATCAACCGAAAGCACTTTTACGTTTACATGTTGATGTATAGAAACAATTTCCGTTGGGTCAGAAATGAACCGATCGGCAAGTTGAGAAATGTGAACCAATCCGTTTTCTTTAATTCCGACATCAACAAAACAACCGAAATTGGTAATATTGGTAACAATACCCGGTAAAACCTGACCTTCCCGTAAATCATTAATCGTACGTACGTTCGGATCGAATTCAAATACTTTAATCTGTTCTCGAGGATCTAATCCCGGTTTTTCGAGCTCTTTCAAAATATCTTGTAGCGTCGGCAACCCAATCGTATCTGTTATATAACGCTCTATCTTGATTTTTGATCTTAATTCTTTATCCCGAATCAACTCACTTACCGAACAATTCAGGTCTTTTGCCATTTGTTCTACTATCTTATAACTTTCGGGATGAACAGCCGAATTATCAAGCGGATTAGATGCACCCGGAATACGAAGAAACCCTGCTGCTTGTTCGAACGCTTTTTCACCCATACGAGGTACCTTTAATAGTTCGCGTCGAGTTTTAAATGGTCCGTTTTCGGCCCGATAATTCACAATATTCTGAGCTAATAGGGGGCCCAATCCAGAAATATAGGTTAGCAAATGCTTACTTGCTGTATTAACATTTACACCCACCTGATTAACGCAGTTCTCAACTGTCTGATCCAGCGATTTTTTTAATTGCGCTTGATTTACATCGTATTGGTATTGACCTACACCGATCGATTTCGGATCAATTTTTACCAATTCTGCCAAGGGGTCCATTAGCCGGCGTCCAATAGAGATAGCACCTCGCACTGTTACGTCATATTCCGGAAATTCTTCGCGGGCGATTTTTGATGCCGAATAAATCGACGCTCCGTCCTCACTTACTACGAAAACCTGTAACTTCCGATCATATCGAAGTGAGGTTACGAATGCTTCTGTTTCACGGCTTGCCGTTCCGTTTCCGATTGAAATAGCTTCAATCTGATACTGCTCAACTAATGACGACAGTTTTTTTGCCGCTAAAGAAGTTTGATTTTGGGGCGCATGCGGATAAATTGTTTCATTGTGCAGCAAATTTCCTTGTGCGTCCAGACAAACAACTTTGCATCCCGTACGGTATCCCGGATCAATTGCAAGCACTCGTTTTTGTCCTAACGGAGCGGCTAACAGCAGTTGACGCAGATTGGTTACAAACACACGAATAGCTTCTTCATCCGCCTTCTCTTTTGATAATTGAGAAAATTCAGTTTCAATAGAGGGTTTAAGCAATCGTTTATAAGCATCTTTAACTGCTTCCGCAACCTGTTGCGATGCTGCATTATTACCTTTTACATATTGATGTTCAAGTCTTTCAATACAATGTTCATCTTCCGGCTCTATAGATACTTTTAATATTCCCTCATTTTCACCCCGGCGCAGCGCCAGCATTCGGTGAGAAGAACAGCGTTTCAGTGGTTCAGACCAATCAAAATAATCACGGTATTTACTACCTTCTTCCTCTTTGCCTTTTACTACTTTAGAAGAGATTGTAGCTTCGCGCGCGAAAACATTACGGATATTATTACGCGACTTTTCATCTTCATTTACCCACTCTGCAATAATGTCACGGGCACCCTTCAACGCTTCGTCCGCATCTTTTATTCCATCTTTTACAAATGTATTTGCTTTCTGCAACGGATCTGCCCCCTGTTGAAACATCAAAAAAGTAGCAAGGGGCTCAAGACCCTTTTCGCGGGCCATTTCGGCACGTGTGCGACGTTTAGGTTTAAATGGCAAATAGATATCTTCAAGAACGGTAGCATCCCAGGTAGTTTCTATACGCGATTTTAATTCCGTCGTCAGTTTCCCTTGTTCTTCAATGGTTGAGAGTATTGTATTTTTTCGTTTTTCAATCTCCTTCAACTTATTGAGCGTGTCATTAATCGCTGCAATTTGCACTTCATCCAGCGCACCGGTCATTTCTTTTCGATAACGACTGATAAAAGGGATGGTAGCCCCTTCATCCAATAACTTGATCGTATTGGCTATCTGCTTTTCGCTGATGTTGAGTGTTTTTGAGATGAGTGTGTTGAAATTTGTGCTCATACTTATTTATGTCTTAATTCAATGAAAGAAATTTCCGGATATGCACCGATGCGTGCCGGAAATATAACGAAGCCGGTTCCCCGGTTTACATATAGATATTGATTGTTTTCTTGATACAAACCGCTCCATTCCTTATATAACCATTCAGAGGGAGAGAAGTTGCCTATCTGCATTTGCATGGCATGAGTATGTCCCGAAAAAGTAACATCTACATTTGTCTCAGGCAACACCTCTTTACGCCAATGTACTGGGTTATGAGACAATAGCAAGATAAAACTGGAGTCGGATATGTTCGTTAAAGCTTTGCTTAAATCTCCTTGCTGCCCGAACCGTTTTTCACCCCAATTCTCTACCCCCGCAATAACAATACTATCGTCATTTCGTGATAATATTCGATGTTCATTATTTAAAAGATCCCAGCCTGCCTTTTTTTCGAGTGCGATTAATTGCGCTACATTATTAAGTCGCTCCTCTTCGGAGTTCCAGCGGTGATAATATGCATAATCATGATTTCCTAATACCGAGTAAACACCCTCTTTGGCTTTTAGCGAATGTAATAATGAACGAAAAGGTTCTGCCTCACTTGCCTTGCTATTTACTAAATCTCCTGTAAAGAAAATTAAATCAGGATGTTGGTTATTGACCGAATCAACAATCGCCTGAATATATTCAGGATTATGGCGGATACTTCCTAAATGCAGATCCGATATCTGTACGATTTTTAATTTGTCGAATGATTCGGGTAGTCGTGAAGTATAAATAACTTCTTTTTCGACAACGATCTTTTTTCGTCCTACAATACCTCCGTAGAGTATGGCAGAAGCAATAATTCCCATCATTAGCCATCCTATGCCGGCGGTGACTCGTCGTATGCGCTGATTAAACGGAAATACCGCAACGAGGGCATATATCATGAAACAAATCAAAGGAACGATAAAAAGAAGGGTGAGAAACACCCCCCACATAAAGATTCGAGAATCGGTAGATAATCCGGTATAGAAGGTAAGTGAAACCAAAATAACGGGCAGAAGGGCTACTCCAATGGTTTCGATTCCCCATATAGTTCTGAAAATTCGATTTTTACGCAGTTGCTTGCTAGCGCTCAGGTAAAAAACGGAATTCCCGGCTAATGAAAGTAAAATGAGGGCAATAACAGATATTATAAAAAACATAGAATCTTTCTTTTTTTTAATGAACTCACAAAAATAAGCGATTCCTTTCGATCTGCATATAAAAACCGCGTTATTCGCAGATGATTTCATCGGAATAACGCGGAGTCTGTATTATTAAAAAAATAAGAGCTGGCTCTGTTAAATTATTCTGTTTGGAAGGCTTCTTTTACCCCCTTATAAACGATTTCACCTTCAACGATATTTAAACCGCGCATTAATTCAGGATTTCTTTTACAAGCTTCTTCCCAGCCTAATTCTGCTAATTCGATAACATAAGGCAATGTTGCATTTGTAAGTGCTAAAGTTGAAGTAAATGGCACTGCTCCCGGTATATTGGCTACGCAATAATGCACTACATCCTCTACTTCATATACCGGATTATCATGTGAAGTCGGATGAGAAGTTTCAAAGCAACCACCCTGATCGATCGCTACATCTACCAGCACCGAACCTTTGCGAAGAAGCTTGAGCATATCGCGCGTAATTAAGTGAGGGGCTTTTGCTCCCGGTATGAGTACTGCTCCGATAACCAAATCTGTATATGGTAATTCTGCCGCAATATTATATTCGGAAGACATCATGGTAGCTACATTTTTAGGAAGTATTTCACTCAAATGGCGCAACCGTGATAAGGATGTATCGCAGATAATAACATCTGCACCCATTCCGGATGCAATGATTGCTGCATTATAACCAACCACACCACCGCCGATAATCAATACTTTCGCCGGTTTTACTCCGGGCACGCCTCCAAGTAATATACCTTTTCCTCCATGGGGTTTCTCTAAAAAGAATGCTCCTTCTTGTACGGACATTCGGCCGGCTACCTCAGACATAGGTATCAACAAAGGTAAGCTATGATCATCTTTTTCTACGGTTTCATAAGCAACACAAACTGCTTTACTTGCTACCATTGCATCTGTCAATGTTTTGCTGGATGCAAAATGAAAATAAGTAAAGATTAGCTGATGCGGACGGATCAGTTTATATTCAGCCTCAATCGGTTCTTTCACTTTAACAATCATGTCGGCAATAGCATAAACTGACTCAATATCCGGTAGGATCTGAGCTCCCGCTTTTATATACTCCTCGTCAGCAAATCCACTGTTACTACCTGCCAAATGTTGTACATAAACAATGTGTCCTTTACCGGTAAGTGCGCGTGTTCCCGCAGGAGTAAGAGATACGCGGTTTTCATTGTTTTTAATCTCTTTAGGAATGCCTATTTTCATAAATAGAAGAATTTAAGGTTTGTAAAAGAGAAAATCTTCAATAACTAAATGTTATGTTGCTTAAATATAGTAAAATAATTGAATATTAGGTGATAAGATATCGATTTTAATAGGGGTGTAGATACAAAAAAAATACAGAGAGCTCCCTTTCGCAAGGCATGGCTCTCTGTCGAATTCATCACATTATGCTTATTTTAAAGTGCTAGAAAAGTTACGCGTCACGCGCGACTATATTTTTATTTGCGAATTACGCATTTAGTCAAATCTTTTTTCTACTACTCGCCAATTGATTATATCCCAAAGGGCTTTTAACGAATCGGCTCTGCGATTTTGATAATCGAGGTAGTAGGCATGTTCCCACACATCAAATGTAAGTAATGGTTTTACATCTTGCAGTGTGATCGGAGTACCGGCGTTACCGGTTTTCAGTATTTCCAAATCGCCTTTGGCATTTTTAATTAGCCAAACCCAACCTGATCCGAATTGTGCTACTCCTTGTTTAACAAATTCCTCTTTAAATTGTTCAAATGAACCCCAACTTCTTTTAATTTCGTCCAATAATTTACCTTCAGGAGTCATCCCTTTTTCAGGAGAGAATGATTCGAAGTAGAAGATATGGTTCCAAGTTTGAGCTGCATTATTGAATAAAGCTCCTTCCGAATGGCGTACAATTGTTTCAAGGTCATCATTTTCGAAACGTGTACCCTCTATGAGCTTGTTTGTGTTGTCTATATAAGCCGCCAAATGTTTACCATGATGAAATGATAATGTACGTGCGCTGATGGCAGGCTCTAATGAATCTTCCGGATAGGGAAGAGGTGGCAATGTAAATCTCATAATCAATAGTTTTGATCCTTTAATAACTTATTCCTGTTTTTTAAGGAAAATGTTATAATCATCCTTGTTGTATATTCTAAACACAGAAGGACTCAGTTTTGTTCTGAGAAACCTCAAAAAAAATTTTTTATCTTTGTATGGGAATGCCTAAAATGTCATTCTTTCAAAAAAATAGCCTATAGTGGAAAAGTTTTTGCAGGAATTAAATGAAAGTCAGCGTAACGCTGTGCTCTATAATGATGGTCCCTCATTAATAATAGCCGGAGCGGGATCCGGTAAAACGAGGGTACTTACCTATAAAATTGCTTATTTATTAGAACAAGGGTTGCCTCCGTATGGAATTATGGCGCTGACCTTTACAAATAAAGCGGCGCGCGAAATGAAAGAGCGTATCGCCAAAGTTGTGGGTCATAATACTGCGCGTCAGTTGTGGATGGGTACTTTTCACTCTATTTTTTCACGGATTTTGCGTGCAAATGCTTCATTACTGGGATTCAAATCTGATTTTACCATTTATGACAGCGCCGATTCAAAGAACCTGATTAAAACGATTATCAAAGAGATGCAACTGGATGATAAGACGTATAAACCAGGTGCAATCCAATCGCAGATTTCCAACGCTAAAAACCACCTGATCACCCCCGAAATGTACGTCGCCAATGGTGAGTTGCAGAAATACGACTCGCAGGCCGGACGTCCGTTGTTGGGGCAGATTTATATGCGTTATTGGTATCGGTGTAAAAATGCAGGAGCAATGGATTTTGACGATCTGTTATTATATACCAATATTCTGTTTCGCGATCATCCCGACGTGTTGGCAAAATATCAGGATTTTTTCCAGTTTATCCTCGTCGATGAGTATCAAGACACCAATAAGGCGCAGCATCTGATTGTAGAGCTATTGTCAAAAAAACACAACAGGGTATGTGTGGTTGGCGACGACGCCCAAAGTATTTATTCTTTCAGGGGAGCAAACATTGCGAATATCCTTAATTTCCGCAACAGTTTGCCCGGTACCCGGATATTCAAGCTCGAACAAAACTACCGTTCTACGCAGACCATTGTGAAGGCGGCCGACAGTTTGATTAAGAAGAATAAGGAGCAGATCGAAAAAAATATTTTCTCCGAAAATCAGGAAGGAGCGCAGATTCCTTTATATGCTTCTTTTTCCGATTTCGAAGAGGCATATCTGATTGCCAATAAAATTTCTGAAATGCGTGTAGCCAAAAGCTATCATTTTAGTGATTTTGCCATTCTTTACCGTACTAATGCGCAGTCGCGTATCCTCGAAGAGGCTCTTCGCAAGCGAAGCATTCCTTATCGCATTTACGGAGGATTGTCTTTTTATCAGCGTAAAGAGGTAAAAGATGTCATTGCTTATTTACGATTGACAACAAATCCCGACGATGAAGAAGCCTTCAAGCGCATCATTAATTATCCCAAACGTGGAATCGGGGATACTACGGTTTCTAAAATCGGACTGGCCGCCTCTCGTAATGATGTCAGTCTGTTTGAAGTTTTACGCAATCCGATCGGTTACGGTTTGGACGTGAATTCGGGAACGGCCAATAAACTGGCTGCGTTTCGGCAGATGATAGAAGAGTTTGCCGAAGCCAATCAATCGAAGAATGCATTCGAAATAGCCGATTTTATTGTGCGTGCTTCCGGAATGACCAAAGAACTTACAAGTGACAATTCGGTAGAGGGAATGACACGTCAGCAAAATGTGCAGGAACTTTTGAGTGGTATTTTTGAATTTGTCAGTGGCCGCCAGGAAGAGGGTAACGAGGCGCTTTCGCTGACCGATTTTCTGGGTGAAGTATCGTTGGCTACCGATCAGGATAACGATAAAGAGGCTGATAGCGATAAAATTACATTGATGACCATTCACGCCTCAAAAGGACTTGAATTTCGGAATGTATTTATCGTAGGGCTCGAAGAAGATCTCTTTCCTTCAATGATGGCAAAAGAAACGCCCGGAGGCTTAGAAGAGGAGCGCCGTTTGTTTTATGTCGCCATTACTCGTGCAGAAGAAAACTGTGCCTTGTCGTATGCGGGGATGCGTTTCCGCAATGGACAACAGCAACCATGCACGCCGAGCCGTTTTCTACAGGATATCGATCAGCGTTATTTGAAGTTGCCTGCCGGTAATCGCATTGGCGAGGAGGCGCAACAACAAGCGCGTCGATTCTCCGAAAACCGCACACAGAGCAATACCCCATATTCTACTTCTAATCCGGCGCACAAAACAGCATCTCGGGTAACTCCGGCTGCAGCTCCTGTTTCGGGAGGGAAGCGTCTATCACCTGTTTCCTCAACTCCTGCCGGTAGTTCAACGTTTGGTAGTGGGCAAGAGGCTGGTGTAAAAGCCGGAAACGTGATCCGTCATGACCGATTCGGTATTGGTACGGTTGAAAAGGTTGAAGGAAGCGGTGATAATACCAAGGCAACCGTGACTTTTGATAATGTCGGTACCAAGCAGTTGTTGCTGAAGTTTGCTAAATTTGATATATTACAATAACACTATATTACGAAATGATAGATTTCAATCAGATTCCTTCTCCATGTTATGTACTGGAAGAAGAGAAGCTCCGTAAAAACCTTGAGTTGATTAAAGATGTAAAAGATCGCTCGGGGGCTGATATTATCCTTGCCTTTAAAGCTTTTGCTATGTGGAAGGCATTTCCTATCATACGCGAGTATATTCCTTACTCAACGGCAAGCTCGGTTTTCGAAGCCCAATTGGCTTTTGAAGAGATGGGCAGTCGTGCGCATACTTTTTCGCCCGCTTATACGGAAGAGAATTTCCCGATTTTTATGAAATATAGCAGCCATATCACGTTTAATTCATTGACTCAGTTTGAGCGTTTTTATCCTGAAACGCTTAAAAGCGGAACCGGAATTTCTTGTGGATTGCGTATTAACCCTGAATATTCGGAAGTTGAAACCGAACTTTACAATCCATGTGCTCCCGGTACACGCTTTGGCGTATTGGCATCGCAGCTTCCTGACACATTGCCGGCGGGTCTTGAAGGATTTCATTTTCACACATTGTGCGAATCATCGTCGTTCGATCTTGAAAAAACGCTCAATGAGGTGGATCGTAAATTCGGTAAATACCTATCGCAGTTGAAATGGTTGAACATGGGCGGCGGTCATCTGATGACGCGTAAAGGGTATGATACAGAACATCTGATTACCCTTTTAAAAGCCTTTAACGCGAAATATCCAAATCTTCAGTTAATACTTGAACCGGGTAGTGCTTTCGCATGGCAGACGGGTGAGCTGGTTTCTACCATCGTAGATATTGTAGAGAATCATGGCATTAAAACGGCGATTCTGGATGTTTCATTTGCATGCCACATGCCAGACTGTCTTGAGATGCCTTATAAGCCTGCAATCCGTGGAGCGGTAGAACCAAACCCTACGCTTCCTACCTATCGCATGGGTGGAAACAGTTGCCTGAGTGGTGATTATGTAGGTGAATGGTCGTTTGAAAAAGAGCTAAACATAGGTGATCGTATCGTTTTTGAAGATATGATTCATTATACAGTGGTGAAAACCAATATGTTTAACGGGATTTCTCATCCGTCGCTTGCTATTTGGCGTCAGGATGATTCGCTGGATCTGTTCCGCGAATTCAGCTATCAGGATTACAAAGCTCGTATGTCTTAAACTATCTGTAAACAGATAAAGGCATACTGATTGGTTTATCTCGTCACGGGCGTGAAGGGTTTCCTTCGCGCCCGTGAAAACAACTCATCTCGCGCGCGAAGAGATCCCTCCTCGGCCGTGACGAGATGATGGCACTATGGCTGTTGGCCAATCATGTAGCTGCGCATATAAAAAAAAGGAACTATTCGTTTGCGAATAGTTCCTTTTTTTATTTACTGCAAGTCAATTTCAATTTTCAGCAGGAGTTTTTTCGAACTCTGTATTCACCAGTGGCTCTTGCTGTAATGTCATTAATTCATTTTTATTTTCATCGTAAAAAGCAATACAACTTGTTTTTGCATTTACATTTTTACAAGTGATAGCTGCGTATGAACGCACTTTCGCTAAAGTAGATAAAACGACAGATTCGAGCGAGTCGTTATGACACATCATTTTAGTTGATCCCATTTTATCAAATGAAATCGCTGCTGCATCTGTATCGCTAAGGATAATATCACCCATTACGCGATTGCATCCGGTCATTCCGGCCAATCGCTTGTCATTGATGTTGAATGTGAGATAAGGTGTTTCTTCTGTTTGTGGAACAGCTACTCCGTTTAATGTTTGTAAATTCCAGTCCCCAATCAAATTAGCGGCATCAGCTTGTTCAATCTCTTTTGCCATTTGCTCAGCTTTGGTTTCTTCAGATTTCTTCTGATTACCACCGCAAGCGGTCATAAATCCCAATGCACCAATGAATAATACGGAATAAAATAATTTTTTCATACGGAAAAATATTTGATTTGAATTAATATTGTTATCTCTCTTAATAAAACAAATTTATAAGCAGGTTGTTTTTAAACTTGCTTAATCTCAAAGGAATCAGCATCCTGCCATGCCGGAAATTTTTCGCGGAATTTATTCAGCAAATCTTTACGAAGTGTACATACGATGATCCCTTCTTCGCCAGGCGTTGCTTGCGCAATAATTTCACCTTTCATATCAGCCACGACCGATCCGCCCCGGTATTCGATTCCGTTTCCATCCGAGCCTACACGGTTTACTCCTGCTACGTAAGCCTCATTTTCAATAGCTCTTGCTCGCAGTAAGATATCCCACGCTGATTGTCGGGATGCGGGCCAGCTAGCTACGAATATTTGTAAATCATAGTTGTTGTTTACGTTTCGGCACCATACGGGGAAGCGCAGGTCATAGCAAACCTGAAGTGAAATATTCCATCCTTTATAAGAGACGATGCATGCGTCTTTGCCGGCATCGAAATGAAGCGGCTCGCTGCCCATCCTAAATAGATGATGTTTATCGTAGAAGAAACGTTGCATGGGAGTGATAAAAAATGCGCGATTGTAGGTTTTATCGCCGTCCCGGCAAATAAAACTACCGCAAAATGCGATACCGGTCTGGTCGGCCCAGGCTTGAAGCGTAGAGATGGTAAAGCCATCTACAGGCTCCGCAAGCGTGGCAGAGTGCATTGAAAAACCGGTAGTAAACATCTCCGGAAAAATAATCAGATCGCAAACCCCTTGTGCAGAAACAATACGAGGATATAACCGGGCTAAATTGCCGGATATATCCTCCCATAAAATATCGGTTTGAATCAAACCTAATGTAAATTGTTGCATAAAGATAAGATTAAGAGATCTTATGAAGAGCAAATTGCTCCGGATGACGCCCTTTTACATCTTTATAATAGTCGTTGATGACAGCGAAGTCTGCTTTTTCGTCGCCGGTAGGAATAAATATTTTTTCGATACTCATTACTTTACGGCTAAAATCAAGATATGCGAGCTGAATAGGTACTCCTGCCTTCAATGCGATATGATAAAATCCTTTTTTCCAATGGTCATTGCGTTTGCGCGTACCTTCGGGGGTGATTGCTACATTGAAAACCGGATAATGATTAAACATATTCACAACCTGGTCTACAAGTCTGGTTTTTCTGCTCCGTTCAACAGGTATACCTCCCATTGTTTTGAATATCAGGTTGAAAGGAAAGAAGAACCATTCTTTTTTAATTAGGAAATGGGCAGTCATTCCTACGGATGTATAACCTAGTTTGCCGATAATAAAATCCCAGTTACTGGTATGGGGTGCAACGCAAATTACCGATTTGTCAAGTTTGGGTACGGTTACAATCACTTTCCAGTTGAAAAGGTGTAGAATCCATTTACTGATTTTTTGTTTCAGTTGCATAAGAAGGAGATAAAAGTAAATTAAAAATGTCATCCTAAACGGAGCGAATAATTCCCTGCGTTTGGGATGACATCTATGAAAAATAAAAAGCAGATGATTAGTTCAACGTTTTGATTTGATCAACAATCGCCTGTGCCTGTTGTTGTATTTCATCATACAGCGAGTCATAATATTTGCGGATCTCTTTCCGGTTTTTATCATGAGCATACAAATGAGCTTTTATGCGGTATGTATCTTCAAAATTGTAGATTTCAGCCAAAATCGTATTTACTTTTTGTACGTCGGTATCTGAAAGCTCTGCCTTTGATAACAAACATGCCATAGCCAATTCGTTAGCCATTGAAGATATCCCTTTCTTTAAAAATTTAATGGATGCCATAACTGATAAGTTTTAAGTTCATAGTAAAATCCAACACACAAATATAATAAATTTTTTGTAAGATATACGACTTAACCGCAGATGAACTTTAAAGAGTCGTAGCTTGTTATTTCTAGCAGAAGAAGGAGGTAAGTTTACTTCTTTTTATTAACTAATAGATCTGTTTCGGATATGGGAATGCTGTTTTTTATCTTATTTGGATTAGTAGTAATAGGTCTGTTGATTTATCTCAAGAAGCATGGTCCGAAAAACCGGATTGACAAAACTGGTTGGGATCCGGCAGAAAGAGACGCGCTACAAATCTTAAAAGACCGATTAGCCACGGGCGATATTACTCAGGAAGAGTATGATGAGTTGAAAAAGCGGATTGAGCAGAAAAGCTGAATGAAGAGTAAAGGGATATCGTTGACTTATAGGTTGTTAGGATATTCCTTTTTCATCTCTAGGCCTTTTCTATAACGTTTGAGGAAGCATTTCTTAAAATAAATCAGGCATAAGGTTGAATTAAAGTAAATTATTTTAAATTTGCGACTTTAACCCAGTGTTGAATTTCGGATCTCTTCCCGCAGCCGGGATGATTTCTGTTAATCGAGAGGTCGAAACAGATTCTCTCTAAAACAGTAACTTATGAATGAATTAGAGAAACCCGATTACTTGATAGAGGTGAGTTGGGAGGTATGTAATCTGGTGGGAGGAATATATACCGTTTTATCAACAAAAGCCAGAACCTTAAAGGAATTGTTTGGTGATCATCTGGTTTTTATAGGACCGGATATCTGGAAAGATACACCAAATCCCACATTTGTAGAATCGGCTGATGTCTTGCCCGAATGGCGGGTGAAAGCTCTTCTGGAGGGATTGAAGGTGCGTACAGGATATTGGAATATCCCCGGTAAACCGATGGTTGTCCTGGTGGATTTCGAACTTTATTATGCACATAAAGATCAGGTATATACCAATATGTGGAATTGGTATGGTGTAGATTCTCTACATGCATATGGCGATTACGATGAAGCTTCGATGTTTGCATACAGCGCGGCTTTGGTGGCTCAGAGTTTGTATCATTTCTGGGAAGGCAAGAATAAGAAGGTGGTTGCGCAGTTTAATGAATGGACAACCGGTATGGGACTGCTTTTCCTTAAAAAATTCGAACCGGACATCGCGACGGTCTTTACAACGCATGCCACATCAATCGGTCGTTCAATAGCCGGCAATAATAAACCGCTATATGATTATCTGGAAGGCTACTTTGGCGATCAAATGGCAAAAGAACTGAACATGGAATCGAAACATTCCATTGAAAAACAAGCTGCTCATCAGGCGGATGCTTTTACGACGGTAAGCGATATAACCGCTCGCGAAAGCAACCAATTGCTTGAACGAATGCCATTGGTTACTCCGAATGGCTTCGAAGAAGATTTCGTTCCGGTAAAAGAACGATATTCACTTTTGCAAGAAAGAGCACGTGCCGCTTTATTGAATCTTACGGAAAAACTAGTGGGTTATACCGCAACCCAGGATGCATTTCTGGTTGCAACGGCCGGCCGTTACGAGTTTAAGAATAAAGGCCTCGATGTCTTTATTAATGCGCTCGATCAACTTCGTCATGAACAACTCCATAAAGAAGTAATTGTTTTTATTCTTGTTCCGGCATGGGTAGCAGAGCCTCGTCATGATCTGCAACATCAATTATCCACTCTTTCTTATATACAGCATCCGTTATCGGACCCAATCATCACGCATACGCTTCATAATCCACAGAATGACCAAATATTGAATCGATTGCATGAGTTACGTTTCCGAAATGATGCGTCCGATAAAGTAAAGGTGGTTTATGTCCCTTCTTATTTGAAGGGGGATGACGGTATTCTGAATATGACCTATTATGATCTATTAATCGGAATGGATGCTACCGTTTTTCCATCTTATTACGAGCCATGGGGATATACGCCACTCGAAAGTATTGCCTTTGGTGTGCCAACCGTTACAACTGATTTGTCAGGGTTTGGTAAATGGTGTGAATCGGAAGGAGTCGGCAATAGTATTTTATCGGGAGTGAAGGTGATTCATCGTACTGATTCGAACAGTGATCAGGTGGTGAAAGGGATTGCTACGACTCTTCATGAATTAACTTATATGCCTCCGGGCGAGATGTTGAAAATCAGAGCGCACGCCCGTGAATTGGCTTCTCATGCCGAATGGAAAAATTTTATCAGCTATTATGAAACTGCCTATGATCAGGCAATAAGAACTGCCCGAAAACGGGAAGAAGAAAAAAATGTTTAATCCAATACTAAATATATCACTATGAAAGTTCAGGTAAGTAATACAAATACACCCATCTGGAGAGATATTACTGTAAAATCAAAATTACCGGCCGAATTATCGTGTCTTGAAGAGTTAGCACGTAACCTTTGGTGGGTATGGAATTCTGAAGCAACTGAGTTATTTTCTGAAATTGATCCGGTAAAATGGAAAAAGAGTGGAGGTAATCCGGTGATGATGCTTGAAATGATTAGCTATGAGCGCATGGAAGAGATCGTACGCGATCAGAACATGATGCGAAAAGTTGAAAAAGTTTGTCGCGATTATCATGAATATAAAAATGAAACCCCCGATCAGGAGCGCCCTTCAATTGCCTATTTTTCTATGGAATATGGCTTGGCGAATTGCTTGAAAATCTATTCGGGAGGGTTAGGCGTATTGGCTGGCGACTATTTGAAAGAAGCGAGCGACTCGAATGTTCGTATGACGGCGGTGGGATTTCTTTATCGCTATGGATACTTTACGCAAACTTTGTCAATCGACGGAAATCAAGAGGCGAATTATGAGGCTCAGAATTTCAACCATTTACCCATTGATCAGGTAATGGATGAAAGTGGACGTCCGGTGTTACTGGAAGTTCCGTTTCATGATCGTATTGTTTATTCAAACGTATGGCGTGTAAATGTGGGACGTATTCCGCTTTATCTGATGGATACGGATGTAGAGCAAAACAGTGAATACGACCGTTCAATTACCTTCCAGCTTTATGGCGGTGATTGGGAAAACCGTATGAAACAGGAGTATCTGTTAGGAATCGGTGGTATCCTGTTATTGGATAAACTGGGTATTAAAAAAGATATTTATCATTGTAATGAAGGACATGCGGCTTTAATTAATGCGCAACGTCTGGCGAATTATATTCAGAAAGATAAGCTGACATTTGATCAGGCTCTTGAAGTAGTGCGTGCGTCTTCTTTGTATACGGTACATACTCCTGTACCAGCGGGGCACGATAGTTTTGACGAATCGTTGTTTGGCAAATATATGGGGCAATTCCCTGAGAAATTAGGTATCTCATGGCAGGATCTGATGAATCTCGGACGTGAAAATCCGGATTCGCACGAGAAGTTTTCGATGAGTGTGTTTGCTTGCAATACCTGTCAGGAAGTGAATGGGGTAAGCTGGTTGCACGGAAAAGTTTCGCAACATATGTTCCAGCCAATCTGGAAAGGATATGCTGCCGATGAGTTGCATGTGGGTTATGTAACAAATGGTGTACACATGCCAACCTGGGCTGCTTCTGAATGGAAAGACGAATATGAAAAGATTTTTGGCGCTAATTATGTTAAGAATCAGGACAACGAAAAAATGTGGAGTGCGATTTATGATGTAGAAGATGAGCAAATCTGGGAAATACGTCGTGAGTTGAAAAACAAACTTGTAAACTATATTCGTAGTGAAATTAAAGATAAGCTGAGCCAAAAACAGGAAAATCCGTCGAAAATTCTTCAAACAATCGATAAAGTGAATCCGAATGCGCTATTGGTAGGTTTCGCCCGTCGTTTCGCTACTTATAAACGTGCTCATTTGCTGTTTACTGACTTAGATCGTTTGGCTAAACTTGTGAATAATCCGGATCGTCCGATACAGTTTATCTTTTCAGGTAAAGCGCATCCGGCAGATGGCGGTGGTCAGGAATTGATTCGCCATATTGTTGAAATTTCACGACGACCTGAATTTCTGGGCAAAATTATCTTTGTTGAGAATTATGATATGCAGGTTGCCAAAAGACTTGTTTCAGGTGTTGATGTTTGGATGAATACACCTACACGTCCGTTGGAGGCTTCGGGAACATCGGGCGAGAAAGCCGAAATGAATGGTGTTCTAAACTTTTCTGTGCTCGACGGTTGGTGGTACGAAGGATATGTAGAAGGTGCAGGTTGGGCTTTGACTGATAAGCGGACTTATCAGGATCAGTCGCATCAGGATCAGTTAGACGCTGAAACGATTTACTCTATCTTTGAGAACCAGATCGTTCCGCTTTATTTTGCTAAAAACAGTAAGGGATATTCGCCCGAATGGATACAGTATATCAAACATTCGATTGCAAAAATAGCCCCACGCTTTACAATGAAGCGAATGTTGAATGATTATTATGATCGATTCTATAATAAAGAGGGAAAACGCTCGAAATTATTAATGGCTAATAATTTTGAAAAGGCAAAAGAACTTGCTGCATGGAAAGAAGATGTTGCTTCAAAATGGAATGAAATAGATGTTTTGTCTGTTAATATTCCGGAAGGATTATTGGTGAACCCTCATGTAGGAGAACAGTATACTATTCGGGTAGCAATCGACCGCAAAGATATGCCTAATTGTGTGGGTATTGAATTTGTAGTTACCAACATGAAAGAGGGTAAAGCCGATCTGTTTAATGTAGAAGAGATGAAAATGGTGCGTACCGAAGGTTCGGTATCCTATTATGAACTAGACTATACGTTGATGAATGCCGGTATGTTTAAATACGCATTCCGCATGTATCCTAAAAATCCGGATCTTCCACATCGTCAGGATTTCGCGTACGTACGTTGGTTTTGATAATATCGATCTATAGATGAAATAGATCCCCGGTAGAATTGCATACTTGCTTTCTGCCGGGGATTTCTTATTTTTGTGATGAATTATGTGAAGTTTATGCAAGAAGACGTATATAAAACAATTTCCGATTTATCAGAAGGGCTCTATAAGGAAAAGATGAGCAAGTTTATTGCTTTTGCTGTTCCGGTGCTTACGGTAGAAGAGGCAAAAGAGCAAATCGAGTATTATGCAAAGAAATATTATGACGCCCGCCATGTGTGCTGGGCATATATGATTGGGCATGAGCGTACGGAATTTCGTTCGAATGATAATGGCGAACCTTCCGGAACGGCCGGAAAGCCGATTTTGGGACAGATTAATTCATTTGAACTCACCAATATCCTGATTGTTGTAATTCGCTATTTTGGAGGAGTTAAGTTGGGAACGAGTGGTCTTATTGTAGCCTATCGCGAAGCGGCAGCCGATGCAATCCGCAATAATAACATTATAGAATGTCTGGTAGAAGAAGATATCTATATCATTTTTGAATATCCTTATTTAAATCAGGTAATGCGAATCGTAAAAGAGGATGGCCCGACTATTATTTCTCAATATTTCGATATGGATTGCGAAATGACATTGCGCATCCGTACTTCTGAATTAGAGCGATTGAAAGCGCGTCTGTCTAAAGTTGAATCGTTACGGTTTAAAGAATAAAAACAAAAAGCGGGTTTTAATGAGCCGCAACTCATTAAAACCCGCTTTTCTATTTTGCAATTACATGCAATTGCAGATGCGTGCTACCAGATTCCGGTCGCCTCCCGCATTATCAATCCGGGCAACGTTTATCCAGAATTTATTTTCTTCGAGCCAAGGCAACGCAAAGGCTGCCTTCTGGCGTGAATAACTATGTTGCCATTGATCGGCACACACCTCGTATTGTGGATGTGGTGCATTTTTCAATACATTATCCTTTGTATCGGCTTTCCCATCCATGACTTCCTGTATCTCTTGATAAATCATTAACATCACTTCGGTAAAGCGATCCAACTCTTTTTTACTTTCGCTTTCGGTCGGCTCAATCATCAATGTACCATGTACAGGAAATGAAAGGGTAGGAGCATGGTAGCCGAAGTCCATTAACCGCTTCGATATGTCTGTTTCGTCGATACCGGAGCGTTCTTTCAATGTGCGGCACTCTAATATCAGTTCATGTCCGACACGGCCTCCGAATCCGGTATAAACGATGCCATATGTATCTTTTAATAATGAGGCCAGATAATTAGCATTCAGAATCGCTATCCGGCTGGCTTGCGTCAAGCCTTCAGCTCCCATCATTCGGATATAGCCGTAGGTAATCTCCAATACTCCGGCACTTCCGTAAGGAGCAGCCGAAACTGTATCAAGCCGCGAGCCGTCGCTAAGCGGATGATGGGGCAGATAGTCACCCAAATGTGCTTTTGCACAAATCGGACCTACGCCCGGGCCGCCGCCGCCATGCGGAATTGCAAATGTTTTATGCAGATTAAGATGACAAACATCTGCTCCGATGAATCCCGGACTTGTCAATCCAACCTGAGCATTCATATTAGCGCCATCCATATATACCTGGCCTCCATGCTCATGAATTAAATCACAACAAGCGATGATCTCCTTCTCAAAAATCCCGTGCGTAGAAGGATAGGTAATCATTAAGGCTACTAATTGACTGCTATATTGCTCTGCTTTTATTTTCAAGTCGTCCATATCTACATTGCCCTGAGCATCACAATTAACCACAACGATATCATATCCGCATTGTGCTGCCGAAGCGGGATTCGTGCCATGTGCTGAAGCTGGTATCAATACGATATTCCGATCACCTTCACCGATACTTTCCTGATAGCTTCTTATCGTGCGTAAGCCTGCATATTCACCACCTGCACCCGAATTTGGCTGGAAACTGACATGATCCATGCCGGTAATCTCTTGTAGATATTTACCTAAATTGAAAATAAGATGCTGATAGCCGGCTGCCTGATCAGCAGGTGCCATCGGATGTATGCCGCCCCAACGCAAATCATTAAGTGGAATTAATTCGGCAGCTGCATTCAGCTTCATTGTACATGAGCCCAGCGGGATCATAGAATGAGCCAAGGATATGTCTTTTCGTTCCAATCGTTTGATATAACGCATTAATTCGGTTTCGGTATGATAATCGTTAAATACCGGTTGTTGCATGAAAGCAGATTTGCGCGTCATCTCTTCCGTGAGCACCTCTTCTGCAAGCGAAGTTTCGTCCGAATAAATACTGCAGTTTGCTGCTTTGGCAAACAACTGAATCAGCAGATTGATATCCTCTTGAGTCGTGGTTTCATCCAAACTGATTTGTAAACTACCATCCGGAGCATAATATAAATTAATCCGGTTAGACTCCATCAATTTGCGCACTTCCTCATTCGAATCTCCACGAGTTGCGATGTGTAATGTATCAAAAAACGCATTATTCAGTTGTCTGTATCCTTGTTTTTCTAATTCGGTAGCAAGCGAACAAGCTAACCGATGAATGCGTGATGCTATCGATTTTAATCCATCCGGACCCATATATACTCCGTAAAAGGAGGCCATCGTAGCCAAAAGAGCCTGTGCCGTACAAATATTAGAAGTAGCCTTTTCTCGTTTTATATGTTGCTCGCGGGTCTGGAGTGCCATGCGTAAAGCCTCTTTTCCGTACGTATCTTTCGAAAAGCCGATAATACGTCCCGGCATATTCCGTTTATAAGATTCACGGGTAGCAAAGAAAGCTGCCGACGGGCCACCGTAAAACATCGGAATACCCAATCGTTGCGTGCTTCCGAAGCAGATATCCGCATCCCATTCTCCCGGTGGAGTTAACAGAGCCAGACTTAGAATATCAGCCGCCACCGCCACTTTTGCTTCTGCCAAATGGGCTTTCTCTACAAATGACTTATACTCTTTTACCTCTCCATTGTTATTCGGGTACTGTATGATTGCACCAAAAATATCAGGTGTAAAAACAAACGATTCAAAATCGCCGGTAACAATTTCTATTCCTTGCGGCAGGGCCCGTGTATGAATCACCGCTTTTGTTTGTTCAAACAGATGGATGTCAATAAAGAGTTTGTTTGCATTATTCTTTATTTGCTCGCGACTTCTCAGATTATACATCATGGTTGCAGCTTCCGCACCGGCTGTTGATTCGTCGAGTAAAGAGCAATTTGCAAGTTCCATAGCGGTCAATTCACACACCATAGTCTGAAAATTCATGAGTGCTTCCAGTCTCCCCTGTGAAATTTCCGCCTGATAGGGCGTATAAGAAGTGTACCATACCGGATTTTCAAATACATTTCGTAAAATGACACCCGGAGTAAGGCAATCATACCATCCTTGGCCGATATAAGAGGTGTACAATTTATTTTCGGCGGCCAAATCGGCAATATGTTCCTGATATTCCCGTTCCGAAAGCGGTATCGGAAGGTGTAATGGTTTTTTTAGCAGAATTTGTTCAGGAATGGTTTGGTGTATGAGTTCGTTAAGCGAAGAAACACCGATGTGTTTCAACATTTCAGGAAGGTCCTGGTCTGTAATGCCGATATGACGCGGCGCAAGGTACTCTGTCTTCATGATATATGTATTAGATTAAAAAGAAAGGCTATCTGTCGGATTCTTATATTAGCAAATATAAAAATCCTGCAGATAACCTTGATGAATCAGATTATGTTTAAGAATAGTTTCTTAGAAAAAAGGATTGAAGTCTTTTTCATAACCAATAGAAGTTTCCGGTCCATGTCCTGAATAAACCACCGTGTCCAACGGTAGAGTGAACAGTTTTTTCTGAATTCCGTCAAGCAATGTCTGATGGTTGCCACCCGGCAAATCGGTCCGTCCGATACTTTGGCGAAATAAAACATCCCCTACAATCATTTTTTTATCTTGTGGAAGATAAAAAACAACACTACCCGGCGAATGGCCTGGCACTTCGAGCACTTCAATCTCTTCGTTACCCAAATGGAAGATATCGCCCTCCTGAATATCTCCGTCGATTTCAATAGGCTCATCTTGCAAGCGTAATCCATAAGAAGCCGCCTGTTGTTTTGCATTTTGCAGCAAGAAAGCGTCTTTCTTATTTGCCATAAAAGGCGCTCCGTATAGTTTTTTCACTGCCGGCACAGCCAGCGCGTGGTCTAAATGAAGATGCGTTAACAGAATGTATTTTACAGACAATCCATTCGCGGCTATAAACTGCTGGAGTTCGTCGAGCTCTTCTTGCCAATAACATCCCGGATCAATGATAGCACACTCTTTCGAAGCGTTATCCCACACCACATAGGTGTTTACGGGGAAGGGATTAAACTGAAATTTTTTGATTTCCATAATTATCCGTTTATTTGAACGAACACCGCCTTTTTAGTATCAAAAAAGTCTTCCGAAAAATAATCATTCAGATCATACAGCACGGCTGTATTTTTATAAGGTTGAATCTCATGCTGAAGTTCTCCACCCTTTAAGCAGATCAATCCGTTCGGCAGTCCGTTACGTTGTTCTTTGCTTACATTTTTACGAACCAACTTAACCAGATCGCCCAAAGGCATTACTGCACGGCTTACGATAAAATCGAATTTCGTTTTTTCTTCTTCCACACCACAATGACGGAAAGTTACATTCTGCAACCCGATAGCCTGAGCCACTTCTTGAGCAACCCGTACTTTCTTTCCGATACGGTCTACCAAATGGAAATGACATTCCGGAAACAAGATTGCCAACGGAATCCCCGGGAATCCACCTCCCGTTCCTACATCCATAAGAGTAGTGCCGGGTTTGAATTGAATTACTTTGGCGATACCCAATGAGTGCAATACATGGTGTAAGTACAGATTTTCGATATCTTTTCTTGAAATGACATTGATTTTGGCATTCCAGTCGCTGTATAATTCAAATAAAGCATCAAACTGTTTTTTCTGCTCATCCGTCAGATTCGGGAAATATTTCTCGATTAATTGCATTTTATATAATGATAATTGTTGGTTTTATTTTTCTGTCAGTTCTACCAAATTCATGACTACCGCGTCTTCCAGAAGATAAGGTTTCACTATCGCCCAATCAAGGGTTACAGCTACTTGTCCGGTAGCATACACCGCAATTTCATAGGGATTATATACCCAGGTAATTCCTTTTTCGTCGATTCTGAAATTATCGGTAGGCACTACGTCTTCAATACTGAAAAAGCCATCTTCATTCAGTTGGGCAGGATCGGAGAAATTCCGGTCGCGCGCGATTTGATTAATAATTAACGAACCTACTTCGGGCAATACATTTTCCGGGAACAAATCCGCCAATGTAAGTAAACTTTTAGTAGCAAGGTTTATAACATGATTGTTCGTGCCATTCATTCCATGCGCACCTCCAGTAAAAGAGTACATGCTTATTGCATAGCTTACAAAGCCACCTGCATTAAACGTCACTTTGCTGGATGAAATTTCCTGATAGTTGAACGAGGCTAATCCCCAACCTTCCTCTTCTGCGTTATTGAACATAGAGGCGTCTTTTTCCAATTGTAAATAATCCTCCACGTAAGCTTTCATATAAGAACGTGCAGCTGCTTGGGGTTGTTCGGAAGCATATTGTGCACCCAGATAGCTTCCGATAAAGATTTTTTGTACGGATTTAAGTAATTCCTGATCCTTCGATCCCGAAGGATATTGCATGGTCATCTGGAAATCACATTTTGGTTTTGCTGTATCATTGAATAAATGACAAACACTATCCAGTTTAAATTCCGTAAACTGAAGGTCATTTTCAACCAATTTTGTTTCTTTTTTACATCCTGCCAATGTAAGCGAGAGCAACATTAAGATCGAAACTAAACCAACATTAAGTTTCATAAAGTAAGTATTTGGTTAATAATAAAAATTCTTTGCGCGAAACAGCGATTCCGGAATCGCTATTTCCTGTAATATTTATTAATACAAATATACTATCATTTTTTTGAAAACGCTTTTCTCCTTCAAAGTATCTTAAAGGCTGTTTTTACCGTCCTATGAATATCAATGACGCTGTTTCTGTTGCAGAAGGATATATACATGTTTAAATCAGCTGAAATAATGCTTTTATTTATCAAATAATTGCTATTTTTGGGATGTGAAACAGTTTTTGAAAATCATATCCGTTTTTATGCTGAGTCTTATTCTGGTAGAAACCATGGGGATAAGTAAAATTCAGCACTGTTGCGGTAGCTCGGAAATTCTTCTGATGCTATCGGAAATGGATTTGCTTTGTGCGGAAGAAAACTGTGAAACCATTTATGAATCACACCATCATTGTCCTTCAGTAACGGAAGTGGCAAAGGAGGGATGTTGTGCGGGGCATGTACATGAAAATGATTATTGTAAGGATCATACTGCTCCCGGATTTCATAATCATCATCATGATGATAATTGCCTGAGTGCGGATTTCCTACAATTACGCCCTGAGCAAAAACAAGATAATTTTTATCATCAATTCCTTTCATTCATACCTTTTGAAATACAGGTATTCAACTTCGAACCTCAACCGGTCATAATCCCTTTGACCGATAAATATCAATTTACGATTCCTAAAGAAGCGGGCCGGTATAAGCTGGCTTTATACTCCGTTTATCTGATTTAAAGCATTTTTTTTATCTCCAAGATAGTTCATGTTAGGTGCATGAACCATCATTTTGTGTGTTAATTCCGAAAGGGTGTGTCAAACAATATACAATGATATTGGACACATTCTCCTTTGCTGAATTTTAGATAAAAGAAAATGTTTAAGCAAATATGTTTACTCGCTTGCCTAAGTGCAAGTTCAATGGCCGCAATGGCAAATACACCTGTAAAGGGTAGTGTGACGGATACGAATAAGCAGCCGGTTCCTGGTGCAAATGTTTGGTGGCTAGGCACTACCGTCGGCGCTACTACCGATGAAAAAGGTAATTTTGAAATTCCATCTGTTACAAATACCGATCGTTTGCTAATCAGCTTTATCGGATATACCACCGATACGCTCGTTGTTACGAATCCAAATCGTCCGGTAAAAGCGGTATTGGGGGGAGAAGTGCGGTTGGGTGAAGTGGTGGTAAGTCAGCGTAAAGCCGGTACAATCACTTCGCGCATCGAACCTCTGCAGACTCAGAAGATTACGTATGATGAATTATGCCGGGCTGCCTGTTGTAATCTGGCAGAAAGTTTCGAAACGAATGCATCGGTAGATGTTTCTTATAGTGATGCTGCCACCGGGGCGCGGCAAATCAAATTATTGGGGTTGGCAGGCACATACGTTCAGATGCTTACCGAACAGCTGCCCAATTTGCAGGGAGCCGCTTCGCCCTATGGGTTGAGTTATGTGCCTGGTCCGTGGATGGAAAGTATTCAGGTTTCGAAAGGGACCTCTTCCGTTAAAAACGGCTATGAAGCTTTAACCGGACAAATCAACATTGAGTATAAGAAGCCTCAGACATCAGATCCGCTATCTGTAAACCTGTTTGCATCTGATGCCGGCCGAATCGAAACCAACGTTGATGGCAATATAAAACTAAACGAACATCTTTCTACTGGTCTTTTATTGCACTATTCGCGCGAATTGGGCGAGCATGATAGTAATGATGACGGATTTCTTGATTTGCCAAAGACGGAACAATTCAATGGATTGAACCGCTGGTATTATAAAAAAGGAAATTATATTTTTCAGGCAGTTGCAAATGTATTGCATGAAAAGCGTGAAAGCGGTCAGATTGCAAAACACGACAAGCATATCGAACATCCGTATAAGATTGACATCACTACTAACCGTGGAATGTTTTATACGAAAAACGGGTATATCCTCAATCATGAATCAAATACGAGCATAGCATTGCTATTGTCTGGGTCATATCATAATCAGGATTCTTATTTCGGAAATACTACCTATGATGTAAATCAGAAAAACGTATATGCGAATCTGATATTTGAAACAGAGTTCACTCCGGTTCATAAAATCAGTACAGGAGCCAGTGTCGTTTATGATCATTATAATGAAAAACTTAACAATGCGCGAACAGAGGGCCTTGATCACCTGAAATTACGTCGTTATGAAACGGTGGGAGGCGTGTATGCTCAATATACCTTCACCCCGAGTGAAAAGTTTACACTCTTGACCGGTATTCGCGCAGATGCTCACACAGAGCATGGCATGTTTGTTACCCCGCGTTTGCATGTAAAATACACCCCATTTGGCGAATTGCTTAATTTGCGGGCTTCAGTAGGACGCGGATTCCGTACGGCCAATGTATTGGTTGAAAATAGCTATTTATTGGCAAGTAGCCGCAAAATGGTATTCGCATCCGATCTTGATCCCTTTGAATCAGCCTGGAATTACGGGGCAAGCGCCCATTTTACGATTCCGGTATTCAATAAATCATTATCTTTAATGATGGAGTGGTATTATACCGATTTCCAGAAACAGGTAGTAGCTAACTTGGAAAATCCGCGTCAGGTAACTTTTTCTAATCTGGACGGACGCTCTTATGCTCAGAATGCACAAGTAGAAGTAAGTTATCCTTTTTTCCGTGGTTTTACGCTTACAAGTGCATTTCGCTGGACCGATGCTAAAACCACCTATGATGGTGTATTGCGCGAAAAGCCGCTTACCAATCGTTATAAAGGTTTAATTACGGCATCTTATCAGACCCGTTTGAAAAAATGGCAGTTCGATGTAACCAGTCAGTTTAACGGTAAAGGCCGAATGCCGGATCCGGGGCCGGATGCGCTTTGGGCATCAACATTCCCTTCCTATGTTTCTTTGAATGCGCAGATTACGAAATATTTCCGAACATGGTCAATTTATGTAGGGGGTGAAAACCTGACCGGCTATAAACAGAAGAATCCGATTATTGATGCAGCCAATCCATGGGGTGAAGATTCCCGCTTTGATGCATCTATGGTATGGGGACCGATGCATGGAGCTAAATTCTATGTAGGAGTTCGATGGTCGCTTCCGAAAAAAGATTAATTCGCTAAAAGACGTAGATGTTAAACAATAAACAACTAATCAATTAAATATTATACATATATGAAATCAACTTATTTTCGTCTTATCAGTATTCTGTTCGTATGTTTTCTAACAATTGTGCCTGCCATGGCGCAGAAAAAAGGACAGAAAAAAACAACGTTCCATGTTGAAATGGATTGCCAAAGTTGTGTAAACACCATCGAAAAAAATATTCCGTGGGAAAAAGGAGTAACTGATCTGAAGTGTGATTTGAAAACACAGACTGTTGAAGTTACTTACAAGACAAGTAAAACGAACGATTCAATTTTGATTGATGCTTTCAAAAAAATCGGAAAAGAGGCAGTCGTTATTCCGGAAGGAGAAAAGGCTCCTGCGACGCATGAAAACTGTTCGCACGATCATAAATCAGAACATAAGCATTAATACTCAAAATATCATTTAAGGCGATATACTAAATTACAATGAAGAGGGCGAATTAATTTTCGTCCTCTTTTTTGCTATAATTTACATGTTAAAAAACTCTCCGAACAGATCAAGTGTTTTAAGTTATATAACCACCTATAAATTAATGCGATTATGATGAAAGTTCAGGTTATTCCGGCTTACCAACAGGCATCTCAGAATTTACATGCATCAGATCATCCGGATAAAGAACAAAAAGAGGCGACTATCCATGCCGGAATGTTCGGCTATTTGTCATGGGCTTATGTAACAGAGGATATCTATTTCCCGACTCATCGCAATGGGGCCATGGATTTTTACATTTATGTTTTGACTCAGGGACATATTACCGGCGATCGTATCGGAAATTATTCGCGAATACATGAAAATGACATGGTAATCATGCAGACCGGTGCTACCAATAGCCCTGTTGTAAAGCATATAGCTCCCGACTTTAAAGGTTTTGAATTCTGGTTTGCAGAGGAGGGAGTTTTAAAAGGAACAGAAGAGCCCGATTTTTTAAAAATTAATGCGGCCCAGTTTCCCATGAAGATTGTAAATGATGTGATAGAGCGTCAGTTGTTTGGTGACGATGCCCCGGTT
Organism: Bacteroidales bacterium; assembly: GCA_036655755.1. Classification (GTDB taxonomy): domain Bacteria; phylum Bacteroidota; class Bacteroidia; order Bacteroidales; family JAUNSR01; genus JAUNSR01. The sequence goes on along the minus strand of JAVVPN010000006.1, from coordinate 27,469 downwards.
TCACATATCAATGGGTTGAGAATTACCGAATTAATTTTGCCTCCGGATACGGTTTATCGTTACGACTTGTTTGCCGGACGAAAAGTTGGAATATATGTAGTTAATGGAGAGGGGCGAATCGAAAAACATGTGTATATTAAGGGCGATTTTGCGGAGATCATTCAGCAAGATGATCCTGTAGATGTAATTGCAATTCAGGGAGGTGGCGAAGAAACTTCTCATCTGATCCTGATGGATATTAAAGTTTAACCTGAGAAAAAATTATGCGTAAAATTGTAAAGAGCCTTACTGAATTAGTGGGAAATACCCCTTTATTAGAGCCTGCAAGATATATTGAACAAGAAAATTTAGCAGCCCGGGTATTATTAAAACTTGAATATTTTAATCCTGCGGGCAGTGTGAAAGACCGAGTAGCACTTGCAATGATTGAAGATGCCGAGCAGAAAGGATTGCTTAAAGAGGGGAGTACGATTATCGAACCTACCAGTGGTAATACGGGCGTGGGATTGGCTTTCGTGGCCGCTTCGCGCGGTTATAAACTGATTCTGACAATGCCCGAGACGATGAGTATGGAGCGGCGTAATCTTCTGAAAGCATTGGGAGCACAGCTGGTGCTTACACCCGGGGCTACAGGTATGAAAGGCTCAATAGCTAAGGCGGAAGAGCTGAAAGAGGAGATTCCGGGGTCAATTATTCTTCAGCAGTTTAATAATCCGGCTAATCCTGCCAAACACCGGGCTACCACGGCAGAAGAGATCTGGAGTGACACATCCGGCAAGATTGATATTTTTGTAGCGGGAGTAGGCACGGGGGGTACCGTAAGTGGTGTCGGATCGCGACTGAAAGAGCTTAATCCGGATATCCGTATCGTAGCGGTTGAACCGACGGATTCGGCTGTGTTATCGGGCGAAGCACCAGGGCCGCATAAGATTCAGGGTATCGGTGCAGGATTTATTCCGCAGAATTACGATTCGGATGTGGTTGATCTGATCTTTAAAGTTGAAAATGATCAGGCTATCCGTACGAGTCGCCAGTTGGCACAAACGGAAGGTTTGTTGGTTGGTATCTCTTCGGGGGCCGCTGCTTTTGCCGCTACCGAATTGGCCCGTTTGCCCGAAAATGAAGGCAAAACAATTGTGGCTTTGCTTCCTGATACGGGCGAACGTTATCTTTCAACGGTGCTTTATGCCTTTGATGAATACCCATTATAAGAAAAGTTTTTTACTTTTGTAAACAGAAACAAGCATGTTTCACGGCTGATTATACCGGAAACATGCTTGTCTGTGTATTATTACTTACATAAACGACTTATGATCTCTATTGAAGGCTTAACCGTCGAGTTTGGCGGAACACCCTTGTTTGACGATATTACCTACGTAATCAATAAGAAAGACCGCATTGCTCTTGTCGGTAAAAATGGTGCCGGCAAATCAACGATGTTGAAAATTATTGCCGGTCTGCAAGAACCTACACATGGCCGAGTGAGTGCTCCGCGTGAAATTACGATCGGCTATCTGCCACAGCAAATGGTGCATGATGATTCGCGGACTGTACGTGAAGAGGCTGAAACTGCTTTTGAGCATATCTTTAAACTCGAACAGCGCATTGCCAACATGACGCAGGAGCTGGCGGAACGTACCGACTATGAATCTCAATCGTATCATGATCTGATTGAGTGTCTGACGCATGCAAACGAAGAGCTGACCATGATGGGGGGGAATAGCTTTCAGGGGGATATAGAGAAAACCCTGATGGGACTCGGATTTAAACGATCTGATTTTGATCGGCCTACATCAGAATTCAGCGGAGGATGGCGTATGCGTATCGAATTGGCAAAACTTTTGCTACAGCATCCCGACGTATTATTGCTCGATGAGCCCACCAATCACCTCGATATCGAATCAATCCAATGGCTCGAATCGTTTCTCTCTACCCGTGCAAATGCGGTAGTATTGGTGTCGCACGACCGTGCGTTCATCGATAATGTAACTACCCGTACCATCGAAATTTCGTTGGGTCGCATCTACGACTATAAAGTAAATTACTCGAAATATGTAGTGCTTCGTGAAGAACGTTTAGAGCAACAAAAGCGAGCATTCGAAAATCAGCAAAAACAAATTGCCGACACCGAAGATTTTATTGAGCGATTCCGTTACAAAGCGACCAAAGCCGTACAGGTGCAGAGTCGTATCAAACAGCTCGAAAAGCTTGATCGTGTTGAGGTAGATGAACTCGACAATTCCCGTCTGAGTCTCAAATTTCCACCAGCTCCCCGTTCAGGTGATTTTCCGGTAATAGCCGAAAATGTAGCCAAAAGTTATGGTGATCAGCTTATCTTTAAAGATGCCACTTTCCGCATCCGTCGAGGTGAAAAAGTTGCTTTTGTCGGAAAGAACGGCGAGGGTAAATCGACTCTGGTTAAATGTATCATGAACGAAATTCCGTTTGATGGTGAATTGAAACTGGGTCACAATGTGAAAATCGGTTATTTTGCACAGAACCAGGCGCAAATGCTTGATGGCGAAACTACCGTGTTTGATACCATCGACCGTGTAGCAACCGGTGATATCCGAACTAAAATACGAGATATTTTGGGTGCTTTCATGTTTGGTGGTGAAGCCTCCGATAAAAAAGTAAAAGTCCTGTCGGGAGGAGAACGTTCGCGACTGGCTATGATTCGCTTATTACTCGAACCGGTAAATCTGCTTATCCTCGATGAGCCTACCAATCACCTGGATATGCGCTCGAAAGATGTCTTGAAACAAGCTATCAAAGAGTTTGATGGTACGGTAATCGTCGTTTCGCATGATCGAGAGTTTCTGGATGGTTTGGTCGATAAGGTTTACGAATTTGGCAATCAGCGCGTAGTAGAGCATCTTGGCGGTATTTATGAGTTTCTTGAAAAGAAAAAAATGGATACCTTGCGTGAACTTGAACGTAAGAAATGCGAAGAAAAAAGTGCTGAACCAGAGCAAAAGTCAGAGGGTAAACTTTCGTATGAGGCTCGCCGCGAAGTGCAAAAAGAGATTCGTAAGATTGAGCGCCTTGTCGCTGATTCAGAGAAGGCTATTGCACGTATCGAAGAAAAAGTAGCCGGCGTCGAAGCGAAATTGGCAACCCCCGAAGGTGCCTCGGATGTGGCGCTTTATGAAGAGCACGGTAATCTGAAGCGAGAACTGGATGCTGCAACCGATCAATGGATGGAGCATACTATGGCACTCGAAGAACTTCAGTCGCAGTTATGATGTTATACACAAAAAATAAATGCAAATGAAAACATTGATTTACTTACCCTTAATGATCGGAGCATTGGCTACTACCGGATGTGCGGCCCGCGCCGTACAAACGAATGGCAGCGGTATCGATCAGGCTAACCTGGATACAACTGTACGTCCCGGTGACGATTTCTACGATTATGCTACCGGAGGTTGGCAGAAAGCAAACCCTTTGAAACCGGAGTATGCTCGTTTCGGATCGTTTGATCAGCTGCGCGAAAACAACCGTGAACAGTTACGTCAACTTGTTACTGATTTGGGAAAAGAAAAACATCCTATGGGATCGGTTGCTCAGAAAATCGGAGATCTTTACAATGCAGGGTTAGACAGTAGCCGTCTTAATAATGAGGGATTACAACCGTTACAACCCCAATTGGATGCAATAGCACAGCTTCAGGATAAATCGCAGTTAGGAGCGCTGCTTGGTAAAATGCACCGTCAAGGTATTCCTGCTTTCTTTCATGCGTATGTAGATGCCGATCCGAAGAACAGTACAATCAATTTGCTTCAGACCTATCAGGGTGGTTTAGGGATGGAAGAGCGCGATTATTATCTTGAAGGAGATGAAAATATGCAGCAAATCCGTGCCGCTTATCTTCAATATATAGAGAAATTGTTTACGCTTGCCGGCAAATCTCCGGAAGAAGCAAAAAAAGCAGCCAATGATATTTTGGCACTCGAAACAGCATTGGCTCAGGACTCTTATTCGCAAGTTGATTTGCGCGATCCGAACCGTAATTACAATAAGATGAGTATCGCTCAGCTTAAATCGGATTTCAGTGGTATCGACTGGGATCAGTATTTGCAGGCTGCCGGTCTGTCGGGTGCAAAAGAGATCAGCGTAGGGCAGGTGCCATTTCTTAAGAAAATGGTTGCGGTTATCAATGCTACTCCTGTTGATCAGCTACAAGAATATCTTGCCTTCAATGCAATCAATGTGGCTGCTCCTTATTTGAGCGATGCATTTTCAGATGCCGATTTCGATTTCTACGGAAAAACATTATCGGGAAAACAAGAGCAACAGCCTCGCTGGAAACGTTCGTTGGCAACAACGGATGGGGCCTTGGGAGAAGCGGTAGGACAAATGTATGTCGAAAAATATTTCCCTGCCGAAGCAAAAGCGCGTATGCTTAAACTTGTAAGCAATTTGCAGGGTTCTTTAGGTGAACGTATTCAGACCCTTGCGTGGATGAGTGATTCGACAAAATCGGCGGCAATCGACAAACTGAATGCTTTCACCGTTAAAATCGGTTATCCTGACAAATGGCGCGATTATTCAAAGCTGGGGATCAATCCGGCAGATGCTTATTGGACATCTGTGGTTAAATCGAATGAATTCGATTGGGACTATATGATCGAACAAAATGAAAAACCGGTTGATAAAGCCAAATGGCATATGAGTCCTCAAACGGTGAATGCATATTATAATCCGTCGTCCAACGAAATTTGTTTCCCTGCCGGCATCCTGCAGCCTCCATTTTTCTATCTGAATGCCGACGATGCTGTAAATTATGGTGCTATCGGCGTGGTAATCGGACATGAAATGACACACGGATTCGATGATATGGGTCGTCAGTTTGATAAAAATGGAAATATCAACGATTGGTGGAGCGCGGAAGATGCCGCTAAATTTGGCGAAAAAACGCAGGTTCTTGTAAATCAGTTTGATAGTATCCGTGTATTGGGCGATACGCATGCCAACGGAAGTTTTACGTTGGGAGAAAATATTGCCGATCAGGGTGGTCTGGTAATCGCTTATCAGGCATTAGAGAAAGCATTGGCCGAAAATGGTACACAAAACGCCATGATCGATGGTTTTACCAACCCACAACGTTTCTATCTGGCATATGCTACCCTTTGGGCCGGTAATATCCGCGATGAAGAAATTCTTCGTCTTACAAAAATCGATCCGCACTCATTGGGCCGCTGGCGTGTAAACGGTACGTTGCCGAATATCGAATCTTTCTATGAGGCATTCAATATTCAGCCAACCGATTCCATGTATCGGGCTCCACAAGAGCGCGTGGTTATTTGGTAATAAATATTGTTTGAATAAACGGAAAACTGCTCTGTGTCAAAAATGAGATACAGAGCAGTTTTTTTATGCCTTTACCGCTAACGAAAGGGGAGAATAATAAATATTATTTTGTTAATTTATACGATTTAATGGTCGTTTAGCTCTGTTATTTTAAAACAAACTTTTATTTTAGCCTTTTCAAATCCTTAACTTAAGAAAAGCATGTTATCTAAAAAAGCTATAAGCTTCGCTTCGTTATTATTTCCATTATGCTGTTTTGCAACTACTCCTGATCAAATCATTACTTATCCAAAGAAAACCGACTTGTTTGAAACCACTTCTCAGCAATCTGTTTATCGTATTCCTGCTATTATTACATGTCAAGATGGCTCTATTCTGGCATTTTCCGACCGAAGAAGTTCTATACAGGATGTTCGTTCAGATCAGCAGATTGATATCGTCTGCAGAAGAAGTAAGGATGGCGGTCTGACATGGTCGGAAGAATCATTGGTAATGGGTCTTGCAAAAAAAAATTCAGAACAAAGCAATACGTTAGCTTTTTCGATTAATCAAAATGCATACAGTGACCCGGTGGTCGTTGCTGATAAAGCAAGCAATAAAATTATTGTTTTGTGTGCTCATGGGTACGGAATCGGTGAGAGTAAACCCGGTACTTCTGAAGTTTTGCAGATTGTTCGTGTAGAGAGTGAAGATGGAGGGTTGACCTGGAAACAACCGGAAAATATCACAGAATCGTTCTATGGTGTAAATTATACGGGTGGTCAAACGGTAGATGGCGAAAATCCGAAAGAATGGAAAGCCGTTTTTGCTCCTTCAGGTAAATTACTTCAGCTTCGGGATGGTCGTCTTGCTATCTCTATGTATGTGCATACCGGTAAGCGAACATGTAATTACGCCTACATATCTTCTGATTTAGGAAAAACATGGAAGATACTTGGGAATTGTGCGGCCAATGATGGCGATGAAGCTAAACTGGAAGAGTTGGCAGATGGGAAATTGATGATCAGCAGTCGTGTTTCTTATCAACAGCGTATAGGCCGCTTATATAATTATTATTCGTTTGATACGAATCGTTGGGGTGAAACTCAGGTGCGTACTGATGTAGAAACCGTTAATAATAATGCCGAAATCAAAGTGCTTACTTCTACTGCATTAGGGCATGCTACGGATCGGATGCTTTTTTCATTCGCAAATACGCTTGAACACAGAAACCGCCAGAATCTATGCGTGTATTACAGTTATGAAGAGGGTAATCCGGACAGTTGGCAATTCGGAAAGACATTGTGTAAAGGTACCGGCGATTATTCTACGATGACCATATTGCCCGATCGTACAATCGGTGCATTAACCGAGCGTCGTGTTGACGGGAGCGGTTGGGATTTTCATATCGATTATGATCGCTTTTCAATAGAAGAGCTCACCAATGGCAGAGATTGGATTAACGTAAATATTACCGACAATTTTAATCCCCTTACCGATGAAAATTGTATGTTAAAGGGAGTTGACGGATCTCTAACAATTCAGGCTAATGCAATGGCAGATCTGATTGGAGACAGAACTGCTCCGATACCGGTTTTTGACACCATATCGGTAAAGCGCGAATTTGAAACAAACAAGTTCTATATTATTTCATTTCCTTTCGATATCAAGCATATGTATGTAGATGGTAAGGAGTTGAAAGCATATGATTTATATGCTCTTAATGAAAGAAGCTTGTCGGCAAATCCGAAGAAGATAGCCCGGAAACATCTTTCATCAACATTACTTCCAAAATCAAATACGGCTTATCTGTTCCGCCTTCCTGCTCAGGAGGAATCGGTCGAAGTTACATTTGTAACTGCTCCTAAACAACAATTATCGGCCGAAAATCATCTACCTTCGGCAACCATGGGAGCAAAAACAAAATTACAGGCAAGCAGTGATTTGTTAAAACCTCAGGTTCTGCAAGATGTGTATGTACTCAATAAAGAAGGAAATGCTTTTGAATGGATGAAAGAGGCTGAGATTACCAACTTTACAGGTTATCTGAAAGCTCCTCAGACTAAAAATGGAAGAATTGAGATAGAGATTCGATAAGGAGCATCATATTTTTTTTGATAAGAACTATCTTTACGCAATAAATATTTTATCCTTATGCTGAAACAAACAAAAGAAGAGATTGCAAATACGCTTACTCACCTAGCCGGAATCGGCGTGGCATTTGGAGCGGGAGGATTATTGATTGCGAAAGGGATGACATCCTCCCGGCAAAGTTTGCTGGGAGTGATTATATTTTCTGTCGGAATGTTACTGATGTATTCGGCCTCTACCATTTATCACTGGACGCTTCCGGGGAAATGGAAACAGACTTTGCGCTATCTTGATCATATTAATATTTATGTTTTGATAGCCGCATCTTACACACCGATCCTTTTATGTTCAATTGGTGGGGTATTAGGCTGGAGTGTGTTCGCTGCAATGTGGGGAATGGCCCTTATCGGAGCTTTTTATAAGATTTTCTTTTTAGGAAAATATCCGCGTCTGTCATTGGCAATATATCTGACAATGGGTTGGTCGGTTGTTTTTATCGCAAAATCGGTTTGGCAAAACATGCCTACCATCGCATTATGGTGTATCCTGATAGAAGGAATCAGTTATACGATCGGCACTTATTTTTATTCACGCGATACGAGTACCCCATATTACCATGCCGTCTGGCATCTGTTTGTATTAGGAGGTACGGCATCGCATATTGCAGCAGTCTGGTTTATTATATAATTAATTTTTTACTTTCAGCTTTATCCAAAGTGATCGTGGAATTAATCGCCAGAAAAAAACAAGAATTGCATAGCGCCAATCAATAATGACCACCTTCTTTTGTTGCTCAAGTGCAGATACTATGCATTGGGCCACCTGTTCGGGAGTCATTAATAAAGGATAAGATCTGTCCTTCAAAATAGCGGTAGCTACAAAACCGGGGCGAATATCTGTAAAGCGGATATTCGCCTTTGTCATATTCGCAAGTTGGGATAAAGATTCTATATAATGATTCTGAAAACGTTTTGTCGCAGAGTAGGCAGGAGCAATCCCCAGACCCTTTGTACCGGCGATAGAGCTAATCACCGCGATATGTCCTCTATTCTGTTGTTTGAAGAAATGATAGATCGTATTGATCATTCGGATAAATCCGGTTACATTGGTTTCTGCCGTATTCAGTTCAATGGTTGGATCCAATGCCGGATTCTGATAGCCGATGCCCGAACTTAAAAGAAACAGATCAGCTCCGCCCATTTTTTCTATTAATTCCTGCAGTTTATCAGACGCATCCGCGTTTGTAATATCAAGAGCCTGAATCTCTATTTGCGAGGGAGCGATGGTCTGAAATTCCAGTAACGCATCATTCCGACGCCCGGCTACTCCTACTTTCCATCCTTTGGCCACATATAATTTAGCCACTTCCAGTCCAATACCGGAAGTGGCTCCTATAATGATGATTCGTTTCATTATTCAAATCGTACCGCCTGGAAAAACTCCGGCAAATGGAAATTCGGTTTAGGAAAGTTGATCGGATAAAGTGATACGAAATGTGGTACAGATAGTTTATCCCCACATTTATAAACATTCAGACGAGCTTCAACTCCGTCGAGTTTCTCTATTTTATGTCCGAAGAATGCAGAAACCGGCACGGCAACCGTCAAATTCCATTTGTTTTCACCCACTTTTTCACTGAAAGGCTCGGTACCCAATGAAGCGTGGCGGCGAATTGTCTGCATGATTTCCGGTTCTGCATGATGCGCGTTTTCACGACTTTGGCGGAATGCAAAAAGAGCTTTTCCGATGCAAGTCGTTTCCAGGTTGTAATATCCTGTTTCGTCAAATGAAATAAAGCATTCACAGCACGAATCGGTCCATACCTCACCGTTATCTTCGGTTACGTTTGCCATTGTATATTTTTCTTCCACTTCATATTGAAGCAGCAGTTCATTGCTATTGTGCGCAATACGAACTTTTACTTCCGGTTTGTATGGGAAAGCTTCGGGCCAGTTGATCTGAGTAACATTTAGTGTTTGCAGACCGTTTGTTTTGTCAGCCATCATTGCGGCAATCTCTCCAATAGAAGCACTTTCTGTATTCAGTCTTTTAATAATCATAATGATTTTTCGGTTAATAAAATATTAGGCAAATATAAAAAATTATGATTGAGATATAAGCTACTTACTCCTTATCTTTGTACCAAAACAACGCAATATGACGCAGAGCTCCCAACAACCTGCGAATGTGAATTTACAGTTGCAAGTGGATTTACTTCGTATGGAATATGAATTTGAAAAAGAAACCTATTTAAAACAAACGAAGTTAGACGGGATAGAAAAACGTGTTCGCCAGGGTAAATGCTGGTATCCTCTTTCTATCGGTAAGTCTTTCCATAATTCGCTCAATCAGTTATTGATTGAGGTGGAGCGGCAAGGTGATCCCGAATTCGAACATGAACTCGAGCCGGGTCGACCTGTATGTTTCTTTCAATGTGATATGGGGGGCCAGCCTCGTTACTTCAATTTTGTAGGGCAAGTGCATTTCGTGGATGCCAACAAGATGCTCATATCATTACCTTCAGTAGCCGCCTTACAGCAAATACAAGGCGCAGCAGATCCGGGAGTACAGCTTTATTTTGATGAAACTTCTTATCAGGCAATGTTTGCCGCACTCAATACCGTGATGGGAGCTAAAAGCAACAGGCTCGCCTATTTACGGGATACATTGGTAGGCTCTATCAAACCCGGTTTTCGGAATGAATTTCCGGTACGGCTTCCATGGTTAAACCGCAGTCAGGAAGCTGCGGTAGGAAAGGTATTGACGACTCGCGAAGTAGCAATAGTGCATGGCCCTCCGGGTACTGGTAAAACAACCACGTTGGTAGAAGCTGTTTATGAAACGCTGCATCGCGAAGCGCAGGTCTTGGTGTGTGCTCAAAGTAATGCGGCGGTAGATTGGATTGCCGAAAAGCTGATGGAGCGAGGTATTAATGTATTGCGCATAGGCAACCCGATGCGTGTAAATGAAAAAATGCTTTCATCGACCTATGAAAGGCGTTTCGAATCGCATCCGGATTATCCGGAATTATGGAGCATACGAAAAGCAATCCGGGAGGGGCAGAGCCAGTTAAGAAAAGGCAGCGAACGAAACGAGTCGTTGCGAAACCGGCTTTACAAATTACGGAGCCGAGCTACCGAACTGGAAATACGCATTGAAAATGCTATATTTTCTGAAACCCGGGTAGTTGCTTCTACATTGGTCGGAGCGTCGAATAAGATACTGAGCCACCGTCATTTTCCAACATTATTCATAGATGAAGCAGCGCAGGCACTCGAAGCTGCCTGTTGGATTGCCATACAGAAAGCAGACCGGGTGATTCTGGCAGGCGACCATTGTCAGTTACCGCCAACCGTAAAATGTTTCGAAGCGGCGAAGAAAGGGTTATCTACAACCTTGATGCAACGCATAGCCACGCTAAAGCCCGAAGTCGTTTCTTTACTTACGATGCAGTATCGAATGCACGAATCGATTATGCAATTTTCGTCCGATTGGTTTTATGCCGGAGCGTTGTCGGCATCTCCTGAAATCGGGAAGCGCACCATACTTTCGCTCGATTATCCAATGGTATGGTATAATACGGAGGCCTTGAATTTTAAGGAAGAGGAGTCTTCGCACTCGTTGAGCCGGTTAAATAAGAAAGAAGCAGAGCTGTTGATTCAATTGTTGCGCGAATATATGGAGCGTACAGGAGTAGAGCGTATTCTGGAGGAGCGTATTGATTTCGGAATTATTTCCCCATATAAATCGCAGGTATATTACTTGCGCTCATTGATCAAGCACGCTCCTTTTTTTCGTCGTTTCCGAAAACAGATCACTGTAAATACAGTTGATGGCTTTCAGGGGCAAGAGCGCGACGTGATTCTTATCAGTATGGTAAGAGGGAATGAAGAGGGTAAAATCGGATTCCTGAATGATTTGCGTCGCATGAATGTAGCCATTACCCGTGCCCGTATGAAATTGATCATTCTGGGTGATGCAGCCACATTGATGCATCACCATTTTTATAAAAAACTATATCAGCATATCGAAACACAAGGAAAAGTATATGATCTGACGGATACCATAGAATAATCATTCGGTTTTTATCGTAAACACTTTCCGGGCAATCTCTTTCCCCTGGAGATAAGTGATCAGTATCCATTCTCCGCACTTATCTTCTACGGGAGCCCAGATCGTATCTCCCAGAAAAAACTTCCAGTCATTCGAATTGATAAAATAAGACCCTTCGAAATCAGGCCGTATTACCCCTTTTTCATCCGTAAAGGGGGGATGTTTCATTATAAATTCTACCTGTTCACCTTTTGCGCCGGTGATGTGCAGGATATATCCGAATTCAATATCGATGGTTGCCGGAATATGTTGTGTGAATTTCTGAATACGGGGGAGTTCTTTCGAATTACGATTCCATTGAGTATAGATACCCCAACTAATCATTTTAACTTCTATCTTCTTTTTTGCCATAATGCAAAGATAAAATAGCTATATGCATGATGTCAAATATGATTAACGTTATTTAATTAATATGGGACATAAATAGTAGCAGAATAACGAATAATGAGTCATTAAAGAATGTACCTTCGTTAAGTATTTATAGGAGATTATGATTAAAAAGACTTGCTATATTATTTTCTTCTTTCTCATATATCTGATTTCAGGATATTATAAAAATGAGGAAAGACAGATTGCTTTTCTACAGAATTTATCTGTAGAAGAAGAGTCTGGCTTTAATTCTTCCAATCATTTTTCTTATCCCGATTCAACGGAAGAAATTTTATATAGCTACCAGAATACCCTTTTTAATCTTCCTTTATTGCCACGACTGAAAACCAATACAACCTCTTTCAGGTTGTTGTCGGGCGGTCCGTTGCTTAATCTGAATAAGCTTTTATTGAAGGACGGTTTTATATGTCAGTCTTCACCCAAACGGCCTTATCTTCTTCAACCCTTATCCGGAAATCCTCATCCGGGTGCACCTAAAGCATATTATGTTTATGCTTTACGTCGGTTAATTATTTAGTAGTCAGTTTTATGTTCAACGCTGTTCCTTTTAAAGGCAGGAGCATCGTTATTATTCTTTTCTGTTTTAATAAATCTATTTATTAAAATGGGAGCGATTTCATATTCAATAAAAACGACTTACTAAATACTTTATATTATGAACCAAATAGTATCAATCGATGATCTTATCCGTAACGATAATGATCAAATAATTCGTAAAAGAAAAAATCCGACACTCTTTATTTTGCTTTTTATAATAGGTATTATCTCTTTATTCTTTGCCTATTCTCCGGCATTGATGGATAAAATGAACCTCGTAACCGGGTTATGGGTTCTTGGATTCAGTTTTATTGTAGCAGGAGCAGTTGGATTAATAGTGCCAAGAAAAGCGTTCTACTATAAATCTACCGGTGAGCAATTGATTCGCAAGGAACTCTATTTTAACCCTAAAGATAAGAATCGGGCATTAGAAGCCTTGATAAAAGGCGATTCCGATTTATTGCCACCTCAAATACCCAATAGTCGCGCGGCAATCATGGTAGTCATGTATTGTACTTCTCAAAATTATTGTGTGTTGGCACAACCGATGGAATATGTACCTTTTCAGTTTGTAGCAGTACAACCTGCAATATGGAATGAACAAAGAGCATAACACCAATCATTTTCATTAGTAATTATATTACGACAAAGGGATGGTCTCAGCATATCTGATCCATCCCTTTTGTTTTATAAATTAGTCCCATCTCATTCATGCCGGATGAGTACTAAAAGATTAATTATTAGACACCGTCATTCCCTCCTGGGGAACACATCTGTGCTTCATGGGAAACACGCTGAAGTACAGGCGTCGGATTAATTTTTAATAAGCAGATTTCTTTTGAAGTAAAGATTTGGCTGAGTCGGATAGTGCAACCAAAGCACCCGCAAGAATGGCGGTATCTTTAATGACAAGTCTGCCGGCTCCCGTTAAAAGCGGGAATCCATGCTCGCCGCTTCCAAGGTCAGGCACCCATACTTCGGGAGTAGTTACCAGAAACGAAAGTGTGCCAAGAGTCATAATGATGGCTAAAGTAGCACCAACTACACCCACTTTTGGAAAGAATATACCCAGAAATGTCAGAATACCAATCGCCATGATAAGAATGCCCAATCCGTGAGAAAATCCATAGGTATTATTCTGTACATGCCATTCGTGCTTTTCAGCATTAAATTCGCCCTCTTTCAATTTATACTCTTTGTATTCGGGCGCCGAATTGTTATAGAAAAAACTCATGAAAGGGCTATTGGCAACAAAAGGCACAATACCTTCGGCTTCATAATTCCAGAACTTTAATCCGCCGATCCAAACAAATATAACCAGAATAGATATTCGAATTAAATTAATACCTAATTTTTGGGATGAGGCTGCTATTTCCAGAAATGAATTAAAAAGGTGTGAGATCTTGTTCATAATGTACAGTTATTTAATTGATGTATTTTAATGATACAAAGATCAGCTCATTTTAATGGTTTGAAAATAGCAATATTCCTACTTTAGTTGGCAATACTTCCTTTTATATCAATTAATCATTATAACCGAGTGCTTGGCATGCTTTCTTGACGCGATTGGCATCGGTTTGGTCAAATGAAAATTCAGACATGTCTGAAGCTCCCATCAATACATCCGGATTACGGAATTTCATACCTCCCTCAATTCGAGAGCGAAGTGACATGTGTAATTCGGTTGCTCCGGTTTCTTGCGCTATTTTCTGAATATTTTCTTCATTAATTCCACATCCCGGCATGATGATGATTCGGTTATTTGCTTTTTCAATCAGCTTTTTCAATAAAGGAATTCCTTTTTCGGCACTAGTTTGTTGGCCCGACGTAAGAATTCGATCTACACCAAGTTCAATCAATTTTTCCATACAATCAAAAGGATCCCGTGCCATATCGAATGCACGATGGCAGGTAACCGATAATCCCTGTGCAGCAGTCATTAATTCTTGCATATATTCCATGTGTAAATCGCCCTCAGGGGTAAGACATCCGAAAACGACTCCATTAACTCCCAGTGATTTACACATTTGGATGTCTTTTTTCATTGCGTCAATCTCTATACGAGAATAAAGAAAGTCAGCACCACGGGGACGAATAATTACATTTACCTTCAGATTCGTATTTTCGAGCGCCGTGATGATTTCGCCATACGACGGGGTAGTACCGCCTTCCGGAATGGCAGCGCATAACTCTACTCGATAAGCTCCTCCTTTTTCTGCTTCAATACAACTAGCTGTTGAATTTGCACAGATCTCAATTTTGTGATTCATCTTTTTTCTTTTTATTTCTGTATTCTGTGATAGATTCTCCTGTTTGATGTGAAAAAAATCGGCTGAATGACGCCAAATCTTCAAAGCCAAGAATAAATGCTATTTCTTTTGCACTTTTTTGTGTATAAATAAGTAGTCGTTTTGCTTCTGCTTCTATCCGAGTATGAAGTATGCGCAACGGGGATGGCAATCCGGCGGTGGCAAACAAGTTTGATAATGTCTTAGGCGAACGATTTAATAATTCAGCATAATCCCGTACCATATGTTTCTCACGGAAATACTGATCGATCAAAACATGAAATTGGCGGATGATTTCGAGATTCTTTTCATTCACCCGAGTCGGTGTAAAGCTTTTGCGCGCTAAACGTGTACAGAAAATAATGAATTGCTTCAATAATATCCGTAACATCTCTTCTTTTAAATTGTCTTGCTGGCTGAATTCTATTTCTATTTTATTTATGATTTCACGAAGAAAGAGGTTTTGTTCTTCTGAAAGATGCCATTGTTTATGTTCGGAAGACCCGGTAAATAATAAGCCATTACAAGATACTTCTTCATCATGACCGAAAATACAATAAAAATTACTATCGAATAAGAGTGCACGATATTTCCCCGTCACCTGCTGAATTTTCAAATGATGATGGGGGCTTAGGGTGATTAATTGTTGAGGTTGAAGCGTAAAGGGAATATTATCAATTTCGCCTTGTAAGGAACCTTCTGTAACCCAAATGAATTTATAAAGGGATCCATCATTCTTCAACTTGGTTTGCTGATCGATTGATTCAATCAGCATAATTTGCCCTTTGATAGGAGTAGAATGTTCTAAACTTGTCATGACTCAAGATTTTTACAAAGCTATGATATTGTTTTATAATAAGTAAAATAATTACTATTTTTGTAAGTGAATAGATGTTGAAAACGAACATAAATTATTAATAAAAAGATGAGAAAAGTATTTGCATTTGTAATGGCAGCAGGGATGTTGCTTACATTCGGCTCTTGTAAATCAAAACAAAGTGCTTATAAAGCTGCTTATGAAAAAGCAAAACCAAAAGAAGTGGTTTCTGCTGTAGAAGAAGTAGAAGAGGAGCAGGTTTTGAAAACTCCGTCCGCTAAACATTCGGGAGCAGCCGTGACTACAGAGAAAGTAACAGCTGTGAATTCAGAGGATGCATATAACTTGAAAAAATACAGCGTGGTAATTGGCAGCTTTATTAATAAGACGAATGCTACCGCTTTGAGAGATCAGATGATTGAGAAAGGTTTTAATGCTTTTCTTGCTCAGAATGAAAAAGGAATGTTTCGTGTAATTGTGGCCAGCTATCCGGATAAAGCTCAGGCTTCGGAAGAACGCGACCGTATTAAAGCAAAATATGCGTCTGCCAACTTGTATCAGGATGCATGGTTGCTTGAAAATGCACGCTAAACTCTGCTATTGCGATAAATAAAAAAGCGATCTCCTTCATGTTAAATCAGAAGGAGATCGCTTTTTTATTTTTTACGGATTTTCTTTAAACGCTCTTTCATAAAGCGGGGATATGATTTGCACCATTCCGAAATACCGCAAATTTCGCATTTGGGAGATCGGGCCATGCATATGTACCTTCCGTGTAAAATCAGCCAATGATGGGCAGTGGCAACCAATTCTTCCGGAATGTATTTCATTAATTCCTTTTCCGTTTCGAGGGGTGTCCGAGAATTGGTTGTTAATCCGATCCGGTTTGATACACGGAAAACATGGGTATCTACAGCCATTGCCGGTTTATGGAATACCACGGACGCGACTACATTAGCTGTTTTACGACCAACGCCGGGTAATCTTTGTAATTCTTTCTGGTCAGATGGGATTTCGCCGTTAAATTCATCGACAAGCATACGGGCCATGCCAACAAGATGTTTGCTTTTATTGTTTGGGTAAGACACAGACCGGATGTATTCAAAAATTTCATCAACAGGTGCGTCTGCCATCTTCTGTGGAGTAGGGAAGGCCCGGAATAATTCGGGCGTGATCAAATTTACTCGTTTATCTGTACATTGTGCTGATAAAATCACTGCCACCAGCAATTCATACGGATTGGTATAATGTAATTCTGTTTCAGCATCCGGCATATTCCGGATGAACCATTCTATAATGTGCTTATAACGTTCTGCTTTGCGCATAATTTTGTTTATTAGAAAAATTATTTTCGGAAATTTGTAATACGACCATCCTGAAAAGAGATCATGGTGCCGCTATTATAAAGCCATTGTTCACGCAGACCCGAATAAGTGGGAATTCTGTTTATTTCAGTTGGTTTGCCAATTGAAAGGCGAACTTCGGCTTGGGTCATCCCATTTGCTAAATTTCCTTCGGTAATCAGTTGCCAGTTTTCATCACTGATATCTTTGTATTTTAGACGAGGATCGCTGACTGAAAAAATTCGGTGAAACTTAAAACGAGAGGCCGCATTGAGAGTGCCCGATAGCGTAGTGCCAATCGAAAATAAATGACCTTGCTGATTTTTAAAGATAACGGTTACAGGAGTGTATTCGTCGCCGGGTTTTACGGCAACAATCTCTACGGCTACAAATTTCCGGGCTTCTTTAAGCAATTCTTCCTGGTCACTTTTCCATTCTGACGTAAGGATATAAAAGGTTTTTCCTTTCAATAATGAATCGGCTTTCTCGATTTCGGGTAACCATATAAGTCCGGCTATCAGCGGATTGTATCCGGTGTCTGAAATTTGCTCAAGAGTTTTGGCGGTTTCAAATCGAAACTTTCTGCCGTCAGCTTCAAAAATCAGATCTAAAGTGGAATTGCCATTCCAGTCAGTTTGTTGCTTAAATTGAGAAAACTCAAAAAGGAGATTCTGGTAATTCGTTGTATCGTTTAGAATCGGTTTCTCCGGCTTAAGTGTAATATTTAGAGAGGGGCTGATATATATAAAAGGTTCCCCCGGTTTCCATTTACCGGGAGATTTGACCGGAAAATTCTGCTGAATAAATAATTCTTCTTCGCTCATTTGCTCAGTCTTCTTGTTTTGACTGAATGATGAGGAGAGAATTGAAAAAAGAAATATAAAGAGTAAAAGAGGCTTGGTTTGCATGTCAGAGTAATTTTAACTAAACTACCCAAATATAGAGATAAACTTTTTTGTAAGCTACCTGAAATAAGGTTACTTTTGCGCCCGAAAAATAAATTTTAAGAAGTATGCAGGGTATTTATTCTATTTTATTATTAATTGTTTCAAATGTCTTTATGACTTTCGCATGGTATGGACACTTGAAATTGAAAGAATTTAAATGGTTTGAAGCATGGCCTTTATTTGCGGTGATAGCTTTGAGCTGGGGAATTGCGTTCTTTGAATACATTTTTCAAGTACCCGCAAATCGACTTGGGTTTCGTGAAAATGGAGGCCCGTTTTCATTGATGCAGTTGAAAGTAATACAAGAAGCGATCACTTTGATTGTCTTTACCATATTTACTGTTGTGTTCTTTAAGGGCGAAAGTTTGCAATGGAACCATTTTGCTGCCTTTGCTTGTTTGGTGGCCGCAGTATATTTTGTATTTATGAAATAAAAACTAGTTCTTACTATATTAAATTTAATACCATTTCCGTCGGATCATGAATATCCATGTAAAAACTCCAACCAGTATCATGATAAACCAGGCAAGCAGATATCCGTATGGTAATTTAAGTTCAGGCATGTGTTCGTAGTTCATACCCCATACTCCCACTAAAAATGTCAGCGGAATGAAAACTGCGGTGATTACGGTGAGTCGCTTCATTATCTCATTCATACGTAAATCGTTGTTTGATATATAAACATTTACCAAAACATCAAATGATTCACGACAGACTTCCAATGATTGGGTCAGGTAATTAAATTGTTCATATACAGCATTGATGTAAATTGTATTTTTTTCGCAGAACAAGTCGTCTTCATTTTCTCTTATTTTATAAAATCCATCTTTGAGGGGGATGATAGATTGTTTGATTGTCTGATAACGAGCTCTTTCGATCTTCATTTGATTCAAAAAGTTCTCATCTGTATTATATGAATCGAGCAATTGATCTTCCATCCGGTCATAAGTGTCTTCTAGTTTATTCATATTTTCCACATAGATTGCCAGTAAATGATTTATTAGAAGTAGAAACAGGTAGTCTGCACCGCGAGATCGTAGTCTGACAGTATTCATTTCTATAGCACGAATAATATCAGCGAATAAACGATTGTCTGTTTCCTGAAATGAGATCACAAAGCCTTTTCCGAGAATTAAGGTTACTTGCTCGGTCTCAATTTTACCATCTTCATGGAAAATATGATGTTTCATGTTTACCTGTAGCAGGTCATTATAGGTTTCAATACGGGCAATAATCTGGGGCTGTAGTACATCCTGTAGTCCGAGTTGAGGGAGTTGTATGCAATTGGCAATTTGCTTAATCCATTTAACGTTATTTAATCCATTGATTCGAATCCATGTTACTCCTTCTTTCGAAAAAGAGGGTAATGAATTAGGGGTAAGTTTTTTTTCATTCCAGCTCGATGCGTCAAAATAAATAACCTGAATTTCGGTTGGATTATCTATTTCACCGGTATAACTGACCTCTTCAATCAGCAGATCATTTTCTTTTAAATTTTTTTTAGGTCTTCTCATATTCCTCTTTTTTTTACTGATTATTTAAATAACAAATAATCAGTGCGATAGTATTTGGGGCATAGGTAAAATAATTGTCAGAACTAAATAACATCTTAAATGTTATAGCAATATAAAGATAATATTCAATTAAATGGATAAGTACAAACGGATTTCCGAGTCACTCGAAGAGTTAAGCGGAGGGCAGATTGTCCAAAAGAAACGTAAAGTTATATTCCCGATTCTATGTATTATAGGAGGGCTATTGCTTATGTGGTGGGGAATTGACAAATGGACCGAGATAGGTTATGAACTGACCTGTTATATTCTCGTTTTTGGCGGTTTGTTTATTGTAGGGTGGGGTATTGTTATGTTGACTTTTAATACTCATTATTATGAGGTGAAAGAGTCTGGGGAACAAATAAAACCAAGTGTAGTTTATATTGACCCTTCTGACAAAGATCTTGTTTTAGAATTATTGAATAAGAGCGATTTGGAAGGAGTTATTAAAAAAGGAATTAAACATAAGAGTCCGCTATTACTCGAATTATGGCAGGCGGATAGTCATAAGCTTTTGTATTCTCAGTTACTTTATAATACGAATACACATGCACAGCCTGTTTCAGAACCTGTAATTACTCAGAAAAAATAACTATCCTCTTAGTAATATGATATAAAGAATAAACGTATGAAGGGACAAAAATTAGATGAAGCAAAAGCCGGGGTTGATCAAGAAAATTTCGGTGGAATTCCTTATCAGGAGGAAGAATATTACGAGTATCGTAATTGGCTTGAAACTTATCTGATAAATAATCCTAATGATTCAGGGCTATCCGAAGATGAGCTGTTGAAGAAATACAGGCAGTTAAATCCGAATGCAACTATTTCGCCATCCGGACCAAAAGCTATTCAAGGCGATAAATATGACGATTCGGCACCATTAGATACTGAGGTAATGTAAATGAAGACATTCTAAAATAAAAAATGAGCGTATAAGGAATTAACTTCCGAATACGCTCATTTCTTATTTTAGAATTATCCGCTACTATTTATAGCTGTTTAGAATAATTAATAGTTATAAATTTTGCGGATAATATGGGTAGATGGATGAGTAATCTCTAG
This sequence comes from Bacteroidales bacterium, assembly GCA_036655755.1. Classification (GTDB taxonomy): domain Bacteria; phylum Bacteroidota; class Bacteroidia; order Bacteroidales; family JAUNSR01; genus JAUNSR01. The sequence goes on along the minus strand of JAVVPN010000006.1, from coordinate 7,036 downwards.
CAGATATATCCCTTTAGCTGGTAAGGCAAATGTTTCTTCCTCTTGGATTGCCCGATAAGAGGCAACCTTTTTTCCTGACATATCGATGATATTTATCGATGCGTGATGAGGAGCATTCAGTAAATAAAGACGATTATTGTCAACATATGAAATAATCTGATCTTCTTCGTATGTGTTGCCGATATTACTTGAAATAGTAGTAGTTACTTTCATTACCGCTGAAGGAGAAATCAGTTCTCCGTTTACAACAGGAGTTAGTTGATAATAATAATCAGTAAGTTCTTTTAGTCCTTCAACGGTGAATGTGGTAACATTTCCGGTACGGCGTGGATAGTCTGGTAAAACGACCTCTTTTGGAGAACTGCCAGAATTTAGAATCACCTGATTTAAATATACGCGTTTAGTTTTGCTAGCTTCTATTTTAACTACACTAGTTTGAACCAATGATAGTGAAACCGTATCAATACGGGTATTTGAATCTATATATTTAATCGTGCGGATTAGTTCTGTATCTGCATAAATTAAAAGATCTGATTTATCAGAACTGTAATCCTTCCATTTTATGATTAGTTGGTATTCTCCGGATTGAACAGGAGGTAGCATAATAGTACCTTTATCTGATTTACTTGCCAAACGGAAGCCTTTACCAGCATCATATCCGGTATAACCGTCTTTATTCCAGCCAGTCGGCAACGTGGCAGAACTGAATGTTACATCGAATAAGTTGGTTAGTTCATTTTCTCCTAAATTGTTTTCAAGTGTAAATACTTTTAAATCATAGTCTTGAGCATCTTTCTGAGCCACCCAGTTTATTGTAAAAGTCTTCTCTGTAATGTTTGTAGGAGCCAGAATTTCAAATTCAGGAACATCCGGCTCAGGTTCCCCCGGGTTTAAGTTGTCTGGATCAAAGGCTTCACTCTGACGATTTCCGAAAATGAGTTCTACTAAATCAGGGTAGTCGATAAATGGGTTTCGGTTACGTTGTCCGCTTTTGTATATTGCGTTATTCCGATCAACTTCTTTTTGACTGACAGGATCCTGACGGTGCCATTTAAGCATTACATTAAGCGTCCACTGTTGTAAATGAGGATAAGTACTTGAAAACACACCTCCTGTCCATGAACCAACTTTATTTTGATAGCGGGTAGCCATATAAAAATACATTCGGGCAAAATCACCTTTATATAGATCATTAGGCTCAAAAACAGTACTGCTATATCCTGGTGAAATGGAATTGCCTAATTTAGAAAAGTTATTTGCTGAAGCGGTTTTAATAGATCCAACTTCGCCTAATGGATAATTACTCCGTATGCCATTGACTTTTCCGTCAGTAGGTACTACGTGCCAAGCATCAGATACCATTGGAGAAGCTTTGCTAAACCAACTTTGTGGGACCGAATGTTCGCGGTTAAAACAATCTCCTTCGACTTTATAACTACCGCAGTTTTGACCAAAAGAATAATTGGTGATATTTGAGTACATATCCCAAACTTTACCGTCTGAGCGGATATCAGAACTGCGATAAACGGTGTACAATCCATCGTAACTCACATTTCCTGCATTATTAATGATAGAGGATAATGCTGTTTTTAAAGCCTCTTTCTTTTTCCCAACAGCTGCCTGATAATAATTGTCGGGGATTTGTCCATAACAAGGTCCTGCTAAATACCATAACAGGAAAAATACTGAAAAACTGAGTAAAGATTTTTTCATAAGTAGGTTTAGTTTATAGATAAAAAATGCATACATCAATCTTTTTGAAATGTATGCATAATGTGAATATGATATGGAAGAGTTATTAATTTAACTCTTTCTTTATATCTTCAATAAAATCATTCGTTTCATTCAGTGTATCTTCAAGATTTTCTTTGAGGTATTTAATGCCTGTTTTTACCTGAATAGCACGATATTGGCCTATGAGTTTTGCTATTTTTAGTTTTTCCTGGATAGTTAAGTCGGATTCAAATTTTTTATAGTCCGCCCCTGCGAGTTTACTGAATTTTTCTTCAGTTTTTTGCCACTCATTTTCACTATAGTTTGAACTGTTTTCTTTTACATTTTCTACGAATGTATCGAATTTATTCAGATAACTTTCTTTTGTCACTGCGCAGCTGCTTATTCCAAGTATTATAGTTAATGCAATCACTAAGGATTTAATTATTTTCATTCTTATCATTAATTTATTGATTCTGGGGTAAAATTAGTAAATGAAATGCGAACGTTGGGGAAAACAAACGCTAATAACTGTCAAAAGTTTTATTCAAGTTAGAAATGACAAATTAAGGTGCATTAAATATCGTTTCTATGAATAACCATATATTAAGTATGGCAATAAAGATCGCTGTAACCCAAAGGAGCCCCTTCGTTAATCCTTTATTAGCGTATTCGCCCATTACTTTGCGTGAAGAGGTAAGCATTACTAATAGAATTACAGTTATAGGCAACTGAAAACTTAGAATGACTTGTGAAAAAACAAGAGCTTGAAATGTATTAGTAACAAAGAAAATACAAATAGTAGCGGGAATTAATGTAAGTAAAGCTCCAGCTTTGGAATGAACATCTTTAATATTATATGCTTCAGAAAACATACCTGCGAAAATAATACCACCCGACATCGCTGCGGTAATAGAGGAGGAGATGCCTGCAAATAGAAAAGCTAATGCAAAAATAACAGATGCAAATTTTCCAAGAAATGGGGTAAGAATATTACTGGCTTCCGCAATATCACTTACATTTTTGCCATTTGCGAAAAATACGGCAGCTGCTAATACTATCATAGCGGAATTGATAAGCCATCCGATGCCCATGCTTAAAAGAGTATCCAGAAATTCATATTTTAATTGACGGTTGATTACTCCTTTATTTTCAAGGTTCCATTGTCGGCTTTGGATAACCTCAGAGTGAAGGTAAAGGTTATGTGGCATGACCACTGAGCCTAATACACCTAATATTACATATAATGCCCCATGCGGGATACTGGGTACAAAAGAATCATGCAATATTGTTTTCCATTCAGTATTAATAAGTAAGAGTTCAAATAGAAAAGAAAAGCCAATAATAGAAACAAATGAAATTATTATCTTTTCTATTCTGGAATAAGCATTTGAAAAAGTAAAAAAAATGGTGATTAATAGAATAATTATTGTGCCGATTATGATAGGGAGTTTAAATAAAATTTGTAGTGCAATTGCCCCTCCTAATAGTTCTGCAAAAGCTGTTGCTACAGCTGCTAACATAGCTGTCGAAAGAATTGGGCGGGCATAACGGGGGCGTATATGAGCAGTGGCGCTTTCTGAAAGACATTTTCCGGTTACAATTCCAAGGTGAGCTGCATTGTGCTGTAGAAGAATGAGCATGATGGTTGAAAGAGTTACCACCCACAGTAATTGATACCCATAAGAAGAGCCGGCATCAATATTGGTTGCCCAGTTGCCGGGATCAATAAAACCTACAGTTACTAATATGCCAGGACCGATAAAGCGTAAAAATTGAAAGACTCCTTTTCCCTGACGATGTTTGTGTTGTAACTCTTTAAACCATTTCATAATATACTAACATATTTATTGACGATGCGTAATAGTAGCTGAGGCTTGAGCTTTTGGCATTATTACTAAATCATTGATGCATACATGTTCTGGCAGGTTTGCAACATAGGCAATAGTGTCTGCAATATCGGTTGCTGTAAGCGGAGTAAACCCGGTGTAAACTGACTTGGCACGCTCTTTATCGCCATGAAAGCGTACTTCTGAAAATTCCGTTTCGACTGCTCCCGGGCAAATCTGGGTAACTTTAATGCCATATTGGACCATATCAATACGCATCCCTTTACTTAACGCATCGACGGCATGTTTAGTTGCACAATAAACGGCACCATTAGCATAGACTTCTTTTCCTGCAATAGAACCAATGTTGATGATATGACCTTTTTTATATCTGATCATTAATGGAGCTACCTGACGAGTAACGTATAATAAGCCTTTAATATTTGTATTTATCATTTTATCCCAATCGAGTATACTGCCAGTTTGGATAGGCTCTAATCCTGAGGCTAATCCGGCATTGTTTAGTAACAAATCAATATTTTGCCATGTTGTTGGTAAAATATTGAGTGCACTTCGTGTTTGTTCTTCTGATTGGACATCAAAACATAATGGAAGAGTTTCGGTTTGATATAGTTCTTTTAGAGATTTACATAAATCATCCAGACGCTCTTGTCGTCTTCCGGTAAGAATCAATCTCCACCCTTCTGAGGCAAGGCGAATCGCAGTTGCTTTGCCAATACCAGAGGTTGCTCCCGTAATAAGAGCTGTTTTCGTAATTTTGCTATTCATATATCTTATATTTTTAAATAATAAAAACGTTATGATAGATCATGATTCTATCATAACGTTTCTACCGAATGTGTCTCAAAATGATTATTCATTCTTTTTTTCTTTATCCATCTTTTTTCTCAAGTCTTTAGACGGTCTTCTTACTCCAAAACTATGATTGCTGATTTTGCCTCTTTTGGTTTTGATATCACCTTTTCCCATAATAAAATAGATTTAAATGAATAAAATATGAATTTAGTCTACTTGAATATGAAAGATAAAAAATATATTTTAATAGTAATACGTTAATTAAAAAATATATTTTGGATTTAGGTGAAAATAAGAGCGTATTGTATTTGTCCCGATTGATTAAGTAGAAATGATTATTTCTTATAGTCATCTTCACCTCGTAATACAGGAAGGCTTAAATGATATTTTACGGCAATAATACGGCTTAAAATAACAAAAGCAGCACAAAGTAATTGGCTTATAACGTAATTCCAACCCCAATGATCACTCAGGCAGAAGACAATCCCTCCAATTACACAAGCAAGGGCATAAATGTCTTTGCGAAAAATAAGGGGTTCTTCATTAATAAATATATCACGAATTACACCTCCTGCAGCTCCGGTTATTGTACCCATAATAATAGCTACCCAATAAGGGAATCCTACCATTAAGCTTTTTTGAACACCAACCACTACAAAAAGTCCTAATCCGATGGTATCAAAAAGGAAAAGCGTATTATGAAGATGAATAAGATAGCGACCAAATAGAATAACAGCAAGCATAGCTATTCCTGTAACTATAAGATACATGGGATTGGTCATCCAGAAAGGTGTTAGATCCAATAGTAAATCACGAATTGTACCACCACCGATCGCGGTAGTTAATCCAACGACATAAGCACCGAACCAATCGAACTTTTTTGCGGAAGCAAGCCGTATACCACTGATGGCAAATGCAAATGTTCCGATTATTTCAATAATATTGACGAATGTAGTAGCATTCATAGAAAAATTTTTAGTAAAAATCGGTGCAAAGAAAATATATTTTCTTTATTCTAATTATTTTTTTTGTTTCTTTCTTGAGCCACCGGTGCACTTTCTTTACGTTGGTGTTGTATATAAGCAAGTTCTTTCAGAATGATAAGATTATCGGGATCTTTCTCTAATAATCGGTGCAGAATATATTCGGCATCTTCAAATTGCTCCATTTCGATTAAAATGTATGCCTTTCGTCGTAGGAGAAAATAGAAGAAATTGAGGTCTTCTTCATTTTTTTTATTGTCAGTTAGATTTTTGAGATCTTGCAGATAATCATCAATATAAATAATAGAAAGAAGATTTCTGGAATTAACCAGGCAATTTACAAACTCTTTCTTGTATTTATAAGATTTGTTATTGGAGCGACCTGCTAATTCAAGATAATGATAAGCCTGATCATAAAGCTTAAGATCATTATAAGAATACCCTATTAAATAAGAACATTCCGTTAATAATGACATTTCTTTGGCATTCAGTCCTTTTTTATACCACGTGTCTTTCAAAGTATCATATACATTTTTAAAATATAGAATGGCATCCAGATAGCGATTGGAATTAAATGCTTTCTTACCCCAATAAAACTCATTTCCTAATTGGGGATGGATATGTTGAAGGAGGGTCCATTCATTTTCAGTAAGAGAGGAAAGCTTAAGATCATTATAATTATCAATAGACTCTCTCATATAGTTATATTCAGCTAAAGCCTGTGAGGGACGTTTATAGTCGTAAGCAATGGTAAAACTCTGAAGTGCAGTTGTCGGCTTTGAATTATGATAGGAGGTGTTAATACTAGGAAAAACAGGAAGACAAATATCTATTTGGATATAACAGGTATGTCCTTTGTATTTCCCGGTAGGGTAGCAGTGTAACATAATTGCTCCTTCCGAATGTATTTGTGATTGATCATGAAAATGATTATCGATAGGGTGGGGTCGATATAGTAAGGTATAGAATATATGTTTAGAGAGAGAGGTTTCTTGGTCAAAATGAAATGGGGCGAGGAGATTATAATGCCATATCGCATTTGGATCGGTTAGAATATCCAGTATACCATTGTCGTTTATTGTGAAATTGGTTACTTCTTCTTGAGATGCTGAATATAAATGGGTTAAAATATATCCAAGTTCAAATTTGCTTTCAGAAGAAGTTCTGAAATGAGTAGAGGGTAGCTGCTCGTGAATTTCATGTTCACGAAAAATCCAGGAATGATTATCAAAATCAGCGAAATCATTATACGGATTAGGAATGGGTGGAGTTTTATAACCAAAAAGTCGTCGCAAAAATGAATGAATGGATTTATTTTTCATTGTTTCTAAAGTTTTAGAAATGCGGAATGTATTAAGAAAGAGATAAATATATTTCAAATTAATAACAAGAGAGAAAAGGTTTAGTTCGCAGAGAAATAAAGGGAAGATGAGATATCTAAAAATAATGATAGAAAATTTATTGATTAACTGATTGAAGTATAATGGTGTAGTTTTTATTAACATCTTAAAGGTGAGGAAATGCTTGTGGGAATAAAAAAATGCTTCTATTTTTGCATCGCAATCGAAAGGAAAACGATTGATCAGAAATGTGAGATATTTTCTTGTTTGAGTGTAAAGCCTTAGTGGTAAGGTTTTAATAAGAAAGAGTTCTTTGAAAGATTTAAGATAATAGACAAAGTAGTACAAGTTTGAA
>JAVVPN010000005.1:0-62745 GCA_036655755.1 Bacteroidales bacterium | reverse complement strand
CCAGTTTTCATCATAACCCGTACGGTTACAATATAAGAAAGCGGCATCTTTTCACACGTGTGAAAAGATGCCGCTTTCTTATATATTATAATATGTTATTTGATCAATGCGATCAGAATCTTACAGTCACCTCGCCGCCGAATGTAAGGGGCATCCCTTTCTGGGCAAGCTTACGGCCTAAAGACTCGAAATAGAACGCTTTGTAGTTGGCATTCGTAAGGTTCTTACCCCATAATCCCACCTCTACAATCCCTTTGCGGGCCGTAACTTTGGCACTCAACGTACCATAGAAGTTCTGATACTGCGAGTTGTCTTCCGTCCAGTAAATGCGACCTCCGCCAGCGTATTGTGCGTTAAAGTTCATGTTGTCGATCCATGAGCGGTTAAGTGTCAGCAAATAGTTACCGGCTACCGAAAGCGTATGTTCGGGCGCGAACGGAACGTATTTATCCTTATAATCAATCAGCGTGAGTTTGCCGTTTATCTTTTTATATTCACTGTTTTCAATGAATTTAGCATTCGTATAGCCATAGTTTGCTGTGAACGCAAGTTGTGGCAATGGGAAATAACGGATACCCAGCTCCGCACCGAAGCTACGTGATTTACCTGAGTTCTTCGTGATGCGTCCTAAGCCGTCTTCCGAAAAAGTGGATACCTGCTGATTGCGTACATCGATATAGAATGCCGACAGATCGACAAACAATGTTTTACTCAATACTTCAGCACGCGCTCCCACTTCATAGTTCCAGCTGTGTTCCGGTTTGTAAACCACCGCTGCTCGCTCATTAAACTCCGGCAATACCGCCATTTCGCGGATGTTATCTGGTAAGCGATCACCCATGCCTTGTTTATCTGCCTGCGCGATAAAGGCACCGATCATGCGGCTTTTCAATTGGTCGCGGATCGCGTCCGAAAACATCTGAAAGTTGAATCCTCCCGCGCGGTATCCTTTTGCAATCGAAGCATATGCCATGCACTTGTCATTCGGAGTATAACGAATATCGAAGCGTGGCAACACCTCCAGGTTATCGAGTTTTTGTTTTCCCTTGATTTGTATAGCCAGTGTGTCGATAAAAGAGGTGATCGGACGCACTACCGGACCAACCTGCATGTCGATCGCACCTTTGGCATAGGCGGTAGCGTACGAATCGTAATCGATTTTCGCCTTTTCATAATCCAGACGCACTCCGGCCGAAACCGAAAGCCCTTTTACAAACAGGTTGTCATAAGTAAGCTGGGTATACCCGGCCACTCCCCATGTCGGAGTGGTGAATTTGCCATCGATCACCATGTTTTTATTGATCAGCGAGTCGGTAATCAGCATGGTTGCGGATGTCGGGCCCATTTGTATCGGAATAGCCGGAATCTTGATATTGTTGTTGATCATCTCGTCGATTCCTTGCTTTTTGAAATTTACCGGCGCATCCGTAAAGAGGTGCTGGTAGAATCCGAACGCTCCGGCCAACCATTTAAAATTGGTTTCCTTTTTTGATTTGAAAACGATTTCATGCGACGATGAGTGCTGACGTTGCTTTTGATTGAGCGTGAAATAAGATTTGTCGGTAAAATCCTGATCGAGCGCCATGTGGTCGTCGAAAAACTGATAACCGGTAGAGTTGGTCATTGTAAACCCGTCGAATTGGTTCTCAACGAATAAGCTGGTAGCCGACAGATTACGGCGGTATGAGCCCGGATCATTGTAGTTTACCGATTCTACGACGCCCGTTTCCTCATTCAACAACCCGTACGGATATCCGTTCTGGGTGCTGTATTCATAATTGGTAGTCAGGTTCACCTTCATACGCTCGTTCGGGCGCCAGTAAAGCTGAAAACGCCCGTCGGCCGATTTTGAATCGTCGGCCTTTTTGCCCGTATAGATGTTTTTAAAATACCCGTCGTTCGACTGGTATTGTCCGCTCATTGAGTAAGCCAGTTTATCATTGATTTTTCCGTAGCGTGAAAGGTAGGCGCGAAACGAATTATAGTTGCCATAAGATACCGACGCTTTCGTGTACTGATGATCGAACGGCGATTTCGTATAGATGTTGATCAGCCCCGCCATCGTGTTACGTCCATAAAGCGTACTTTGCGGACCACGCAGAATTTCGAGCCGCTCAATGTCGAGAAAATCGAAATCGAAGATACTTTTATCCATGTAAGGCACATTATCCACATACATCCCTACCACCGAGTTGTTGGTACGCGTTCCGATACCGCGGATATAAATCGCCGTAGTCAGTTTCGAACCGTAATCCGGAATAAAGAAGTTGGGTGCTACCGCCGAAAAGTCTTTGATCGAAAGCATGTTTTCGCGCTCGATACGCTGCGCGTTGAAAACCGATACGGAAGCCGGCATTTCGAACGTACGCAATTTGGCCTTCGGATTGGATACAATCACTACTTCTTCGAGCAACATGTTTTTTAAAACCGATGAATCGGCTGGTGTTTCCGTTTCGGGCGTAATCACCGACTCTGCGTGCATGGTAAACCCTACTGCGTTAATCAACAGACAGGTAGGTAGTAAAAATCTTTTCATATCTTAATTAATGATCTGGTTTTCTCAAACGATATACAAATTTCCTCAAAATTACTTGTTGTCGCAATCGCTATATGTAGTGATTTTTGACGGCCCCGCCTTTTGTGCTATCTTTGTGGCAGAAAAATCAGAATATAATGACAAATAATACTTTTTTGCCTGCCGAATGGTATGCTCAGAGTGGTATCCAGCTTACCTGGCCTCACGCTGAAACAGATTGGGATTACATGCTCGATGAAGTGGAAGCCTGTTATCTGGATCTTGCCCGCGAAATCGCGGCCCGTACATTACTCCTTATCGTTACCCCCGATCCCGAAGCGGTACGCGCTCAGATCGAAAAAGTAGTGAATATGGATCATGTGCGTTTCTTCCGATGCGATACCAACGATACCTGGGCGCGCGATCATGGTGCCATCACGATGATTCGCGACGGAAAGCCGGTAATATGCGATTTTAAGTTTAACGGCTGGGGACTCAAGTTCGCCGCCAACCACGATAATCTCATTACCGGTAAACTGGCCGAAGCGGGTATGTTTGCAGCCGGTTATGAAAACCACCTTAATTTCGTACTCGAAGGGGGAGGCATCGAATCGGACGGCGAAGGTACGTTGCTCACTACTTCCGAATGTTTGCTTTCTAAAAACCGAAACGGCGAATGGAGCAAAGAGCAAATCGAGGCGTATCTGAAACAGACGTTTGCGCTGAAACAGGTATTATGGGTAGACCATGGTTATCTGGCGGGCGATGATACCGACAGTCATATCGATACGTTGGCGCGCCTTTGTCCCGACCATACCATCGCATATGTAAAATGTACCGATAGCGCGGACGAACATTACGAAGCGCTTCGCCAGATGGAAGAACAGCTTAAAACATTCCACACCTTGCAGGGCGAACCTTATCGCCTTGTCGCCTTGCCGATGGCGGATGCCGTTTGGTTCGACGGAGAGCGGTTGCCGGCTACCTATGCCAATTTCCTGATTATGGATAAGGCGGTGTTATATCCTACCTATAATCAGCCTGCCAACGATGAGGCGGCGGCCAAAGCGTTGCAAGACGCATTCCCCGGATACGAAATCGTAGGAATCGACTGTTCTGCGCTTATTAAACAGCACGGTTCGCTTCATTGCGTGACCATGCAATTTCCTGTAAACGTTTTAAAATAAGATACAATGGCTAAAACAATCAAAGTTGGATTGGTGCAGCAAACTTGCACCGACAATCTGAAAGAGAACCTTCAGAAACTTTACAATAATATTCATGATTGTGCAAAGCAGGGGGCCGAATTGGTAGTGCTTCAGGAACTGCACAATACACCCTATTTTTGTCAGACCGAAGATACGCAGTTGTTCGACCTTGCCGAACCGATTCCGGGCCCTTCAACCGAGTTTTACTCGTCGATAGCGAAAGAATTGGGCATTGTATTGGTTACCTCTTTGTTTGAGCGTCGCGCGGCAGGGCTATACCACAATACGGCCGTTGTTTTCGATAAAGACGGATCGATGGCCGGAAAATACCGCAAAATGCACATTCCGGACGATCCTGCCTATTATGAAAAGTTTTATTTTACACCGGGCGACCTTGGTTTCGAACCGATTCAAACATCGATCGGTAAACTGGGCGTATTGGTATGCTGGGATCAGTGGTATCCCGAAGCTGCCCGTATGATGGCGCTTCGCGGAGCCGATATGCTGATTTATCCTACCGCCATCGGTTGGGAAAGCTCGGATACCGACGACGAAAAATCGCGTCAGAAAAACGCATGGGTTATCTCGCAGCGTGGTCACGCGGTGGCAAACGGACTGCCTGTCATTTCGGTGAACCGTACCGGTTGGGAGCCCGATCCGTCAAAACAAACCAATGGCATTACCTTCTGGGGCAATAGCTTCGTAGCGGGGCCACAGGGTGAAATTCTGTTTGAAGCGGGTAACAGCGAAGAGGTAAACACCGTGGTAGAGGTGGATATGACGCGCTCTGAAAACGTGCGCCGTTGGTGGCCGTTCCTACGCGACCGTCGTATCGAAGCGTATGACGGTATTACGAAGCGATTCCTCGATTAAAAATAAATCGCTATTCTATAGCGCATTACTTACTACGCCGCAACTGATTGGTTGCGGCGTATTTGTTTATTGCCTGCGGAAAACCGGAGTGCCGCCCGTGAAGAACCCGAACGCCGCCCGCCGACAACTTTTGTGTTGCTCGGGAGCGGCGTTCGGGTTCTTCGCGAGCAACTTTCGGGTTGCTCGCGAACCATCATCTAAAGCGGGGGCATCTATTCTTCACGGATTACGCACCCAATCGCGGATAGATAAACTTATCGAGCGGATTGCTAAAGCGGATACCGATACGCGACAAGTATTGCCCTACCGTCTTGCTTAGCGAGGGTTCGTCCGGTACTTCATACGACTTGATAAGCGATAAGGTCTCTCCGTCGAGTGCATAATAACATACTTTTTCTTTCGAAGATACCTTAATGGTCCATTGATACACCATGCCATAAATCATTATCGCATTCTCTTCCGGCACAAACTGCGGTATATCGATGCGAATCAACGCATGTGTTTTGGCACTGATTGCGTAAAAATGGTTCTTTTCATCGGTCAGAAATCCGAGCATGCCACGGTTTTTAAATTCAGTAATGAACAGATGCTTCGGAACGATATTCTCCGGTAAATCTATTTTCTCTACATACGGCCGCCCTTTCACTTGCTTTACATGAAATAACTTCTTCTCATTGTCGAGCATCAGATAGCCTTCATCATAATCTTTTTTGACAATCGGGTTACCTATCACATAGGAGGCCGGAAAAACAAACTGCTGCTGTTTCATCGCTTTCGTGAACCGGGCGCTTTTCGACGCGTCGATCTGATTGGTGGCGATATCTATAAAAGTGATTCCCTGTTCGTCGATTCGGAATACATCTTCGGGTGTTTCCAGTTTAACGCGTCCCGAAAGTGATTCCATCATCTGCCAGATACCTAAAACCGGGCGATTGATATCCCGCGGAGAGTGGCGAAAATAGAAAACATCATGCTGTATGTTTTTGTAATCGGCCGGCGCATTGCCTATCGAATCGGGAAACCGGCTGTCGCTCATCAACTGACGGGCATAAAATACCGGGTGCAGGCTGTCTATTTGTTGTTGAGAGAATTGATTTCCGTTTGAATCGGTATGGGTATATTTTTTGCTTTCACCTTTCGAAAAAGTAAAGTCGTTTAATATCGGGCTGAATAACACAAATGGCGCTTTCTCTTTCTGAGGTACCAGAAAGGAGTATAGCCATGGTATTTGCCATAGCAGGAGAAACAGAATGGTGGCTCCTAAAAAGAGAGTACTGAATTTTTTCATTTATATATATATTCTATTTTTTACACTATGTCGGTTGCTTAATCTTGCTTACCCACTTTAAATCTGTAAACCGAAAGAAACGCGAGCGATCCGCTTAAAAGAATATAAAGTACCAATAAGGGCAGAAAGCGGTTGTACGCTTCGCCGGCCGCTTCAAAGAAAAGTACCTTTAATAGCAGGATGCTGATCAGCATATTGACAACTCTTCGCTTCCAGGTGGGTTCGAGTACAATCCACGCCGTTAATAAATAACCGAAGATGCCGGCCAGAAACCATACGGCTCCGCTCAACAGGATGTGACGTACCAATTCTTTTACCAACAAAGAGCTGAGCACGCTGTAAAGGGCGATGTAGTTGATCGAAAAGATCAGCAGCAAAACGCTTACCCCGTAAGAGAGCATCAGAAAAATCATCCGGTTGGCGTCGTAGGGGAGGTGAAGCGTTAGCTTGAGGCATTTTCGAACCATTTCGGGCACATACTGGGATACGGCAAGCGCGATGCCTGCCAGCAGAGGAATGTAGCGTATCAGTTCGATAAACAACGCATCGCGCTGTATCATCACATCCCAGATATGAACCGCCCCTTTATAGTCGATCATGCGGTTGAGGTTTAATAAAATGAATGTGGTGAATCCCGACAAGAGTAACAGGCTGAGAACGACTACCCATCTTGTCTTGATCCATTCTTTATAAAATATGGCTTTTATCATTGTCTGATACTTAATGGATTGATTAATATTTGCCTGTTAAACCGATAAAGGCATCTTCCAGATTCATCGCTTCATAGCGCAAATTTTTGTAAGGAATCTGTAACTCGCGGAGATGATCGATCACCACCTGTTCGGGTTCGAAGGTGAACGCCTCGAACGAGTTGCCGATTAATGAAGGGTTCATCAAGAACGATTCTTTATCGAAAAGATATCCTTCGGGCAAGGTGCAGCTTATTCGGCGGAACGTTTGCAACAGCTCGTTAATCGGTTGCTGAATCAATATTTTGCCGTAATCCATGATGATGCAATCGTCGATCAGACGCTCCATGTCCTGAATGATATGCGAGGTCAGGAAAATGGTTTTGTCTTCGGCCGATGCGTACTCTTTCAGATAATCGACAAACAAACGGCGGTAGCCCGGATCTAACCCGAGCGAGAAATCGTCCAGAATTAATAATTCGGGATTCTGGGCCAGGATCAACCCCAGTGCTACCTGCGAACGCTGGCCGCATGACATTCTTGAGATTCGCTGTTTGGGCGCTACTTTTAAACGGCTCATCAGTTCGTAATAGGCTTCTCTTTTCCAGTTCGGGTAAAATGCCGAATAGAAACGCTCTATCTGCTCAATATTCATAAAGTCATACTGCACATGCCCTTCAATGAGCAGGCCGATTTTACGGCGCTGCAGGGGCGACATCTCCTGGATATTCTCACCGAAGATGTAACATTCGCCGGCCTGAGGTTTCAGGTATCCACTCAGAATATTGATCGAGGTGGTTTTACCCGTACCGTTTTTTCCGAGCAATCCCATGATTTTTCCTTTCGGAATCGAGAAGCTCAGGTTTTCATATATTTTCCTGTTCCCATAGTAATGGGTCAGGTTTTTACATTCGATGATATTTTCCATTTACAGATTACTTTTGGATGGTATAGCTGGCAGCTTCTATGTGATAGAATGAAAGATATTCTTTGCCGGTTTTTTCTTTCTGTTGGGCAATGCGCTGGCGAAATTGCTCGATGCGTCTTTGGGGTGTATTGGCCGATTCGCCGCGGGCTCTTTTTTCGGTGCTGCATCCGGCAGCGCTCTCTCCGTGCGATTCTGCCGTTTTATCGGCCAAAGAGGCTTCCCATCTTTGCAAATAGGTTTCGTCGATACGCTCCTCTTTCAACGTACCTTTCACTTTAACGATGCTGTTCGCGCAGTTCGGATCGAATTTCTCACCTTTCGCGGCCTCGATGCGCAGAATGCGGGAGTTGTTGCTTCCCATCAAAAATATTTTGCGGCCGCCGTGTTTACAGATATGCGTGCAAACTCCTTCGAGCTCGATTTGTTTGTCGACCAACTGCTCTGCCAGAGCCAGTACGGAATCAACCTCGAGGGCATTATTCTCCGGTATAATTGCGGCTGTATCGGCTGCAGGTTTTTTATTCGGCTGGCACGATGTGATGAATGCTGTTCCCAAAATAAGCAATAGGGCGATGCTGCCTGAAACTGTCGCGTTGATCAATTTATTTTTTAATAATGAATCCTTCATTTGTAAGTCTGTTTTAATTGGTTTAAAAATTTACGCCTATTGCGCAATGTATGTGATTGCGGTTTCCTGCAACGGATGTGGTTCCGGTCGGAATTTCCGCATGATAGGTCGTGCTGAGGTAATAACTCATTTTCTTAACCGGCATCATGATGCGAAAGCCCGCTTCCGGTTGCAGTTTGCGGGCAGTCAGATAATTGTATTCCTGCATCAGGTAATGATCGGCATTGGCCGGCGTACCTTCGTCGGTAGAGGGGGTAACGAATACCTTATCCGTATAAGGCGTCCCGCTACCCGATGCAAAAGCTACCGCACCGTGAAGTGTCAATTGGATCTTCCCGACAGCGCGTTGATGAATCGCCCCGAGCCGATGACGGTAAAGCTGCAGGTTTTGCGTACGGTAATAAGGATAAAGAATGGCTTGTAGCTCACGTTGCGCGAAGGCGCTTCCGAGCGACAATCTCCATTTTCCGTTTTCCTCCGGTTTGCCCCATTCAATCGAATAGTCGGCTGCCAGATTCGTGTACGCTCGTTCACCTACCTTGTTCTGTCCGTAATATTCAATGATGCTATTGCCCGAACCGGAGGTTTCGGTACGCCACGAGTTTTCGTAGTTTTGATAGCGTTGATAACCAATCCGTAATTCAAGCTGTTGCAGTAGCCGTTTGCCGCGGTAATAGGCTACCAATCGGTCGCTCCATTGATTTACCTCATGCCGGGTGTATTGGATGGCTGCCGAAGCCTGTTTTCCGAAATATCCGTCGCCTTTACCCCATACGAACTCGTTAAACAGGTAGAGGCGGTGAGTGGGTTTGTATTCCAGTTGCCACCCTGCCTTATGAATTTGCTCTACATAGGGGGTGTTTTCCCCTTTGGTGGTATAACCGTTGGTATCGAAAAGTTCTTGTTTCCCGTAAAAGGCACCGAAATCTACCAATGTGAAATATTGGCGGTCGGTAGTGCCGTAGAGGTTGAATTTGATTCCTTCGATATAGCGGTTGTAGCTGTAATGAACTCCGGTACGGATTTTATCGGATAATAGCAGCGAAACGGAGGGCGAAAGGGTCAAGTCGAGTCCTTGGTTGGTATGGCGCAGATCTTTGGTACGCGCCATGTTTATCCCCCGGTAATCGAATTTACCGCCGACCGACAGCCGATTATTCAATTGATGCCCTACCGCACCCTGTATCTGATAGGTTTCCGTCTTCCGGTCTCCCTTATTGGTCTGATCCATTAAAACCAGGTTGAAGGCGTGCGTGCGTCCGCTTAGAAAAGCCGAACCCGCTGTTCCCCTCTCTTTGTCAGAGCTGAAAGCGGCCAGTCCGTATACCATGGTACGTGGACTCAGTTTGAAATAAGATTCGCCATAGGCCCGGATTCCTGTTTCCTTATCGGCCACGTTAAAATTGGTCAGCGTTCCTTTTGCAAACCCATAAGAGATACCCGCCCTGCCGGCTTGTTGCAGCGGACTGCGAAAAAGCTGTGATTTGTTTTCGCTTTGCTGCCATCCGACAGAATCGGGCGTATAGTCAAAATCATAATAAAAGGGGACGGTTTCTTGTGCGATAGCGTTCGCAAAAATGATTGCGAACGCTACTGAAAGAGTCCCTTTTTTTAATAAAGGCGATTGATGCATGCTTTAGTCCTTTAAAGAGGCCCGCCCTCTCTGGTGGAAGTCGTTGCCCGAGTTATTGGTGTCGGCATAGATGATGAGCGCACCCAGTTTAATGGATGCTTCCGCATCGATGCCCGACGGATCGGTAGTACCGTTTTGGCTTGTAGTTCCCAATGAGTAGTTATATACCAGTTTGCCTGTGTTTTGGGTAAGCGCTTCGGTAGCGTCTTTGTCCACGTTACGATAGAGGGTGTAGCCGAAAGTTCCGTTCAGTTGCACGGCACCGGCATCTACGGCCGGAGTAAAACGTTTTACATTGTTTGATGCGCCTTGTTTGAATACTTCCACACCATCGATCACCCATTCAACCGGAACTTTTTTGCGCACCTGTGTCGCCGATCCGTTGTATAGTGAGATATTGCTTGCATCTGCCGCGAAATCTGACGGAGTGGTGTTTTCGGGAGCGAACAGGAAGAATGCCGGCGACGTATTGCTGAATGCCCAGGCATTTCCGGTGCCATATTTAAATCCGGGCAGGTAATGTGAAGTCGGAATATTTGCCGATGGTGCCGGGTGATAGCTGGTATTGTTGAATACTTCCGGTTCGTAAGTAACATAATATTCCGGTTTGCCCAAATCTACCGAATTGGAGTAGGTTTGCGTATTGTCGTTGGCATTATTGAAGGCCACCACAATCTGTTCGCCCGGATTCAGTTTCGTTTGATTCGGGAAATAGAAATAACCCAGTCCGGCCGGAATCCACCCTTCTGCTTCATAAAACAGCGACCCGTTTTGAATATCAGCGTTTGCCACCGTAGAATTATAGGGTAAAACCATTGCCAGGCAAAGGTTTTGCAATTCTGCCTCCTCTTCCGAATTGTTGTAAAGCACCACGTATTTATCAAAATGATATGAGCCTGAGCCGTCATCTTTCTGACATCCTCCGTTGTAAAGCTCTTTGATAACGATCTGGCTGCGCACGCTTTCGATCATCGTAAGTTCAATCGGTGTATTGTTGGCTGCCGCAATCGCTTGATTGCTTTTTGCTCCGCTGAATACCACGCTTTTGCCGCTAGCCGACCGTTTGTCGGTAGCCGTTACTTCGTAAATACCCACCGGCAGGCTGAATGTGGCCTTTCCGGTCGCGTCGGTAGCAGATTTGTACGATACACCCGATGTAGCACGAGCGCTCACTGCGACTCCCTCTGTCGCTTCGAAGCCGGATGTGGCGGGATAAAGCAGTTGTACTGCGATCTCTACCGTTTCGTATTCGGGTATCACTTCATCCTTCGTACAAGCGGATGCGATCAATGACAGGGTGAGAAATAAAGCATAAATTTTCTTCATAATGTTTATTGTTAGCGTTTATAATTCTGATTAAAGTTTTACCCGCAGCGTCATCCCATAATCGAATGAGGGGATGCGTCCGCTGTTGTAAAGGGTGGTTTCGCTGTCATTCCAACTGCTGGTTACTTTGCTGAGGCTGTTCAGAAAGTTATTGGCGTAGAATGAGAGAGAAAAGCGTTTCCCGATCTCTTTCGTAATGCTCAGATTGGCCGAGAAATAGGGCGATATGCGGTTCTCATTGAAAAAATAAGCCGTATTGGTTTTGGCCACCAGTTTCGACAATTCGTTGTAAAGGGCTTTGTCGTGCTCTTTAGCCCATAAGAACTTTTCTTCAAACGGAATCTTTACATTCATATCGTCGGCACTCGTATAATAAAGCGGATATACCGCCACATAGCGATCGCCGCCGTAGATATCC
Source organism: Bacteroidales bacterium (assembly GCA_036655755.1). Taxonomy (GTDB): domain Bacteria; phylum Bacteroidota; class Bacteroidia; order Bacteroidales; family JAUNSR01; genus JAUNSR01. Next base: position 51,239 of record JAVVPN010000005.1, on the reverse strand, counting down.
GTAGAGGTGCCCGTATATTCGGTCCGGTCGTTGAGCACCACGCCGAGGCTTTTTCCGTTGTATTCCGACAGATAGCGCGAAGCCTGATAAAGAGTCGATTCAATCCGCAACGAAAACAGTAAGCGTAGGCGCGGAATATGCGTGGTCAACGTCAGGTTGGTGTTGAGTCGTCTGGTTTCAGAGCCATTCGAAGCGGTGGTCGATCCGGCGTAATATCCTACATATTTATAAGGCAGTCCGTTTGCCATGGTCTGGCTCGAGGTGGGCAAACCCGCTATCACCGTTTCGTTTACTCCTTTATAGTGATAATAGCTTCCGTCTAACCGGAAATTGGTAAACAGGGCCGGAATCTTACCGAAATCGGCAATCCACTCTATCCCCTGACGCAATACCGGGGTGTTGTTGGTAGCGTAGCTTTCACTTTTAAAGGTGGTTCGCTCTGCATAAGGCAGTTCGACGGCAGCATGCTGACCTGTACGGTCGGATAATGTAACCACACCGGTTTGCCGGTTTACTGAAAATACCCGGTCGTTCACCGGAACGGAGCTTCCTTCAATGGCCCGTTGATCGGTAAACTTATACGCGAACGGGGTGTAATAGGACGCTGTCATATAACCGTTCGAACTTTTGTTGCGGTAGGCGTTCAGGGCAAGTTTTACCTGGCCTAACTGCAGATCGACTCCGATTTCGCTCTGGCGGGTGGACTGCCACTTGAGATTCGGGTTGAAGAGTTGGCGGGTGGGCTGAATATAGTATGCGTAATAAGCAGTACCGTCGGACAGCGCACCCGGTGCAAACGTGAGTTGTTGTTTATAATTCGGCTCGGAATATAAGATGGCGAAAGAGGGTAGTTTGACCGCATCGCCAAACCCGCCACGCAGCCGGAGGTTGCGTAGAAAACGTGCCTGCGGCCGGTCGATCAATGTATAGATCATGCTGAGGCGTGGCGAAAACGCACTTACCGCTCCATATTCACTGCCATCGATCTGCGTACGGTCATAACGTATGCCTGCCGACAACTGCATCCGGGTAGTGCCTATCGGAAAACGCATCTCGTCTTCGGCATAAAGCGCCGCGTTTTTCATAAACGGCACATCGGAATACGCATACGGGCGCCATGTCGGGGTATATTGAGGCTGGTCGTAATAAACGCCGTCGCCCAGATTACCCAGCATCGAAAACTCAACACCCATTTTCAGTTTGTTGCTTATCCGGCCTACATTTACATTGTGATACAGTTTGAGCGATGCGTTATAGTCGAGCGGCCGGTCGTCTGTATATTGAAGCTGATACCAGTAGCCGGCCGGAATGAGCGATACGGCGGCATCCGGGTCTGTATCATAATCGGTGGCTACGAAATAGCCCTCCTCTGTGCCGTGAAAAACAGCGGTGGAGGTTGAACTCGATTTATTGGTATTTATTTTTTGTTGCTTATTTGCATAGCGCAACGATGTCTTTAACTCCATGCCGGTAATGAACGGCTTATTGATCAGCCAGTTCATTTCGAGCGCGCCGCGCAGGGTATGATCTTTTTGCTTGGTATACGTTTCGGCAAATGCGTCCGGATCAGCTTCCGAATCGTACCCTCCGATGTTTCCTGCGAAGATCGCCGAAAAGGAGAGCGGGGTAGTACCCCCTTTCCCAAAAGTGTTCGAATAGATGGCGTTGAATGCATTTCGCGTATAGTTGGTATGGGGCGACGCGAGCTCGGCGAATGAGCCACTCCGTTCGAGACTCAGGTTTAGCGTACCCCGTTGTGCCTTTAAGTCGATTCCCTGACTTACGGCAAGCATGTGGTTGCGCGGGGATGCCGACAAAATCGCTTTAAACGGTGCTTTCCCTTTTTGAGTTTTGATTTTCACCACCCCGCCCGAAACATCGCCATACTCTGCCGACGGAATACCGGTAATCACTTCGACCGATTCGATATTCGAGCCCGGAATATTGCGTGTATCCGCTCCGGCCGTTTCTGAAAACGACGCATTGTTGGAAAGACGGATGCCGTCCACTTCGACCGCCGTCATAAAAGAGGGGTTGCCCAGTTCTCCGGTCGCGGCACGAATTTCGAATCGTTTGTCGGATGTGGCGAGGTTGTTAGTTTGGGTTTTTCCTCCCGGCAGAAGAGAGGATAGCGCGTTTACATTGGTGAGTTGCTGATGTTCGAGCGCGGTTTTGTCAATTACATAAGCAGTGGCGGTAACGTGTTTGTTCTCTTTTGCCGTAATCACCACTTCGTTGAGGGCAAGATTATCTTGTTCGAGTATGATTTGGATGGTAGTGTCGCAGCAAGAAATTGATATGGGATGCTCTTTTTTGACGTACCCTAAGCATGAAACCACACATTTATGGGTTCCCGCCGGTACATTTTTTATAACAAATTCGCCCCGTTCGTTGGTAACGGCCCAAAGTTGCAGATCGCCAATCGCAACTACAGCTGTTTCAATAGCCGTAATCCGGTCTTTTTCGGTAACTCTGCCTCGTATTACAAGTTCAGAGCCCCACAAAAGACCGGTTATGCTACACATTAAAACCAAACATATCTGTTTCTTCATCTTTACTATCCTGATCACCTCTAATTGTATGTTATTTAGAATGATGCAAAATTACAGGATAAAAAAACGGAGTGCTATCCCTAAAAATTAGGAAAAGCACTCCGTGATATCCCTAAAAGTAAGGATATTTTAGATTTATATTCGTTTATTCAATAATCCAGACACATGAGTCGGTCAGTCTTTCTTTCCCGGCGACACCCTGTATCTCAATGTGATTTGCCCCCGGCTGGAGTTGCATATCTTTAAAAACAGTCATGCACAGTTCATCGGGTTGCCCAGTTTTTACTTTTTTCCCGTTAATCACGAGGGTAACGGTTTTGCAATTAGAAAACACGGCAATATCGTTTACTCTGTCGGTACGTTTGTCTGCTCTTTTTTCGGCAATATGCACCATCGGTTCCTTATTCCAGTTTGCTTTATAAAAATAGAAAGCGTCTTTCTTATGACGGCGGTCATAAGAAACCAATCCTTTGTCATTTACTCCCGGGCGATCACCTTCGGTACGGTGTGCGGCTCCGAAATCAAACATATTCCATACGAAAGTACCCCAGATATAGGGACGAGCGGCAATGATCTCCCAGTTCTTTATGTGATAGTAGGTCTGCCAGTTTTCGGGATGCCACCAACTGTTGGGCGCAGGTTGAATCAATGTGTCTTGCTGGTGGTAGATACTGGCTCCGGCCCCGTATTCACTCAAGCCGATCTTTAAAGACGGATGCTTCGCGTGGGTTTCGTCGAGCCAGTCGGCCAATGTCTGCGGAGTAGCACCGTACCATCCGTCATATCGGTTCCAGGCGATTAAATCTGTTATGAAATTAAGAGCACCCCCTTGGTTGCTCGCCGAAGTGGTAGGGCGGTAAGGGTCTTCCTGATGCGCCAGCTGATTTAGCTCTTTGATGTATTCCACCGGATTGTCGCCCTCCTCTTTCAGCTCATTAAACAGCCCCCAGAAACAGATCGAGGGGTGATTATAATGTTGGCGGATCAATTCTTTCAACTGTTCTTTGCCGTTGTCGCAAAAACTTTGCTGATTCACAAAGCCTTTGTCGGCATAGCCTCCCGGGCCTACAAACGGAATTTCGGCCCATGTGACGATGCCGTACTTATCCATGAGGTCGTACATATAAGTATCTTGTGGATAATGCGCTAAGCGGACCGCATTTACGCCCATCTGATCCATCAGCAGCGCATCGTCCTCATGATGCATTTTATGAAGGGCATTTCCCACTTCGGCGCGATCCTGGTGGCGGCATACCCCCTGCAGTCTTAACGGTTTGCCATTGAGGAAAAATCCTTTATCCGCATCTACATGATAATAGCGCAATCCCAAAGGCTGCGTCACGCGATCGAGCATTTTATTGGCATCGGATAATTCGGTAACCACCTCGTACATAAAAGGATCCTGCTTGCCGTTCCACAACCGGGGTTTCTGTATTTCAAACTCGATATCGGCCGGATAATAAAGCGTTTGGGCCGGAATATCAATTGTTTTTTTAAGTTCGGTTACCGTTTTTTTCTGATCGTTTACCGCTAATTTAAGTACAACCGATCGGGGTTGTCCGCTATTGTTGGATAAGATGACACGGGTGTTTACCAATGCCTTCTGATCGGATACCTGTTTCTGTTGCAGGTAAACTCCCGGCGAAGCGTAATCCAAAGGAGAAATGCAAACTTGCTCCGTAATGAGCAACGATACATTGCGATAGATGCCTCCATAGAAGTTGAAGTCGCCCACAAGCGGCATTACATCGAGTTGTTCGGCATTGTTTACGCGTACCAATAGTGTATTTTCGGTTCCGTATTTTACCAAATCCGTGATTTCGAAAATAAAAGCGCCATAGCCGCCCCGATGCTCACCCACATGTTTTTCATTAACAAACAGGTTTGTAATGGTATTGGCACCCTCAAACCGGAGATACAGGCGTTTCCCCTGCCATGCAGAATCGACAAACATTTTTCGGGTATAGTTGCCGATTCCCCGTTTATAATCCCACTGTCCGCTCAGAGCGTCCTGCGCATTCCAAGTATGGGGCAGATCTACCCGTTGTGTCTGATTTTTCTGAACCTGATGCGAAAACCGGAAGTTCCAGTTTTCGTTGAGGCTTTTCGATTCCCTTTGAGCGAAGGCCGCCGCAGCCAGTGTTAGTAAAGCACTACTTAATAAGCATTTGACATTTAAAGTCATCATTGATGAATTGGGTTTAGAGATGAGTTATCGGGTAATTTTACGGAGCGGTTTCATAACCAGTCCTTCCATAATTTTATAGGCATCCATATTTGGATGGATGCCGTCGGCTGCGTATTTGGCGGGAATACCTCCGCGGCTATCTACAAGTGCCGAATAATAATCGACATAGGGAATTTTATTTTCTTTGGCGTATTGGGCAATCATGGCATTGAGCTTTTTGACCTCTTCGGCCGGCTTGAGCTCCTTACGCCACGGGAATTCATAGGCGGGCAATACTGAACAAAGCACGACCTTGATGTTATTGGCTTTGGCCAGCTGGCACATCGACTTGATATTTCCCATTACATTTTCGAGCGAAATGTATCCGTTGTTTTGAGCGATATCGTTTGTTCCGGCAAGGATTACCACTGCTTGCGGATGAAGGTCGATAACGTCGCGGCGGAAGCGTACGAGCATCTCAGAAGAGGTTTGTCCGCTGATGCCTCTACCTGCAAAATGATTATTGAGGAAGAACGATGAATCCTGGCGATACCATCCTTCCGTAATCGAATTGCCCATGAAAACCGCTTTTACAGGGGCGGTGATTGTTTTATTTGAACTTTCATAACGCTTAAAGTTCGCCCAGTCTTTTTGAGCAGAAAGCTGACAGCACAATGCGATGCCACAGAGTAATAGTGTAAACTTGTTCATGATAAGTAAATTGAAAATATATTCGGTTTATTCACAAAAATAATAGCAAAAGCCTAACGGGATGGGTTATTCATCAAAAAATATTTACTTTGCATAACAAATGTTTTAACAATGATTCATCACAAACAGACTTTTACCGCGATTTCGGGAAGGGTCTGATTAATATTTAATTTATGAAGTTAACGAATGTATTACGTCTTGCTATCCTGGTAGTATTGATTATTGCCGGAGTTGTAGTATTAGGTTTTTTCTGCCGGATGGAGCGTATCGATGCGGGACATACCGGTATCCGTGTAAATTTGGTCGGGGATAATAAAGGGGTGGATGATATCACCGAAGTGACCGGCTGGGTTGTTTACATGCCATTGTTTACCGCTATTTACGAATTTCCAATCTATACGCAGGTAAAAGATTACGATGTGTTCCGTGTGAATGCCAAAGACGGTTCGGAATTTACCGTAGACCCAACGTTGAGTTATTACGTTGATCAGAATGCCGTGCCGAGCATTTTCCGTCAATACCGTAAAAGCCTTAAAGAGCTTGAAAACGGGTATCTTAAAAACGTAGTGTACGATTGCTATCGTTTGACAGCTAATAGCTTCACATCGGATTCACTGATGAGCAACCGTGGTATTTTTGAGGAAGAGGTGCAGACCCGCTTGCAGGAAACGTTACGAAAAGAGGGCTTTATTTATCAGCAACTTACCTCTAATATTATTCCTCCGCAATCGCTAAAGGATGCCATCGATGCCAAAAACCGGACTATCCAGGAAGCGATGCAGGCGGAAAACAAAGTGCGTCAGGCTGAGGCCGATGCGCGTATCCGCCGTATCAAGGCTGAAACGGAAAAATATGAGAACGATATGAAATCGTCGGCACTTACGCCACTGATCATACAGCAGATGTTTATTGAAAAATGGGACGGCAAGCTGCCTGTTTATGGCGAGGTGCCTAAGATGATGCAAAGTCTGACAAAATAAAAGATCCGCTACGAAAATATTTTTTCGGCGTAGAAACAGAAGACCCTCAGAAAGATACGATATCATCTTTCTGAGGGTCTTGTTTTTATAGGCTAAATTTATCTTTCAGCTTTTATTTAGCTTCGCCGAATTCAGCCTGTTGGCGCTCTACCTCTTTTAGTTTGAGTGTATTCAGCTCCTGACGTAGTCGTTCAATCTCCAGTTTGTCATTAGACAAAGCACGGTTGCTCACGGCTGCGGTTTTCTGATTGATTTTATCAAGGTCCTCTTTTTTATAAACCAGTTTCTGCTGCGTCGGTTTGCTCTCAAGAATCAGCTCGGCACTTACCGGCATTTGTGAACCTTCAAAAAGCACCATGGCGGCCACCTTAATCTGCCCTGGCGTTGTGGTCGACTGAATCAGCACGGGAGCAGTCCCCCATTTTACGGGCGCAGGATTGGCAAATACCGATGAATCGCCCAATATACGGCCTTCACCTTCAACCGCAAAGCGAACGAAATAGTTGTTCAACCGTTTTATATTTCCACTTTTGTCGGCAATACCGGCTACCACTGTAACAAAATCAGAACCGTCTGCAATCAGGTCGGTATTCTCATTATCGACCCATAAAACTACTTTTTCGGGACGACGGGCCGGGCGTACTTCGTGAGTAGCTACCACTTTACCATCAATCAACCCTTCTGCCAGCATAAATACTTCATTTTGTCTGTTGGCATACGATAGCTTTTTATCAACCATAAAATCAAATACATTCTCGAATGTGATAATCGGAGATGGGATACCGGATGCTTTAGCCGGTTTGGTATATGAGAAGGTTTTCCCATCCTTATTTATCGAAAGGCGCACTTCATCGCAATTAGAATATACCTCTACGTTTGCATTTGAAAAAGGAGTCATCTCATGCGCAATGAAAACCATCGGGCCGGTTTCTGCGATTAAATCGGTTTTCCGGGCATCACGTTGCGCCTGAAACATATAATAAGCGTATTTCGGTTGACGGAACACATCCATCAGTCCTCCGTAGAAAGGATCCGGATGATAACCGCGCTGGTGATCGAACGAGTGCCACAGGCATCCCCCAACATGCTGACGGTTGGTTTCATAAAGCGCATTATAACTTGTATAAGGATAAGGCGGATTGGCATAATGCCGGGCCTGCACAAGCATCGGTTGTTCACCCCAGTTGCGGGCTACGCGACTCGGGGAATTGTGCGAACTCCAGTCGTCTACGTTATCACCCCATTCGCGGGTAAAATAAGTTTTACTCTTATCAGCATGCTTTAGTGCGAAATCTGTATCCGCATTTGACGGATGCGTGAAAAGTACCGGGAAGTATTCATGTCCGCGCGCTTCCGAATCGCAACCCGAATAACAGTATGGATATGGATACTCTTCATCCACAATATCACGGGTGTTTTTTGCAAAATCAGCCGGATACCATGTTTCATTCAGAATAGGTTCCCACAACCATACCGATGCATGGTTTCGGTCTCTGCGCACCATGTTTCTGATATCCTGATACACCCGTTGTCCGAAAATCGGAGCGTCATTCCAGAATTGCCATCCGGGAGTGTTTACAATAACGAAAAGTCCGAGTTCGTCGCATGCGTCCATAAACGCGGGATCTTGCGGACAATGGGCATTACGTACCACTTTTAAACCTGCGTCACGTAGTTTTTTCGCATCGCGCCAGTGAATATTGTTTGAAACTGCATTGCCTACCACTGCGAAATCCTGATGGCGGTTGGCACCGATCAATGGTTTTTCATAAGGGCGCCCATTGAGCCAGAAACCGTCTTCTCCTTTGAATTCGATGCTACGGATACCAATCCGTTTTCTGTAGCCGTCGACAATATTTCCTTTTTCATCGTACACACGTACAAAAAGGTTGTATAAATGGGGATGATCAGGACTCCATAAATTGGGGTTGGAAACAGTTGTTTGTGATTTTTTTGAGATGCTTTTACCGGCAGGAATTCGAATTGCTTCTTTAATAGATGCCACCGGCTTGCCATCGGGTGTTTGGAGTTCGTATTCAATATTTCCTTTGAATGACCCTTTCGAGTTATTGCGTAGATGTGTTTTCAATAAAACGTCTGCTGCCTTTTCTGATACATGGTTGTAAGCTACAAAGACGCCACCGCCGGCTTTCTCGTTTTCGAAGTTGGGATCGGTAATATACACGTCATTGTGAGCAACCAGCCAACAGTCGCGGTAAATTCCGCCGAAGTAAGAAAAATCGAGTACGTCTTGCGGTTTTCCGGGCGCATAGTTTGGATCGTCGCTATTGTCGGCCCATACGGCAATCACATTTTCGTTATTCCAGTCGATGACATCGGTAATATCGACTACGGCCGGCAGATACCCTCCGAAATGTTCTTTTAATAATTTGCCATTGACGAAAATCTTTGATTTGCCCATAATGGCCTCAAAATGAAGAAACAGTTTTTTCCCTTTCAAGGCGCTGTCGGGAGTAAAATGCTTACGATACCATACTTCTCCCTGGTAGTTGATACAGCCACTTGCTTCGGTGGGCAGGTATTCGATACCGTCGGGTAGTGAAACTACTTGCCAGTTGCTGTCGTCGCAATTGATAGCCTGTGCATTCGGTAATGCCCCTTTGTATAATTTCCAGGCAGGATTCATCGAGTAGGCGGCCCTGCCCGAATTATTCACTTCAAAGAATCCGGCCGTTGAAAATTCCGGCTGGTTTTGGGCGGATACGGTAAGAGATAGTGTTAGTAATGGTAATAAAGATAACTTCATCATGCGTAATAGTAGATTTTAGAGTGGATTTCTTAGCACTTATCAGAAAGACATAAGAATGCGATGGATATTTTTTATTTCGCAGCTTTCGAATGAATCTCAAAGCTACAAATTTAACGAACCTAAACCGAATTCTTAGACAAAGAAGCAACCAATTTTCCTGTTCAGGTGTTTAGACAGAGTAATTTAAAACATTTTCAATTATGGATACGATGAATCTTGATCAGAAAAAAAAGGCAATCGTTTCTCTTTTAGAACATCAGATAGACACGCCTCTGGCAGCTATAACCAAAGATGAGGAGGGTAATTACTCGGTTATGGATCCGGTTTTTAGCGAAGGAGCTTATAAGGCGCTGGCTAATGATGTGAATGGATCTGACGATATTGATATGGTAGTAATGACTGCTGCTCCCGAAAATCCGGATACGGCGGAAGTCTACAATAAATTTAAGGCACAGGATTACGATTTGTCAAAATACAAATACATTGCTGTAATCCGGAGAGCCCGTACAGATAAGAGTCGGGAAGAACATCCTTATACAATTTATGTGTTGCTGGATTAATTGATATAAGTGTTTGAAAATAAACGAGCTTAAAAGATGACTTTTGGTTTATAATAAAAACTTAAAGTCATCTTTTTTTGTAATTTTATATTTAATATGCGTTTTAAACTTTTAAATTGATACATTGAATTATGGGAAAAATGACTACTTCTTTTCTTTTTCTTTCTGTTTTTCTGCTGATTCCTTTTGCCGGATTCGGAGCGCTTAACGCCGGTTTCAATGCAAAGGAAAGTACGAAAACATTGTTTGAGGAACAGTTTGACAATACCGATTTTCCGTCATGGACAAAAAAAGTAACGAACAGCCAGAGTACCTGGAAGCTGGGTAATCCGAAAAAGGCCGGTGTTCCTTCGTTTAATGAAATCAACCCTCAAAGTACCTATAGTCTTGCCATTTATTATGACGACAAAACTTTTCAGGATGAATCTGTGATTACTCCGGGGGTTGCTATCGAAGCAGGGGCTTCTTGTAGTTTTTATGCCTGTTTCGATGGGGTTTATACGGGAGCGATCGGGGCCCGGTTTAAGATTCTTGCCGAAAATACGGCTACAGGAACGATGACGGAGATTTTTGATGCAGGAAACTGGTCGGCCGAAAACGGGCATGAGCGTCCGAAATGGCTCTATTTCAACCTCGATTTAACCGGGCTTGCAGGACAGAACGTTAAGTTTCATTTTAACTATAAAGGAGTGGGTGGAGATGATGTTTTGGTAGATGATTTTAAGATTCTGCAGCGTGGAGGAAATGAAGCGATGATTCAAGAGGGTGGTATGGTGCATTTTATGGATGCTTCTGACGGAGCGGTGACTTGGGAGTGGAATTTCCCGGGAGGTGTTCCGGCTACTTCTTCCGAAGCCAATCCGGTAATTTGCTATAAAGAGGCGGGCAGCTATGCCGTATCGCTGAAAGTGACCAATGCGCAGGGCGAAGTGGGCGAAATAACCAAAGACGCTTATGTGATCGTCAAAGGAATGGCCCCGAAAGCGCAAATTCAGTTTCCTGCCGGAGCTTACCTGTCGCCTTACGCAGGTATTTTTATTCCTGCAAACGTACCGGTTACTTTTACGGATGCTTCTTTGTATCAGCCAACTGCATGGAAATGGACTCTTGCCGGCTCGAATACTCCGGTCTCTACTCAGCAACATCCACAAGTGACATATCCTGAAAACGGAGTGTATGATATTTCTCTTTCGGTTACGAATAAGCAGGGTACCGATGAGATTGCCTTATCGAATTATGTTCAGGTGGGTGAGTCGCTCGAAATATGGAATGTCGAGATTGCTGAAGCTCAAAAGCTGACTACTCTCGCTTTGGGTTGGTTTGGAAATTACGGCGGGAGCAACTGGTTGGGTATGAATGCTTTTGCTGAAGTATTTCACGCTCCGTTAGCTAAGGGAACAATCTCTGAGGTTTCGATATTCTTCGATAAGGTTACCCATGTTTCGGCCGAAACGGATATTACGGTGTCGATCCATGAGCCGGCCTCCGGATTGCCGGGTAAAGTATTGGGAAGCAGTGTGGTAAAAGTGAAAGATCTGCAACATTCTTCCGAAACATGGGTGCCTACCGTGTTTAAATTCGCAAATGAAATTGCCATTGCCGATTCATTCTTTGTAAGTGTGGCCGGTATTCCGAATAACATGGATGATGTTACTTACGAGGCGGACGATATCGCCATTGCGGCGGTTCCGGTACGGGCAAAAGGAAGTAAATCGACCGTTTATCATTTATTGGAAGAGTGGGATGAGAATGATCAGCCTACCGGAAAGACCAGTTGGGTGAAGAATGAAGATGAACTTACCTCGTTTGCCATTGCTCCTAAATTTACGTATGCGAATGTAGGTAGCGGACTTTGTGGCCCGGCTAAAGCAACCGACCGTCCTTTCTGTTTCGTTCATGACAACCGGATTGTATTTACAGATGCAGTAGGAGTCGGGTCGGTAACGGTTTATGATTTGCCGGGTAAGTTGGTTGCTCAATCAGAGAAGCCAGCCAATATCACGGCATTACGTTTGGCCCCCGGTATTTATATTGTGAAAGCGGTAATTGAGGGGCAGGTGAGGACACAGAAAATCCGGATATCATAAAGAAAAAATCTATTTATAAGCATATTTCACAGATGGGACCTCTCCGGGATAAAGGAGAGGTCCTTTCTGCTTATCTTAGTATCTCTTTTACGATGAATTCTGCTATTTTCGATATTTAATTTTTTATATACTACCTTATCTTTATATTCGTGTTAAATTTTAGTATTCTTAGTGATATTTTTGCCTTATGCCACAGGATACATGTGACCTTGATTAATAATTTTTTGTTCTGGTATCTATGAATTTGCACATTAAAACTATTTTATTCGGCTTATTTTTACTCAACACAATTTCACTTTACGCTAATCAACGACCTTATATTATCAACATCTCAAAAGATCGCTATAAAGCTGCCAATAAGAACTGGGCGGTAGCGCAAGATGAAAAAGGATGTATGTATTTTGCAAATGACCTGGGGTTGATCGAATTCGACGGGATGAGGTGGCAAAACTATAATTTGCCACATTCACCACTTATCCGGGCTGTAGCCGCCGCTTCTCACGATGTTATCTTTACGGGTGGTTTTGAGGAGTTTGGAGTATGGAAGCGTGATTCATTCGGGAAATTAAACTATCAGTCGCTTACCGGCTTATTGAAAAACGGGTCGTTGGAGAATGAAAATTTCTGGAAAGTATGGGTATCAGAACAATACGTGTATTTTCAGACATTTAAGAATATATATGCGTATGATTACGAGCGTGTTGAACCATTAACGCCCGGAAACGGATTCCTTTTTCTATTGAAAGTGGGTGATGAATATCTGGTACAGGAAACGTTCGGATCCATTTACCGGGTAGAGGGAACCACGCTTGTACAGCTTCCGGGAAGTGAGCGGTTTTCCAAAGACGTGGTTCGGGTGATTTTGCCTTATCATGCAGGAGGTTATCTGATTGGAGCCTCGAATGGTAACTTACAGATTTATGAAAATGGAAATTATCGAGAATGGAACCGGATGCTTTCGCAGGAATTGCAGGGTAAAGAACTTAACTGCGCGGTATATTCTGCTTCGCGTAATATATATTATCTGGGAACCTTGATTGACGGAGTGTATGAGGTAGACCATGACGGCACTATTCTGCAACATTATTCTTTTAAAAATTACCTGAAAAACAATACAGTGCTTTCTTTGTTTGAGGATGCCGACTCTAATATCTGGATGGCGATGGACCGGGGGCTGGCTTATATGCGATATGATCCGGGAATGAGCTACTTCCGCTCTACGCGTGGCGATGCGGGGGCTGTTTATGATGCTGTTTTTTGGAACGAACAACTCTATATAGGAACGAATCAGGGTGTATATTCAATTCCCCGGGCGCGGATGAATGATTATGCCGCATTCTCAAATTTGAAATTAATAGAAGGTACGCAGGGACAGGTTTGGTCGATTCGTGAAGAGGATGGCCGGTTGTTGGTTGGGCATAACCGGGGTCTTATTGAGATTGACAGGAAGGGGGAAGTGAGAGAACCGTATGTATTCAATACCGGTGTATTCAGGGTATTGCCCGTTAAAATAAAGGGGCGTGAATTGCAAATTGTCAGTACATATAAGAATATATGGGTGATCGATAAGAAAGCCGGGAGAAAATATATGATGCAGCAAATCAAAGAACCTGTAGCATATATTGAAATGGACCACATGGATAATCTGTGGATGAGTACTTTTAGTGGCGGAGTATATAAGGCCCGGTTTGAGAATGACTTTCTCTCTTTTCGCTATCTGTCTTATTATGATAAACGCAGCCACCCGGAATTGCCGACACATCTGAATTTATTCAAACTAAACGGACGTCTTTTCTTTTTAGGAAGTCAGAATGTATGGTCTTATGATGAGAGCCATAATAGATTTGAACCGGAAACGGCTCTCAATGCTTGTTTTCAGTCATTAGACCGGTTTAAGAAACTCATGCCATTACATCATGATTATAATTGGCTGATTACGGCATCGTCGGTGCATAAGTTTTATTATGACGGACATGAAGCTCGCATCACCTATTCACGTAAACTGAATTCGGGAGGGTTATCACTGATTACGGAATCGGAGAATATTGCCGTCCTGAATGATTCTGTGTCTTTGATTTGTCTTGATGAAGGGTTTATCCTGCATACATCACAGGACAGAGCAGCGAATGAACAGCGTATATTGCCTGTTCCGGAACTGACGGCTATTACAATGGAATCGGAAAAGAAGGAGTTTTATGGTTTTGCACCCGGAATGCATCCTGAAATTCCATATCGGTTTCATAACCTTACATTCTCTTTTCTGATAAAAGGAGCGTTTGCTCATAATCTGTTCGTACAATATAAGCTGGATGAGGTAGATTCGGAATGGAGTCTTCCGGTTAAGGCCAACCAGGTGAGTTATGACCGATTGCCGGCGGGAGAGAAATCATTGTGGATAAGAAGTACGGACGGAATGGGTAATTATTCGGAGCCGACGAAATATACTTTTCGCATATTGAACCCCTGGTAACGGAGCGTGTTCGCAATGGTTTGCTATTTGTGTATTTTGCTGGCATTGTTTGTATTGACCTGGTTTTTGATAAAACGTCATTATAAAAAAGACCTGATACGAAAGTTGCGTGAACAGGAGTCGATGACGCTTCGAAAGAGAAATATGGAGCTGATGCATGAAATAGAGGCTAAAAATGCGGAATTGTTGACACAAACGTCATTTATTATTCAGAAAAATGAATTGATAATGAAGTTAAAGGGGATGGTAGATGAGTTTTGTGTAAAAAATGCGCATAAGTCATTAACCTCTGTTTCACATAAGATGAACAGTGTGATTGAAAATAATATGGATACGCAAGAGGACTGGAAAATGTTTCTGTTGAAATTTGAGGAAAAGCATACAGGTTTCTTTAAGAAGTTAAAAGAGATGCATCCTCAGCTTACCAATAATGACCTTCGATTATGTGCTTGCCTTAAATTAAATATGGATACTAAAGATATCGCTTCCCTTATGTGTATATCTGTACGGGCTGTTGAAAATAACCGCTACCGGATCCGTAAAAAACTCGATATTCCTTCCGCCCAGAATCTGAATGAATATTTCGTTTGTATTGAATAGTGTGTTTGCTTAATGTGTTGTTATATAGATACATATGTTTGTTTGAGTAGTAATCGTGCATGTGGGGTTTTAGAAAAAAACGGTGCGGTGTAGTGGGAATGAACCCATTTGTTTCGACTGGTGTATGTGCGGGTTTATATTTGTTCCGGATATGAATAATCTCTTTTCCGAATATTTTACATTATGCTTCCCGGGAATAGAGAATTTATAAATTCAATCTGAGAGAATAATTATTAAATCTAAAAATTGAGATGGAAAAACACCCAGAAAAGCAACAAAAGAGCCTCTCTTTTGTGAGACGGATTCTATTTACGGTTTGCAGCATTCTTCTTGCTGTCGCATCGGTATCCGGGCAAGTCAAACACATTACCGGACATGTAACGGACACTAAAAAAGAGCCTCTTATCGGAGTTAGTGTGATGATAAGCGGTACTACAACGGGTACTGTGACAGACATCGATGGTAATTATGCACTTCAGGCATCGCCTGGTGCCACACTTGAATTTTCTTATGTGGGAATGGCAAAGACATCGGTTACGGTTGGCGACAAGAATGTGATTAATGTAACCATGCAGGATGACTCGCAATTATTATCCGAAACGGTAGTAATCGGATATGGGAGTGCGAAGAAACGTGATTTGACCGGTTCTATATCAAATGTAAAAGGAGCGGATATCGCCAATAAACCATCGTCTAACCCGTTGGCGTCACTGCAGGGTAAAGTTGCGGGGGTACAGGTGGTAAACTCAGGACGAGCAGGTGCAGACCCCGAAATTCGTATTCGTGGAACGAACTCAATCAATGGATATACACCGCTTTATATTGTTGACGGGTTGTTTAATGATAATATTAACTTCCTCAACCCATCGGATATCGAATCCATGGAAATCCTTAAAGACCCCTCTTCGTTGGCTATTTTTGGAGTACGCGGGGCCAACGGGGTAATTATCGTTACTACAAAGAAGGCGAAAGAGGGACAGACGATGATAAACCTGAACTCTTCTTTTGGATGGAAACATGTATCGGATAAAATCGATATGGTAAATGCTGCTCAATTTAAAGAGCTTTATAATGAGCAGCTTACTAATCAAGGTGTTGCTCCGTTTGATTTCTCGGCCTGGAATGCCGATACAGACTGGCAGGATCAGATTTTTCAGAATGGCTTTATCACCAATAATAATGTGAGCCTGACAGGTGCTACCGATAAGCATAGCTTCTACATGGGAGTGGGATACGCATCTGAAGAGGGTAATATCAAACATGAGAAGTTTAGTAAGGTAACGGTAAATATGAACAGTGATTATCAGATGACTGATAATTTCCGTCTGGGATTCCAGTTTAACGGTGCACGTCTACTACCGACAGATGCAAAAGAGGTGTTGAATGCGGTACGTGCTACGCCTGTAGCTCCGGTATTCAATGAAGAATTTGGCCTTTACACGGTATTGCCCGATTTTCAGAAAGGACAAATCAATAATCCGATGGTAGATGTGGAACTGAAAAAAAATACGATCCGCGAACAGATTTATCGGGGATCGGGTAATATTTTCGGTGAATTGAAATTTTTGGAGAACTTCACATTTAAAGCGATGTTCTCAATGGACTATATCTCAAAACAACAACGCAAATACACACCGATTATGAAAGTGTATGATGCGGCAAGTGAAGGTAGCGTAGAAACATTGGGAACCAAGAAAACCAGTGTCGAGCAGTGTTTTACAAATGAAGCAAAAGTACAGGGTGATTATCTGGTAACTTATATAAATAACTGGGGCGGTCATAACCTGACAGCTACCGCTGGTTTTACAACTTATTATAACGCTTTTAATAGTCTGACAGCCGGACGTGGACAAGGTGACGGGTTGATTATTGCTAATAATCCGGACAAATGGTATGTGAGTATCGGCGACGCGGCTACTGCCACTAATGCGAGTAAACAATGGGAACGTACTACGGTTTCCGGGTTGGGACGTATCCTTTATAATTACAATAGTCGTTACCTGTTTAATGCGTCTTTCCGCAGGGACGGTTCATCGGCATTCTCTTATACCGGTAATCAATGGCAGAATTTTTATTCAGTAGGCGCGGGTTGGATGATGACCGAAGAGGCTTTTATGCGGAATCAGCGTGTATTGGATATGTTGAAGTTGAAAGGGTCATGGGGTACACTCGGTAACCAGAATATGAGTTCGGCTTATCCGGCAGAACCATTGCTTGAAAACTCCTCGTCAGCTGTATTTGGGGACAATATTATTCCTGGATATCAGTTGTCTTACCTTCCGAATCCGACATTGCGATGGGAAAAAGTGGAAGCCTGGGAGGCCGGATTCGAAGCAAATTCATTACGTAACCGCTTACATCTTGAAGCTGTTTTCTATAGTAAGCATACAAAGGATTTGTTGGCGACTGTGCCGGGATTATCGGGTACTGTTCCCGGATTAGGTAATCTGGGTGGATTGAATAACCGTGGAGTGGAAATTGCCGCAAGTTGGAAGGATCAAATCGGCGATTTCGGATATTCAGTCGGAGCTAATATGACAACGATTCGCAATCGTGTAACAAGTCTTGTTCAGAAAAATTATGCAATCATTGACGGAGATAAGAGTCAGTGTTATACAATGGCCGGTTTCCCAATAGGTTTCTTCTACGGGTATAAAGTAGAAGGTGTTTACCAAAATGAAGCGGAGATAGCAAACTCTCCGGTGAATAAACTGGCAACGGTAACTCCGGGTGATTTGAAATTCCGCGATATGGATGGTGATGGACAAATTACGGAAAAAGATCGTACGATTATTGGTAATCCGACCCCGGATATTATTTATGGATTTAATATCAATTTGTCTTATAAAAACTTTGAACTCGGCATCGATATGATGGGCCAAGGTGGTAACCAGATTTACCGTACATGGGATAATTACAATTGGTCGCAGTTTAACTTTATGGCAGCCCGAATGAACCGTTGGCATGGAGAGGGGACTTCTAATACCGAACCGATATTGAATACCAAACATACGATTAACAATATGAATTCGGAATATTATATTGAAGATGGTAGTTTCTTCCGTCTGCGTAATGTATCGCTTGCATATAATTTCGATAGAAACATGTTGAAAAAAATCCGTGTACAGGCTTTAAGACTTTATGTGAACGGGCAGAACCTGAAGACATGGAAACATAATACCGGTTATACGCCCGAACTGGGTGGTACGGCAACTGCGTTCGGTTGTGATGGCGGAAGTTATCCGATGCCGGCTATTTATACTTTCGGATTCAATCTAACATTCTAAATCTTAATTGTATACTATCATGAATTTGTCAAAATATATTTTATTGTTTTCATTGGGTGCAGCCTCAATGACATTTACCGGATGTAGTGATTTCCTTGATCGCAGTCCGCTGGGAGAATTTACAGAGGATGATGCTCCGGGTGGTAGCCTGGATGGTCAGGTATTTAGTATCTATTCTTTGATGCGTAGTTATAATATTACCGCCGGTATCCCTGCATTTGCCATCCATAACTTCCGGTCGGAAGACAATGAGAAAGGAAGTTCTGCCGGCGACGGGGCCGATCAGGCAGAGATGTTCGATAATTTCGTTTATACAAATAATAACGGAACGGTAAAAGCTTACTGGAAACAATGCTTTACGATTATTTATCAATGTAATTCGGTGATAACTACCGTGGAAAGTGGAAATCTGACAGATAACGCTTCGTTGGTAAATAAAGGAGAAGCATATTTTTTCCGCGCGTACGCTTATTTTAATTTGGTGAGAGCGTTCGGGGAAGTTCCATTGGTTACATTCAAAGTAAATGATGCATCCGAAGTGAACTTGCCGAAAACTACGGTGGAAAAAATCTATGAGCAGATCGATGCCGATTTGTCGGAAGCGGAAAAATTATTGCCAGAACAATGGGAGTCGACTTATGTAGGGCGTTTGACATGGGGAGCAGCCAGATCGCTACATGCCCGTACCTATATGATGCGGAACGACTGGGGTAAATTACTGGAAGCATCGAATGAAGTGATTCAGTCGGGCTTATATAATCTGGATATCCCGTTTGATAAAGTATTTACCGAAGAGGGGGAAAACTGTGGGGAGTCGATTTTTGAGCTACAATGTGCTTCGACCGCTTCGTTACCGGCAAGTACCTCCATCGGCAGTCAGTTCTGCCAGGTGCAGGGTGTAAGAGGTTCTGGATCATCTAATCTTGGATGGGGCTGGAATATGGCAACCGTAGAGATCGGAAAAGCTTTTGAACCCGGCGATCCGCGTAAGGATGCTACGTTATTATACTTCAATCGATCGAAAGACGAAGAGCCGTTAATCAATAAACCATACGGCGAATCCTTTATTTCGGATGGTATGGGAGGATATTTTAATAAGAAAGCTTATGGGAATCCTACTTTACGTTCAACATTTACAAATAGTTGTTTTTGGGTAAACATCCGGTTGATCCGCTATTCAGACGTTTTATTGATGTTTGCCGAAGCTGCGAATGAATTAGGGCGTACAACCGAAGCGCTTGCAGCACTGGAACAAGTGCGTGCTCGAGCCCGGGGTAATGACAGCTCAATTTTACCGGAAATAACAACGACTGATCAGGTGGCGTTGCGTAAGGCTATTCAGCATGAGCGTCGTATCGAGCTTGCTTTGGAGTTTGATCGTTTTTATGATTTGGTAAGATGGGGCATTGCTAAAGAGGTATTGCATGCTGCGGGTAAAACGAATTATCAGGATAAACATCGCTACCTGCCATTACCACAAGATGAAATCGATAAATCGAATGGTGTATTGGTGCAAAATCCCAATTATTGATTCAAATAAATTAGATATAAATGAAATCGCCATAACTCACCTAAAGTTGAGATACCCAACATGCGGTGTATAAATGGCGCATTTATACCTTGATGTTAAAAATAGATTATATAAATGAAGTATAAGTTTTATCATATATTGTTAGGTCTTTCCGCATTATCTGTTGTTGGTTGTGGCGGAAAAAAATCTTCCGGAAACGAAATGGATCGCTACATTGATAAATTGATGTCAGAAATGACGCTGGAAGAAAAGATCGGACAATTGAATTTGCCCGTTACCGGGAGTATTACTACCGGTGAGGCAAAAAGTAGTGATGTTGCGGCTAAAATCAGTCGTGGTGAGGTAGGAGGATTGTTTAATCTGAAAGGTGTAGACAAGATCAGAGAAGTGCAACGCCTTGCAGTTGAGGAGAGCCGATTGGGTATTCCGCTCATATTTGGGATGGACGTGATTCACGGATATGAAACTGTTTTTCCGATTCCATTGGGGCTGTCGTGTAGTTGGGATATGAAAGCGATAGAGGAATCGGCCCGGATAGCGGCAAAAGAAGCGAGTGCCGATGGTATTTGCTGGACTTTTAGTCCGATGCTTGATGTATGCAGGGATGCCCGTTGGGGGCGTATTTCAGAAGGCAACGGCGAAGATGCTTTCTTGGGATCGCAGATTGCAAAAGCAATGGTAGCTGGATATCAGGGAGCAGATCTTTCGCAACCGCAACGCATTTTGTCATGTGCCAAGCATTTTGCTCTTTACGGAGCTCCGGATGCCGGACGTGATTATAATACGGTTGACATGAGCCGTATTCGCATGTATAATGAGTATCTGCCTCCATATAAAGCTGCTGTTGAGGCCGGAGCCGCAAGTATGATGGCGTCTTTTAATGAAATCGACGGTGTGCCTGCAACTGCGAATAAATGGTTGCTATCTGATTTGTTACGGGATGATTGGAAGTTTGAAGGGTTTGTAGTGAGCGACTTTACCGGTATTTCCGAGATGATCGAACATGGGATCGGTGATTTGAAACAGGTTTCGGCACGGGCATTGGACGCTGGTACAGATATGGATATGGTAAGTGAAGGCTATCTGACAACTATAAAAGAATCGCTTGCTGAAAAGAAAATTTCCCAGGAAACGATTGATAAGGCTTGCCGCAGAATATTGGAAGCAAAATATAAATTGGGCTTATTCCAGGATCCGTATAAATATTGCGATACATTGCGTCCCGCAACTGATATTTATACAACCGAACATCGTGCTATAGCCCGAAAAACAGCTTCTGAGAGTTTCGTGCTTCTTAAAAATGAAAACGACCTTTTACCGTTGTCTAAGAAAGGAACAATCGCAGTAATCGGTCCTTTGGCAAATACGGGCGCGAATATGGCCGGAACCTGGAGTGTGGCTGTACAGCTTGACCGGATTCCTTCTTTGACAGAGGGATTGAAAGAGGTAGTGGGCGATAAAGCCCAAGTCGTTTATGCGAAAGGAAGTAATCTGATAAGTGATGCTTCGTATGAGGAGCGAGCTACCATGTTTGGCCGGTCACTTAATCGTGATGACCGGACTGATAAACAACTCTTGAGCGAAGCGTTGCAGGTAGCGGCGAAAGCCGATGTTATCGTCGCAGCCTTGGGCGAGTCATCCGAAATGAGCGGAGAGAGTAGTTGCCGTACAGACTTAGAGATGCCGGATGTGCAGCGTACTTTATTGAAAGAACTTTTGAAAACAGGAAAGCCGGTAGTTCTTGTTCTCTTTACAGGACGTCCGGTAGTGTTGAATTGGGAAAATAAGAATGTGCCGGCTATTCTGAATGTTTGGTTTGGAGGAAGTGAAGCCGCATATGCTATTGGCGACGTGTTGTTCGGTGATGTAAATCCGAGTGGTAAACTAACAACGACTTTCCCGCAGAATGTAGGGCAGTTACCTCTTCACTATAGTACGAAAAATACAGGGCGTCCGCAAGGCGACGGGAAATGGTTTGAAAAATTCCGTAGTAATTATCTGGATGTTACAAATGAGCCGCTTTATCCATTCGGATATGGTTTGAGCTATACTGATTTTGAATATAAAGATCTTTCTTTGAGTGCCGACCGTATGAATGAAACGGGCGAAATTATCGCTACCATTCGTGTCTCGAATGTAGGAAAACGGGATGGAGCGGAAGTCGTACAGTTGTATATCAGGGATTTGGTAGGAAGTGTTACGCGTCCGGTAAAAGAACTAAAAGGGTTTGAGAAGATATTTCTTAAAGCCGGAGAAAGCAAAGAAGTCACCTTTACGATTACGCCGGAATTACTCAAATTTTATAATTCAGATCTGGAGTTCGTTTGTGAACCCGGAACGTTTGATGTAATGATCGGGCCGAATAGCCGCGATTTGAAATCAGTGAGATTTACACTGATTTAATACTCATTATAAAGTGATAAAGCATAAAAGCTGTCAGTCATCTATTATATGGCTGGCAGCTTTTATGCTTTATCACTTTACATTCTCTTAACCCATTATAATATTCTTACCAACTTCAGTGAGGGGTGATTCTGATTTTCTTTTGTAAGTTTGCAGGCAGATAAAAAAAATATGTTATGCCATTAAATCTACCCGATAAATTACCTGCCATTGAGGCGCTGAAAGAAGAAAATATTTTTGTGATGGATGCTCACAGAGCATCAGAACAGGATATCCGTCCATTAAAGATTGTTATTCTGAATCTGATGCCAGTAAAGATCACTACCGAAAATGATTTGATTCGTTTGTTGTCGAATACTCCGTTGCAGGTGGAGATTGAATTTATGATGATTGCCGGCCATGTATCCAAAAATACTTCGGGCGACCATCTGAAGGCTTTTTACAAAACCTTCGATCAGTTGAAAGATCAGAAATTCGACGGGATGATCATAACGGGTGCGCCTTTGGAACAGCTCGATTACGAGCAGGTGGGATATTGGCATGAAATAGAGCGCATTTTCGACTGGAGCCGTACGCATGTTACTTCAACCTTGTATATCTGCTGGGCGGCACAGGCGGCGTTGTATCATTTCTACGGCGTGCCGAAATATCCGTTGGATAAGAAGATGTTCGGCATTTTCCGTCATACGGTATATGATCATAAAAATCCTATTTTCCGTGGATTCGATGATGAATTTTTTGTGCCTCATAGTCGCCACAGTGAAATACGAAAGGAAGATATCGCATTAATCGATGCCCTTACGATTTTGTCGGAGTCGGAAGAGTCGGGGGTATATATGGTTACCGGACGTAACGGACGCGAACTATTCGTTACGGGACATTCGGAATATGCGCCCTATACACTCGACGGAGAGTATCGCCGGGATGTGGACAAAGGGTTGCCGATAGAGATACCACTCAATTATTACCGGAATGACGACCCCGAACAAGGGCCACTGGTAAGGTGGCGCGGACATGCCAACTTGTTGTTTTCAAACTGGCTGAATTATTTTGTTTATCAAGAAACTCCTTATGATCTTGAAAAGATCGGATGAAATATGAAGGACTTAAAAGCCCTTTAAATTAATTGCAATTCAAATGAGAAAAATAGAGCTTTTGGCACCGGCCAAAAACCTGGCTACAGGTATTGAGGCGATCAATCACGGCGCAGATGCCGTTTATATTGGTGCCGACCGTTTTAGTGCGCGTTCTGCTGCGGGGAATTCCGTAGAAGATATTGCCAGATTGGCACAATATGCGCATCAATATGGAGCCCGTGTGTTCGTGGCCCTCAATACGGTATTGACTGATGAGCAGCTGCCGGAGGCGGAAAAGCTGATATGGGAATTATATGAAGCGGGTGCGGACGCATTGATCGTGCAGGATATGGGACTACTCGGGCTTAATCTGCCTCCGATCGAGCTTCATGCCAGCACGCAAACAGACAACCGTACCCCCGAAAAGGTACGCTTTTTCAAAGAGGCAGGATTTTCGCAGGTGGTGCTTGCCCGCGAACTTTCGCTCAATCAGATTAAAAATATCAGCTCGCAGGTGGATGTGCCGTTGGAGGTATTTGTTCACGGCGCGCTTTGTGTAAGTTATAGCGGACAATGTTACCTGTCGGAAGCGTTATCGGGGCGTAGTGCCAATCGGGGTGCTTGTGCGCAATATTGCCGTCTTCCGTATAATTTGCTGGATGCCCATGGAAAGGTTTTGGCCAAAGGAAAACATTTACTTTCGTTGAAAGACCTGAACCAATCGGACCATCTTGAGCAATTGATCGATGCGGGGGTAACGTCGCTGAAGATTGAAGGCCGGTTGAAAGATATATCGTATGTGAAGAATATTACGGCTTATTACCGTAAGAAGCTGGATGCTATTTTCAAGCGTCGCCCTGATTTGGCTCCGAAGTCGGCTGGCAAATGTACGTTTACGTTCGAGCCGAATCCGGAAAAGAGTTTTAGCCGTGGCTTTACCAACTACTATTTGTCGGGTGAGCGTGGCGAACAGGTAATATCGCCGGATACGCCTAAGTCTATCGGTGAATATGTGGGTACGGTGAAAGAGATCCGGAAGGGAAGTTTCACCGTAGCCGGACTGGTAGCGCTCCATAATGGCGACGGTCTGTGTTTCCGCAACGCGGCGGGCGAGATGGAGGGATTCCGGGTGAATAAAGTGGAAGATAACCGCGTATTTCCGGCCGAATGGCCCAACATCTCTCCGAAGATGAAACTGTATCGTAATTACGATCATGAATTTGAGAAAGTGTTGGCTAAAGAGAGTGGTATTCGCAAGATTGAAGCGGACCTTTTGCTGGAAGAAACCTCCGACGGATTCCGCCTTACATTGACCGATACCGACGGTTTTACCGCTGTTGCCGAAATGCAACAGGCCAAAGAGCTTGCGCGCAGCGAGCAGTCGGAAAACCAGAAAAAGCAGTTGGCGAAACTTGGAAACACCCTGTTTGAAGCGCGAAACGTAACAATCGGCTTTGACGAGCCTTATTTTATCCCCTCTTCTGTTTTAGCCGAATTGCGCCGAAACGGAGCGGAAGCCTTATTGGAAGCGCGTAAGAA
This sequence comes from Bacteroidales bacterium, assembly GCA_036655755.1. GTDB lineage: Bacteria > Bacteroidota > Bacteroidia > Bacteroidales > JAUNSR01 > JAUNSR01. The sequence continues at coordinate 26,506 of JAVVPN010000005.1, read as the reverse complement.
AGGGTATAAACGGAATGAGCCTGTCTTTAAACCAACCATGCATGCGTTCCCGCAATTGCAGTTGAGTTATCTGGGAAATGTAACCAACACAAATGCGAAGAGTTTTTATCAGCAACACGGGGTAACCGAAGTGGCTCCCGGCTTTGAATTGAAACAGGTGGACGGAGTGCCGCTGATGTTTACCAAACATTGTGTAAAATATGCGATGGGATGGTGTAAAAAGTTGCAGAAAGCGGAGAATACACCCGATGAACCTCTTTTCCTGGAGTATCGCGACAACCGTTTGCAATTGAAGTTCGACTGCCGTCTTTGCGAAATGCAAGTGTTGCGAGAAGTATAGTGTCAGTTTTTCGTGAAAGAAACGTGCAATCTATTCGTTTAGGAAACAATATTTTGTATTTTTGCGTAACTTAAATAACTGCCACATTATGTCTGAAAGTAAGAGAATTAAAACCGCGCTGGTTTCTGTTTATCACAAAGATGGTTTAGAAGAGATTTTACGCAAGCTTCATGCAGAAGGCGTACAGTTCATCTCAACGGGTGGAACCCAACAGTTTATTGAATCATTAGGAATGCCTTGTGGGGCGGTAGAAGACCTTACCTCGTATCCGTCGATCCTTGGAGGACGGGTGAAAACATTGCATCCGAAAATTTTCGGAGGAATACTTTGTCGCCGTGAACTCGAAGGAGATATGGCTCAAATCGCAGAGTATGAAATTCCGGAAATTGATTTGGTGATTGTCGATCTTTATCCATTTACAGATACCGTTGCATCGGGAGCTGATGAGAAGTCAATTATTGAGAAAATTGATATAGGTGGTATTTCACTGATTCGCGCGGCTGCGAAAAATTTCAAGGATGTAGTGATTGTTGCTTCAAAAGCACAATATGCTCCGCTTCGTGATTTGCTAAACGAAAAAGGTGCCGAAACCACGCTCGAAGATCGTAAATGGTTTGCCAAAGAAGCATTTTCTGTTTCTTCGGGATACGACTCCGCTATTTTTAATTGGTTTGACAATGAAGAAGGTAGCGCATTGCGCCTGACTGCCGATAATGCGAAAACATTGCGTTACGGAGAAAACCCACATCAGAAAGGGGTATTCTACGGTAACTTCGAAGCGATGTTCGAACAGCTTCAGGGGAAAGAAATCTCTTACAACAACTTACTTGATATTGATGCAGCTGTATCGTTGATCGCTGAATTCGACGAGCTGACATTTGCTATCCTGAAACATAACAACGCATGCGGACTTGCTTCGCGCCCAACTATGGTTGAGGCTTATCAGGCGGCTTTTGCCGGTGATACGCTTTCGGCTTTCGGAGGTGTGTTGGTAACGAACGGAGTAGTAGATAAGGCAACGGCCGAAGCTATGAATACGTTGTTCTTCGAAATCATCATCGCGCCGGATTATGATCTGGATGCGCTGGAAGTATTGGCATCGAAGAAGAACCGTATTATCCTGATTCAAAAAGAAAAACTTCCGGTACACAAACAGGCCCGTACTTTATTGAACGGCGTATTGGTACAGGATCGCGATTTGCATCAGGAAAAAGCGGACGAACTGAAGCAGGTAACTGCCAAGGGTGCAACTGAAAAAGAGATCGAGGATATGTTGTTTGCCAATAAAATCGTGAAACACAGTAAATCGAACGCGATTGTATTAGCGAAAGACAAGACATTATGTGCAAGCGGTGTGGGGCAAACATCCCGTGTGGATGCTTTGAAACATGCGATTGAAAAAGCCGGTACCTTCGGTTTCGACCTGCAGGGTGCGGTGATGGCGTCGGATGCTTTCTTCCCATTCCCCGATTGTGTGGAACTGGCAGACAATGCGGGTGTCACAGCGGTTATTCAGCCGGGAGGTTCAATCAACGATAAGCTTTCTATCGCTTATTGCGACGATCATAACCTGGCTATGGTAACTACCGGAATCCGTCATTTCAAACACTAATCCTACGGAGAGGGGTTTGAAAGGACCAGTATTTTAAAAAGAAAAAATTATTAAGACGAAATGGGATTATTCTCTTTTACACAAGAAATAGCCATTGACTTGGGTACTGCCAATACAATTATTATTCATGATAATAAGATTGTTGTAAATGCCCCTTCAGTGGTTGCCCTTGACCGTCGTACGGACAAATTGCTTGCCGTAGGCGATAAGGCGCAGCAGATGCACGGAAAAACGCACGAAAATATTCGTACGATCCGTCCGTTGCGCGACGGGGTGATCGCCGACTTCTACGCTGCCGAGCAGATGATTCGCGGTATGGTGAAGATGGCGTTTAAAACGAACCGCTGGTTCTCTCCTTCTCTTCGTATGGTTGTATGTATCCCTTCCGGTAGTACGGAGGTGGAGATTCGTGCGGTACGTGACTCGAGTGAACATGCAGGCGGACGCGATGTATATATGATTTATGAACCGATGGCGGCTGCCCTGGGTATCGGCCTGGATGTAGAAGCGCCCGAAGGGAATATGATCGTGGATATAGGCGGTGGATCTACCGAAATCGCGGTAATCTCATTAGGTGGTATCGTATCGAACAAATCGATTCGTATCGCGGGAGATGACCTGACTGCCGATATTCAGGAATACATGCGTCGCCAGCACAACATTAAAGTGGGTGAACGTACGGCCGAAATGATTAAGATCAATGTAGGCTCGGCGCTGACTGAATTGGAGAATCCGCCTGAAGATTTTATCGTACACGGCCCGAACCAGATGACGGCGTTACCGATGGAAGTACCGGTGTCTTATCAGGAAATTGCACATTGTATCGAAAAATCAATCTCTAAGATTGAGGCTGCGGTATTGAGTGCTTTGGAACAGACTCCACCGGAACTTTATGCGGATATCGTACGTAACGGTATTTATCTTGCGGGAGGCGGGGCTTTGCTTCGCGGATTGGATAAGCGTTTGCGCGATAAAATCGGCATTCCTTTCCATATTGCGGAAGATCCGTTGCTTTCAGTTGCAAAAGGAACAGGTATCGCGTTGAAAAATATCGACCGATTCTCATTCCTGATCAGATAATCCGAGTTTATCACAAATAGGATGCGGGCGAACCAAATATTCGCCTATGATACAATACGGGCGGATAATTATCCGCCCCTACACGCCGTTATAAGCGGAAGTTTATGTAGGGGCGAATAATATTCGCCCATCTTGTTGTAAAGCAGATTTTTATTTATCCGCCTTTTTTTATGCGTAATCTTATTCAATTTTTTATCCGGCAAAGCGCTTTTTTCGTATTTCTATTTTATGGAATCATCAGTATTGTGCTTCTTGTACGGTTTAATGCGTATCATCAGAGCGTATTCTTCAGCAGCGCCAACGAAATGGTGGGCGACATCTATTCGGTTGCAGGTAACGTGACCAGCTATTTTGGGCTGCGCGATATCAATCAGGACCTGCTGGAGAGGAACGGTCACCTGGAAAAAGAGATTCAGGTTCTGAAAGAGATGCTTCAGGATGACAGAAACCGCACGATTCCGCACGATACGGTTACGAAGTATGATTTTATCATGGCTCAGGTAATCAATAACAGTATCAGCCAGATGGAAAATTATATTACGCTCAATAAGGGTAGTAAAGATGGGGTGACTCCGCAAATGGGTGTGGTCGATCAAAACGGAATCATCGGGATTGTAAGCTTGGTGAGCGATCATTATTCGGTAGTGATCTCTTTGTTGAATACCAAGCTGAGGCTGAGTGCCAAGGTGAAAGGGAGCGATTATTTCGGGTCTTTGGTATGGGATGGCGAAAGTGGTCAGTATGCGGTGCTCGAAGAGCTGCCCCGTCATGTCGAATTTAAAGAGGGAGATACGATTGTAACGAGTGGTTATTCTGCCGCTTTCCCCGAAGGTTTGCCGGTCGGTGTAATCGCAGGCTACAGCCGTCAGCGTAATGATAACTTCTATGCATTGAAAATTAAGCTGGCCGCCGATTTTTATCGCCTGAACGATGTGCGCGTAATCATAAATAATCAACAAAAAGAGCAGCTCGAACTTGAAGAGCGTGCCCGTAAATAATAAATCGTCACTCTTATGTGGTCATTGATAAAATATATACTACTAACTTGTTTATTATTATTGGTACAGGTGTTGATCCTGAATAATATACATTTGGGCAATCTGGCAACGCCTTTCCTATATATTTGGCTGATTTTGAAGTTACCAAATGATTTGTCGCGTCCGCTGACCATTACGATCGGATTCTTTTTGGGGCTGATGGTAGATTTGTTTTCAAACACGCCGGGCATGCATGCGTTCGCAACCTCCTTTCTGGCCTATATGAAAGAGCCGTTGATGGAGTTGTTTGCGCCGCGTGAGGATGTCAAGAATGGCGTGGCTTCCATTAAACTGATGGGGATGGGGGCTTATCTCCGTTATCTGATCTCGGCCGTAGTGGTATATTGTGCCACACTTTATATCGTAGAGGCATTTACTTTTTTTAATCCGGGATTGCTGGTATTAAAGATTTTGACGAGCTCCGTCTTTACATTTTTATTAATCATAGGGGTTGAAAGTTTAAAACCTGTTGCTAAGTGAGAAAAAACTATCAGTTAGAGAAACGAAAATTCATCATTGGAGGAGGTGCCTGTTTGCTGGTGTTGATTTATATCATCCGGCTTTTTAATTTGCAGGTATTAAGCGATGAGTATAAAGCTTATGCCGACAGTAATGCCTTCCTCAAAAAAACAATTTATCCGTCGCGCGGAATGATTTATGACCGGAACGGAGAATTGTTGGTATTTAATCAGCCGGCTTACGATTTGATGATGGTTATGCGCGAAGTACAACCATTCGATACGCTCGATCTTTGCAATACACTTCATATTACCAAAGAGCAGTTTGACAAACGGATCGGAGAGATCCGCAACCGACGTCTCAACCCGGGCTACTCTTCTTATACGCCACAAACTTTTATGAGTCAGCTTTCGGGGCAAGACTATGGTTTGTTGCAGGAAAAATTATATAAATATCCGGGATTTTATATCCAAAACCGTACCATCCGGCAATATAATTATTTTACGGCTCCCCATATCTTGGGGAATGTCCGCGAGGTGTCGCGCCGCGATATGGAACGTGATACTTATTATCAGCGAGGCGATTATACCGGCGACCTTGGGGTAGAGAAATCGTATGAAACTTATTTGCGCGGCGAAAAAGGGGTGGAAATATTGCTCCGTGATGCGCACGGGCGCGTGAAAGGCAAATATGAAAACGGAGCTTACGACAAATCGCCCGAATCGGGTAAAAATCTGACCCTTTCTATCGACGTGGAGTTGCAACAATATGCCGAATTGCTGATGCAGAATAAAATCGGGGCAGTGGTGGCCATAGAACCTGCTACCGGAGAAATTCTGGCGATGGTTTCGGCTCCAACCTTCAATCCGGCCGAATTGGTGGGGCGTGAGCGTGGTAAAAATTACCTGAATCTCACCAAAGACCCTTACAAACCGCTTTATGACCGGGCAATCTCTGCGGCATATCCTCCCGGTTCAACCTTTAAACCCACTCAGGGATTGATCGGCTTGCAGGAAGGAGTAATCACCACATCCACTCAATATGGCTGTAGCCACGGCTATGTGGTAGGACGGTTCAAACTGGGGTGTCATGCACATGCCGCTCCCATAGCTTTGGTTCCGGCGTTAGCCACTTCGTGTAATGCCTATTTCTGTGCCGAGTTCCGCAGTATGATCGACAACCGCAGTAAGTATCCTACCATTCAGGAGGGATTCGACAAATGGAAAGATTACCTCGTGTCGATGGGATATGGGTATAAAACCGGAATCGACCTGCCGAGTGAAAGCCGGGGATTCATTCCGAACAGTAAATATTACGATAAGGCGTTCCGTACGCAGAAATGGAAATCGCTGAATGTCGTATCCATCTCAATCGGTCAAGGCGAGGTGTTGTCCACTCCGCTTCAGATTGCCAACTTGTCTGCCACAATCGCGAACAGAGGGTATTATATTACTCCTCATGTAGTAAAGGATATTCAGGATACCCCACTGCCGATAGAACTGACCGAACCTCATTATACGATGGTTGATCGTAAATATTATGATCCGATTGTAGAGGGGATGGCGATGGCGGTAACAGGGGGAACCTGCCGCATCGGCGCCATCGAAGGAGTCGAAGTATGTGGTAAAACGGGTACCGCCCAAAATCCACATGGTAAAGACCACTCTGTGTTTATGGGGTTCGCTCCCAGAGATAATCCGAAAATAGCGATTGCCGTTTATGTGGAGAATGCCGGATTCGGTGCGACATACGGGGTGCCGATCGGAAGCCTTATTATGGAAAAATACCTGAAAGGGGAGATCAGCGAAAGTCGTAAATGGCTTGAAGATCGCATGCTGAATGCAAATACATTATTCTTGAACTTTAGAAAATAATAGATAACGTGCGAACAAGAGAGATCAATATCTGGAGATCGGTCGATTGGTGGGTAGTAGCCATCTATGCGGTCATGGTTTTTGCCGGTTGGGTAAGTATTTACGCCGCCAGCTATAACTTCGACCATACAAGTATTTTTGATATGGCAAGCCGCTCGGGGAAACAGTTGATGTGGATAGGACTGGCATTCTGTCTGGGCGCGATCATTCTGATGATTGAGTCGCGGACCTTTGATACATTGGCCCCGTTGATATACGGAGTGATGCTCGCTACCTTGGTCGTCACGATTTTCATTGCTCCCGATGTAAAGGGTTCGCGCTCCTGGCTGGTGCTCGGACCGGTAAGTATTCAGCCTGCCGAATTCGGTAAATTCGCCACTGCGCTTATGCTCGCATGGCTCTTTAATACCTACAATTTCGTGCTGACCAAGCCCAAGAACTTTCTGAAAGCGGTTTTGGTTATTCTGTTACCGGTTTTGCTGATTATTATGCAGCGTGAAACCGGTTCAGCCCTTGTTTACCTGTCGTTCGTACTAGTTTTGTATCGTGAAGGGATGTCGGGATTGGTAATGATCGGTGGATTATGCGCCATTCTGTTTTTTATTATAGGGGTGAAGTTCGGCGATGTGGAGTTCGGAAGCGGCGATCTGGGTACGTCGCTCGTGTTGCAGATGATTATGTTGCTTGAGGCCGGCATGCTTTACTTTTATGCCCGGAATAAGAAAGCCGCCTGGATTGTACTGGGCATATTGGCTTTGTCAGGTGCAATTGCGGCAACCGTCTATTTATGGATTCCTGTTAATTTCGTATATGTCGGGTTGGCACTTTGCGTAGCCGGACTCATTTATCTAATCGTTCTGTTCCTGCAAACCCGCTATTCACATTATCTGATTATCGGGGCATTTTCATTGGCTTTTATCGCATTCTTGTTTTCGGTGGATTATGCTTTCGATCGCATCCTCGAGCCCCATCAGCAAATTCGTATCAAAGTGGCACTGGGTATGGAGGAAGACTTGCAGGGAGCTGGTTATAATGTAAACCAGGCAAAAATAGCCATTGGTTCGGGAGGATTGCTTGGGAAAGGATTACTCAATGGTACGCAGACAAAGCTCAAATATGTGCCCGAGCAGGATACAGACTTTATTTTCTGTACCATCGGAGAAGAAGAGGGATTCGTCGGCTCCGTAGCTGTATTGCTTCTGTTTCTTGTGTTGATATTACGGCTTATCCATCTTGCAGAGCGGCAACGCTCGGTATTCGCAAGGGTATATGGTTATTGTGTGATTTCCGTATTTCTGTTTCACCTGATGGTGAATGTAGGGATGGTAATCGGGCTTTGCCCTGTAATCGGTATTCCGCTTCCATTCTTTAGTTACGGAGGGTCGGGGCTTTGGTCCTTTTCAATATTATTGTTTATATTCCTTCGTCTTGACGCCGACCGGCTAGAGCATTATTGATGCTTGCTGATTTTTATTCCGACCGAATAGATTCCTTTTAAGTTCCAGTCAGTCATGTATGGCCGCACGGTTAAAGTGTAATTGCCCGGATAGGGGAAAGTAACTCTGTTATAAGGATATTGTTCCTGATAAAGAGATCCCCAGCCGGATCCTTGCCAATCTCCGATGGGAGAAGTCAGGGATAGGTTTAATGTATCTTTAATGATCAGTGTGTCGCCTTTCGCAAGGCAGATCTCTAATCCCAGGTTCTGATAGGGGTAAGAGTTATCGTGGCGCACCTCTACATCCATATTATAAGCATGAATTGAGTCTTGCCATTCGATAGGCCAGATTAAAGAATCTTTGGGCCCCCAGCCCAAAGCAGAAACATCCCGGGAAGAATGAAAAGCGACATTACTGTCGTTTTCACATCCTCCCAGGATAAATATAGTGATGATAAAAAGCGTCAGATTAATCCTGTTTCGGATTTTGTTGCTTAGCGGGCTTATCATTTTTGTTACTGTTCTCTCCTTGTCCGTTGCCATTTCGTTTATCTGGTCCTCCCGGACGTCGATTCCCTCTTTTGAACGGACGTTCTTTTTTCTGATTCTGTTGTCCTTGAGCCGGAGCTCCCTGATTCTGATTCTGAGCCTGTGGCTGACTTTGGGTCTGAGGCTGATTCTGATTCTGAGAATTCGGTTTCGGATTCGGATTCTGTGGTTTTGCTTGAGGTGCTTTCGGATTCGGGTTTGAATTGCCATTCTGTTGCGGTCTGTTCGGCCGCTCTCTGCGTGGTCGTTCATTCGCCGGTTTATTATCCTGTGGCGTTACCTCTTTCTCCTCCTGTCCCGGTCCTTTTTTATTCCGCTTCTTGTTGATATTCTTTTTCGTTTTATCAAAGCGGGTAAGGCTGTCCTGTCCTACAACATCCGTAAACTCTTTCTTCGGTGTTTCCGGTTTGTTCTCCCCTTCAAGAGAATCTACGCGTACACCCCGTTTGTTAAGAGCAATGATTTCGAATGCGCGGGAAGCCGGAATCGTAATCAGGTTGGCCGGGAAATCTCTGCTCGTCGAGTAAGAGATCATGCGGCGATGAATATCTGTTTTGAAATGATAATACTGTCCGTCTTTCGTTTCAAGCATGATTTCACGTGAAGGCAATTTCTTCTGCGCTTCTACATACGTATCCACTTCATAGTTCAGGCAACATTTCAGTTTCGCACACTGGCCGGCAAGTTTTTGCGGATTAAGCGATATATCCTGGTAGCGGGCGGCCGAAGTAGCCACGCTCACAAAGCTGGTCATCCAGCCCGAGCAGCATAGCTCACGTCCGCAAGGACCGATACCGCCAATGCGGCCCGCTTCCTGACGCGCTCCGATCTGTTTCATCTCAATACGCACGCGGAATGTTTCGGCAAGTACCTTGATTAACTGGCGGAAGTCTACACGCTCATCTGCGATATAATAGAAAATGGCTTTGTTACCGTCACCCTGATACTCTACGTCGCCGATTTTCATATTCAGATGCAAATCTTCGGCGATTTTACGTGAGCGGATCATGGTGTCATGTTCGCGCGCTTTCGCCTCCTCGTATTTCTCTAAATCGTTCGGTTTGGCCTTACGATATACACGGCGGATATCGGGGTTGTCCACGCGGATGTTGTTTTTCTTCATCTGAATCAAAACAAGACGTCCCGTCAGCGTTACTTCGCCGATATCGTGGCCCGGATTTGATTCTACAGCAACGATATCCCCTTTTTCAATAGGAAGTTTGTTCGAATTGCGGTAGTATCCTTTCCGTGTATTTTTGAACTGAACCTCGATGAACTCAGTATCCTGATGTGATTCGGGGATATCCTGAAGCCAGTCATATACGTTCAGTTTCTTATTGCTTTGGCATTTGCAGTTCGGACATGATCCGTGTTTACTGCAGCCGCCTTTCTTTTCTGTTGATTCCATTTTTAAGCATGATAAAAAAGGCACACAAAACAACCTATCCGCAAGCATGAAAAAAGAGAACTTTCTTTCTGAGCCGAATAAATTGCCCTGTGTGCCGGAAATTATTACTTAGCGTAGCTTACGGCACGAGTTTCACGGATTACCGTGATTTTCACCTGTCCAGGATAAGTCATTTCATCCTGAATTTTTTTAGCTATTTCAGTGGATAATTTTTCTGTTTCAGAATCATCGATCTTATCAGCACCTACGATAACACGCAGTTCGCGTCCTGCCTGGATTGCATATGTTTTCAATACACCCGGATAAGAAAGAGCCAATTGCTCAAGGTCATTCAGGCGTTTGATATATGCTTCTACGATTTCACGGCGAGCACCCGGACGGGCACCTGAAATGGCGTCACAAACCTGTACCAATGGAGCAATCAAAGATGCCATTTCCACTTCATCGTGGTGAGCACCGATTGCGTTGCAGATATCCGGTTTTTCTTTGTATTTCTCGGCCAGTTTCATACCCAAAATTGCGTGTGGCAATTCCGGCTCATCATCAGGCACTTTACCTATATCGTGTAACAGACCGGCACGTTTCGCTTTTTTCGTGTTCAAGCCCAGTTCCGATGCCATTACGGCACAAAGGTTAGCTGTTTCACGAGCGTGTTGCAATAGGTTCTGTCCGTAAGAAGAACGATATTTCATCTTACCGATCAAGCGGATCAGTTCAGGATGTAAACCATGTACACCTAAGTCGATCGCCGTACGTTTACCGGTTTCGATAATTTCCTCTTCAATCTGTTTGCGTACTTTTACCACTACCTCTTCGATACGGGCAGGGTGAATACGACCGTCTGTTACCAATTGGTGTAGGGCAAGACGGGCGATTTCGCGGCGAACAGGGTCGAATGCAGAAAGTACGATTGCTTCCGGAGTATCATCTACGATGATCTCAACACCGGTAGCCGCTTCGAGCGCACGGATGTTACGTCCTTCACGTCCGATAATACGACCTTTGATTTCGTCAGATTCGATATGGAATACGGTAACCGAATTTTCGATTGCCGTTTCTGTAGCTACGCGTTGAATTGTTTTGATAACGATGCTTTTTGCCTCCTTGTTAGCAGTCATTTTCGCTTCGTCCATGATATCATTGATATAAGAAGCTGCTTCTGTTTTCGCCTCTTCTTTCAATGATTCAATCAGTTTGTCTTTAGCCTCTTCTGCAGAAAGACCGGCGATTTGCTCCAAACGCACCACTCCCTCTTTATGAAGTTTCTCAAGATCCTGTTTCTTTACTTCTACCAGCTCAATCTGTTTTTCAAGATTTTCGCGGACAGCTTCTGTTTCCTGACGCTTACGGCTCAGGTCGTCATTTTTCTGGTTTAGTTGCAGTTCACGTTGTTTAATGCGTGTCTCAGCTTGTTGTAATTTAGCATGGCGGGCGTTAGCCTGTTTTTCCACTTCCGCTTTCATCTGGATCCCTTTTTCCTTAACCTCGAAAAGTTTCTCCTTCTTAATCACTTCAGCCTCTTTGGTTGCCTCGCTGATAATTGCATTATAACGTTGTTTGAGCAGATATCTTATCGTGAACCATGTCGCGATACCACCTAATATCAAACACGCAACTGCTGTCAATAATATTGTTGTCATTGGTTGCAGAGATTATTATAGTATTTAAAAAAAATGCACTACCAATATACTCCCGTAGAAGTATACAAGTAGTGCAGAATATTATTATTTGTATAAACTTACTTATTTTTTAAAAATTCCTCAATCTCGTGAGTAATTTCTCCGATTTTGTTCCCCAAGGCATCAATATTCCTGTCGTCATCGAGCCGCAGGTACTTAACCGCGAATTCCAAAGCTACGAATGAAAGGAACTGATTATCATTCAGATCCACATTCTTATATCTCTCTTTGTAATCGGCGAATCGCATATCCACCATTTTAGCAGCTTTCCGGTATAATTCTTCATCTTTACGTTCAATGGTAAGGGGATGAGCAGAATCTGCTATTTTTATTCTGATTGTAAATTTATCGCTCATTGCATCTTATTCGTTTAATAATGCGATGCATTTATCGATTTCCCGCACTAATTTGTTAAACCTCGCTTTTGTCTCCCGCATATCCTGAGTTTCGCCGGATAATGTCTGGGCTGTCCGGAGGTTCTGATATTTGGTATTTAACTCTTCTTTCTCTTGGAGAGCCTTCATTAACTGGGCTTCTTTCTCGTCGAGTTTAACTAATAAATCTTGTTTTTGTTCTTCGAGTGTACTGCAAAGAAACATGAGTTGCCTTACTCTTGCTTCGAGGTTGTTCAGCAACTTTTTAGGTTCGTCTGCCATTTTCATACCAAAATCTTTACAAAAGTAGAAATAAACGTGGGATTTAAAAATTTCTTTGTTACTATTTTAAACAAAAGAGGCAGATGATTGAAAAATGAATCATCTGCCTCCTTGCTTGTGATCAGGTCGTCTGATTATTCTGCGATAGCATCAACCTTAGCCTGGATGGCAGCTTTCGGAGCAGCTCCAACTTGTTTGTCTACCAATTTGCCATCTTTAAAGAAAAGGATGGTTGGGATGTTGCGGATGCCATATTCTGCGCTCAGATCATTCTCTTCGTCTACATTATATTTTCCGATTGCTACACGTCCTTCATATTCTGCTGATAGTTCGTCAATGATTGGTGATACCATGCGGCATGGTCCACACCATTCTGCCCAAAAATCGATTACTACCGGTTTGCCTGAGGCAATTAATTCTTTAACGCTTTCGTCTTTAAATTGTAAAGCCATGATATACTAATGTTTTATTCAAAAATTGATTACGATATTGTCTCAATAATGATTCAAAAATAAGGAAAAAACCTTATTCCTTCGGCTCGCGGTCATTAATTTTATAATAAAGATGCTCATTCTCTCGCAAGAAGTTTATCAACTCTTTGGTTATAACTACGTTGTGCGAACGCGAATAAAGCTTCACGATATGTTGGGTCTCGGGGTCGTAAATCTCAAAATAGAGTTTGGTTTTTCCTCCCTTTTCCGATACGATCATCGACTGTAGCGTATCAACCATTACATTGTGAATCTCCTGTAGCGGTACGCCGATTGTAAGCGATTCGACAAGGCGGTCTTTTACATCAGGCAATAACTCAATCTGGCCGATCTTAAATTCATAATCTTCCGGATTGAATCGTTTCGGCTGGAATTTGCCGCTAATCAGCAGATACATACCGTTGTATCCGAATTTTCGGAATTCCGGGAAGTCGTTACCGAACAGCATGATCTCATACGAACCCGAATAATCCTCCAATTTAATGCATCCGTACGGATTTCCTTTGCGGGTCATCCCTTCGCGGAAATTCGTAACGATTCCTCCCATGATGATTTCGCGCCCTTTCAGCGAATCGGGGTTGGTAAATTCAGCGAGCTGCGTATTGCATCCGTAATCGAGTGCGATTTTGAATTCATCCAGCGGATGGGCCGACAGATAGATCCCTACATACTCTTTTTCTTTATTCAATCGTTCCAGGTCGCCCCATGGTTCGTATGGCGGAATTTCCGGTCGCGACACCTCTACCGCGTCAAATCCTCCGAACAGGCTGTTTACGGCAGCATTCTTGTCGATCTGGAATTTTTGTCCGTAACGCACCAGCGTTTCCATAAATATTTCGCCGCGCATGTTCGGGGTGAAATATTGTTCGCGTTTTAATTCGGTAAAGTTGTCGAACGCACCCCCCAATGCCAGCGCCTCGAGCGCTTTTTTATTGATGGCGCTCAGATTGACACGCTCGATAAAGTTGAAGATGCCGGTAAACGGCCCGTTCTCCTCGCGCTCCTTGATGATTGAAAGCACTACGCCTTCGCCCACACCTTTGATTGCGGCCATACCGAAGCGGATATCTCCGTTTTTATTAACCGTAAATTTCAGGTTCGATTCGTTTACGTCGGGCCCCAATACCTGTATCTTCATCGCCTTACATTCGTCCATGTATTTCACCAGGTCGGTAATGTTCGACAAGTTTCGGCTCAATACGGCCGCCATGTATTCGGGCGGATAGTTCGCTTTCAGAAACGCGGTCTGATAAGCTACCCACGAATAACAAGTGGCATGCGATTTATTGAAGGCATACGACGCGAATTTCTCCCAGTCTCCCCAGATCTTTTCGAGCACTTTCGGATCGTGGCCGTTCTTCTGGCCACCCGCGATAAACTGCGGTTTCATCTGATCTAGTTTGTCGCGCAGCTTTTTACCCATCGCTTTACGCAGGGCATCTGATTCACCACGGGTAAAGTCGGCAAGCAAGCGCGACAGGAGCATGACTTGCTCCTGATATACCGTGATACCGTAGGTGTCTTTCAGGTATTTCTCCATTACCGGAATATCGTACACAATCGGTTCCACACCATGTTTACGTGCGATAAACTGCGGAATGTAATCCATCGGACCCGGACGATAAAGGGCATTCATCGCGATCAAGTCTTCGAACGTAGTGGGTTGCAACTCGCGCAGATACTTCTGCATACCCGCCGATTCAAACTGGAAGGTACCGGTAGTGCGCCCGTCGCTATATAATTTGTATGTCGTAGGGTCTTCAATATCGATCGTATCGATATCGATCACAATCCCTTTCGACAGACGGATATTCTCAATCGCTTCTTTAATGATCGAAAGTGTCTTCAATCCCAAGAAGTCCATCTTGATCAATCCCGTATCCTCGATAACCGATCCTTCGTATTGGGTAACGAGCATCTTTTCGCCCGTCTCCTTATCGTCGGCAGTACTTACCGGCACCCAGTCGGTAATATCGTCGCGCCCGATGATGATACCGCAGGCATGCACACCGGTATTACGCACGTTACCTTCCAGCATCTGGGCATATTTCATCGTATCGGCAATGATCGGATTCGGCGAGTTCACCGCATCCATCAGTTCCGGTACGTTTTCGATACAATTCTTAAGGTTGATTTTCAGTGATTTTCCGTTCACCTCCGGCAATCGATCCGGAATTAGTTTCGTCAGACGGTCTGATTCGGACAGCGGCAGTTTCTGCACACGCGCCACATCCTTGATCGACGATTTGGTAGCCATCGTACCATAGGTGATGATGTGCGCCACCTTTTCGTAACCATATTTTTCGGTTACCCAGCGCAATACCTCTCCGCGTCCGTCATCGTCGAAGTCGATATCGATATCGGGCAACGAGATACGGTCGGGGTTTAGGAAACGCTCAAACAGGAGGTCGTACTTGATGGGGTCGATATCCGTAATCTTCAAACAGTAGGCTACTGCCGAACCGGCGGCCGAACCACGTCCCGGACCCACCGACACGCCCATCTTGCGGGCTGCCGCGATAAAGTCTTGTACAATCAGGAAGTATCCCGGGAATCCCATGTTCTTGATGGTGGCCAACTCGAAATCGACACGCTCTTTCTGCTCATCCGTCAATTCGCCCCAACGCTCTTTCGCTCCCACATAGGTGATATGGCGCAAGTAGTCATTATCATCCGTAAAGCCATCGGGCAGAGGGAAGTTCGGCAAAATCGGACCGTGGTCGATGGTGTAAAACTCCACCTTATCGGCAATTTCAGCAGTATTTGCCAACGCTTCCGGAAGATCGGCGAACAATTCGTTCATCTCCTCCTGCGTTTTCATCCATTCCTGCTTGCTGTAGCGCATACGGTTCGGGTCGTTCAGGTCTTTTCCCGTACTCAGACAGATCAAACGGTCGTGCGCTTCCGCGTGCTCTTCGTTTACAAAGTGCACGTCGTTGGTACAGATTAGCTTAACACCCGTTTTCGCTGCCAGCTTCACCAACTCTTCATTTACCTGATGCTGAATCGGATACACCTCTCGGTTTGCATTCGGATCGTTCGTCTTATGGCGTTGCAATTCGAGGTAATAGTCGTCACCCCATATATTTTTAAACCAACGGATCGATTCTTCCGCCTTTTCGAGGTTTCCAGCCTGAATCAGCTTCGGAATTTCACCTCCCAGACAGGCTGAACTCACGATAAGTCCTTCGGCATATTTTTCAAGAATCTCTTTGTCGACGCGCGGACGGTAATAGTATCCCTCGGTCCACCCCATCGAAACCAGTTTGATCAGGTTGCGGTATCCCTTTTCGTTTTTAGCCAGCAAAATCAGGTGATGACCGCTCTGGTCCTCTTTACCCGCTTTGCTTTGGCGTCCACGTCGAGCCACATACACTTCACAACCGAAAATAGGTTTGAAGCGCATCAATTCTTTTTCTCTGATTTGTGCTTGCAGCTCGGCAATGGCGGCCGAATGGTCGCCTTCGGCAGCTTCAAGCGCTTTCAGTTGTTTTTTTAATCCCTTGATTTCGCCATTAACGGCACCGTTTTTCTTATTCGTGTAATTGAAAAACTCTTTGATACCGAACATGTTGCCGTGGTCGGTTACGGCAATCGCTTTCATCCCGTTTTTCATCGCCTTATCAACGAGCGCGCCAATGGCGGCCTGCCCGTCGAGGATAGAATATTGGGAGTGAACGTGAAGATGTACAAATGGTTGCATAACGCTATGTGAAGGTCTTTTATTCTGTTTTTGAGAACGCCAAAGATACGAATAATAAGGAGGGCACAGAAGCGTAAAAAACAAAAATCAAATTAAAAACTTAATTCATATGTTCTTCTCTTTTTTATCACCTCTACTCGGCAGATTGTTCGCGAATAATCTGACTACCCCCGGCGAGCAACCTGAAAATTGTTCGGGAGGAACACAATGTTCGTCCGCGAGCGGCAGATGGGTTCTTCTCGGGCGGCAGTTAAATTCTCCGCGGGCGACACTCGGGTTCTTCTCGGGCCATCACCAGGAGCGAGGGCTTTTATTTTCAGAAGTACTCCGACCGCTATAAAAAAGAAATCCGCCCTCTTTCCGTTTTGATAGGAAGGAGAGCGGATTTGCTATTATAACAAAGCGTTACGCTTTACTTTATGTTTTAGAAAACAAGCATTTCCGGTGTGATCGGAGAGAATTGCGCTGCATCCGATTTGCGGATTTTTACGCTTGCATCATCCCAAAGTGAAGGCCATCCACCCATGATGTGACCAAGGAATACCACTTTGATTTCGTGCAACCCTTTGCTCAAGGCCATTGATCCATCTTTGCGAGAGAATCTTTTCACTTCGCCGCCGTTGTCTACGATCAGTTTACCGTCGATCCAAACTTCGTCATTGTTCGATGTAAAGTAGTACACGCCATCTTCCGGAATGTTTACATAACCGGTACCGATTGCAGCGTAGTTATTTACATTGCGCATGCTTTCGCTGGTTTTAACCTGGCTACGCAAGTCGCGCAGACTTTTAAGCGTCGTTTCTTTTGTTATTTTGGTATTGTCTAATGCTTTTGTATCCAGGTAAGTACCGTCGATAATCGCCATTTTTAGTCCCGGAGTGGTGTTTGCCACCTCTTTGGCCGGAGATAACGCTTGCTTCTCAACCGAGATGTTACGTACCGGACTCATTTTTCCTGAAGGAAGAACCGAGCGGATTTTTAGCGTCGTAGTCTCGTTGATATCAAGCGGAGCTGTATACTCTGTTGATTGTGGTGTCGGATCACTTCCGTCGGTAGTATAAACCATTTTCACCGGACGAGTTGTTTTGAACTCAAGTTTTGCCTGATCAGTAAATGCAACCGTGTTGCAAGATCCGTTAGGCTGTTCCGGTTGTGGAATATGATAGTTGATGTTGTGACCGTCGAGGCGAACATAAGCATTGTTGATACGACGTTCGAAATCGGCGTAATCTTTGTTTGCAACCTGCGACCATGCAATTTCAGAAAGAGCTACCACACGTGGGTAAGCACGGTATTCAACCAATTCCGGACGATACATGTATTCGCTCCAAAGGTTACACTGCACTCCTTTAACGAAATGCGATTTATTCATTGCCACCAATGTATCCGGAACCGGATTGTAGCTGTATGTTTTTTCAAGCGTTGTATATCCACCGATTGCAACCGGTTCGATTTTAGGATCTCCCTGATAATGGTCAAGGTACATACCGTTGCTTCCCGGAGTCATCACTACGTCGTGGTTCATCAAAGCGGCTGCGATACCGCCTTCCTCACCTCGCCATGACATTACGGTAGCCGTCGGAGCGATACCACCCTCTAAGATTTCATCCCATCCGATAATTTTCTTGCCATGTTTCGCAAGCATCTGTTCTGCACGACGAATTACATAGCTCTGAAGTTTTTCTTCGCTCGAATGATGTTTGTCGCCCTGCAATCCCTCTTTGCGGATCAAAGCCTGGCAGTTAGGACACTCTTTCCAGCTTGTTTTCGGACATTCGTCACCTCCGATGTGGAAGTATTCGCCCGGGAACAACGGTACCATTTCGGCGATTACGTCTTCGATGAACTGGAATGTATTTTCTTTAGCCGGACACATTACGATATCTTCAACGCCCCAGATGATACGTGGCGTTGTTGGTTCGCCTTTACAAGATAATTCTGGATAAGCCGAGATAGCGGCAAGTTCGTGTCCCGGAATCTCTAATTCAGGAATAACCGTGATAAAACGTTCCTGTGCGTATGCAACAACTTCTTTGATTTGTTCTTGTGTGTAAAAACCACCATGCTCGGTGCCTTCTCCGTCGATGCGTTTAGAAGCTTGTTCGGTTAGTTTCGGATATTTTTTGATTTCAATACGCCATCCCTGGTCTTCGGTAAGGTGCCAGTGGAATGTGTTGATTTTGAATAAAGCCATCACATCCAGGTGTTTTTTGATATTTTCAACCGGAATGAAATGACGACATGGGTCAAGCATCACACCACGGTAAGAAAAGCGAGGCTCATCTTTAATAGTTACACAAGGGATGTTCCAAGCGATTCCTTTTTCAACTTTAGGGCTTTCGATTTCGGCCGGCAATAGCTGCATCAGCGTTTGCATACCGTAGAATAGGCCTTGAGGTGTTTTTGCTTCGATCTGAACTCCCTCTTTGGTTACATTTAGCTTGTAACCTTCGTTATTTACATCTAACTGTTCGTTGATTGATAAAGCGATGTTTCCGGCTGTATTCTTGTCAGAGACAGTAATATTATATCCGGTAGATGCATTCATTTTAGCAGCAAAAAACTCTGCGATTGTTTTAGCTTCAGGTGAAGATGCAAAAACAGAGGTTTTTTTCTGTAGTTTGAAAAAGCCTTCTTGTTGAGAAAGTTCGGCCGGAACAGGAATTACATTGATTCCCTGATTGTAAGACTTCGTTTCGGAAGATTGCTCTCCACAAGCTGTCAAAAAACATAATGCAGCCGTAGAATACATGCTTAGGATGCGTTTTCTCATTTTAGATTGAGTTAAATGTAAAGTGATGAATTGATAGGTGCTTGATAATAAATTATTTTATTAATAGCGCTTGCTAAGATAATATATTTTTTAATATAAGAATTCTCTCTCCGACAAATACCGAAGAGAGAATCTATAATGTTTGTTTAAAAATTAGATTTTTTTGAATGCTTGTGTTAAATCTGCCAATAGATCCTCGATGTGTTCCGTGCCGATACTGAGGCGGATTGTGCTGTTAAATATCTGTTGCTCTTGTTTTTCGGCTGCCGATAGTTGCGAATGGGTGGTGCTGGCGGGATGAATCACGAGGCTTTTCGAATCGGCTACATTGGCGAGAAGCGAAAAAAGCTTCAGATTATCGATGAATGCATGTGCTTCTTTTTCGTCCCCCTGCAGATCGAACGTGAATATCGAGCCGGCTCCCTTCGGGAAATACGCCTGGTAGCGTTGATGATCGGGGTGGGAGGGGAGACCGGGATGGTTCACCCGTTTTACTTTGGGATGGCGATTTAGAAAATCGACTACTTTTAATGCATTTTCTATATGGCGCTCTACGCGCAATGACAGTGTTTCTAACCCTTGCAAAAGAATAAATGCGTTGAACGGACTGATGGCTGCTCCGGTATCACGCAGAATCACGGCACGAATGCGGGTGACGAATGCGGCTGCTCCGCATGCATCGGTAAAGACCACTCCGTGATAACTTGCGTCCGGTTTCGAAAGTTGCGGAAATTTATCATTCGCGCTCCAGTTGAATTTGCCTCCGTCGATGATGACGCCTCCCAGCGAAGTACCGTGGCCACCGATAAATTTTGTGGCCGAATGTATTACGATATCCGCACCGTGTTCGAACGGCCGAATCAGGTAGGGTGTCCCGAATGTGTTATCCACGATCAGCGGGATGCCATGTTTGTGGGCGATATCCGCTACCGCTTTTATATCGATGATATTGGAGTTGGGGTTGCCAAGCGATTCGATAAAGATCGCCTTGGTGTTTGCGCGAATGGCCTGCTCAAAGTTAGCGGGTTCGTCAGGATCGACGAACGTAGTGGTTACGCCATTGGCAGGGAAGGTATGTGCCAGCAGATTATAGCTTCCGCCGTAAATCGTTTTTGCCGCTACGATATGATCGCCTTGCCGGGTGATATTTTGTAAAGCATAGGTTACAGCTGCCGCTCCGCTGGCTACAGCCAATGCTGCCACGCCTCCTTCGAGGGCGGCTATACGTTGTTCGAATACGTCTTGGGTAGGATTCGTGAGCCTGCCGTATATATTTCCTCCTTCGCGTAAACCGAAACGGGCGGCAGCCTGTTCGCAATTGTCGAATACATACGAAGTGGTTTGATAAATCGGCACGGCGCGTGCTCCGGTTACCGGATCGGGAGTTTCCTGTCCGACATGTAGCTGCAAAGTTTCAAAATGAAGGTTGGTGCGGAAGTTGTCTGTAGTTCCCATAGCTTTATATTTTTAGTAGTTTTTGATCTGTTATTTCTACACAAAGCTATGTATAAAGAAAATATGATGATATGATTTGCTTAAATCAAGAAAATATAACTAATTTGTATAGGTTGTAAAGAATAAACAAAAAGTAGAGCGGTGGTTTGTCCCATCGCAAAAGAAAAATATTCTATGGAGAAATTAGATGCTACTGATTTGCGCTTGCTGCGTATCCTGCAGGAAAACTCAAATATGACTACGAAAGAGCTTGCCGCCAAAGTGAATCTTTCTACCACGCCTGTTTTCGAACGGGTGAGACGGCTCGAAAACGAAGGATATATTCAAAAATACGTTGCGCTGATTGATGCCGAAAAGCTGAATCTGGGTTTCGTGGTGTTTTGTAATGTCAAGTTGAAACAGCTGAATACCGAAATCGCACTCGCTTTTACGCAGGCGATCCGTGAGATACCCGAAGTAACCGAATGTTACAACATCTCGGGCCATTTTGACTACCTGCTTAAAATTCATGTGGCGAACATGAAGCAGTATCAGGAATTTATTATCCATAAACTGGGACAGCTCGATTCGCTGGGTTCGCTCGAGAGTATGTTCGTGATGGACTGTACGAAACGGGAAACGGGGATTCCGTTTTAACGAAACCTTTATAACCGACAGGGTGGCGGGCGTATTCATTTTATTGAATCTGCCCGCCACCCTGAGGTATGATTTTATGAGAAGGTGCTTATTTCAACAAAGCAACCGTATCTTTAATACGCTTCAGCGCTTCTACCAGGTTTTCGTCTGAAGTAGCATAAGAGAAGCGCAAGCATTCAGGAGCTCCGAATGCACTGCCGGCTACTGTTGCCACCAATCCTTTTTCAAGCAAGAACATGGCCAGGTCTGAAGAATCGTTGATTACACGTCCTTCATACGATTTGCCGAACAACGCGCTTACATCCGGAAACAGGTAGAATGCGCCTGTCGGAACGTTTACTTTAAATCCGTCAATCTCTTTTGCCAACCCTACTACCAGGTTACGACGGCGTTCAAATGCTTCGCGCATCTCAGCGATGCACTCCTGCGGGCCTTCGTAGGCAGCCACCGCTGCTTTCTGAGCGATAGAAGAGGGGCCTGAGGTGTATTGTCCCTGTAGTTTATTGCATGCTTTTGCCACCCAAAGCGGAGCCGCCATAAAACCGATACGCCATCCGGTCATCGCGTATGCTTTCGATACCCCGTTGATGATGATCACGCGGTCGCGTACCTCTTCAAACTGGGCGATGCTTTCGTGCTTACCAATGTAATTGATGTGTTCGTAAATTTCGTCGGCAATGATCATCACGCGCGGATACTTTGCCAATACGTCGGCAAGCGCCTTCAATTCCTCTTTACTGTACACGCTGCCTGTCGGATTAGACGGAGAGCAAAGGATAATGGCTTTGGTTGCGGGGGTGATGGCTGCTTCGAGCTGCTCGGGTGTGATTTTGAAATCCTGATCGATACCGGCCTTGATGATTACGTTTTTACCTTCGGCAAGCTTTACCATCTCAAAGTAGCTTACCCATGCCGGAGTTGGCACGATTACTTCGTCGCCCGGACCCACAAGGCTTAATAGTGCGTTGCATACAGACTGTTTTGCTCCTCCCGATACAATGATTTGCTCCGGTTTATAATCCAGTCCGTTTTCACGTTTCAACTTATTACAGATCGCTTTACGCAGGTCCATATATCCCGGAACCGGCGAATAAAAAGAAAAGTTGTCGTCGATCGCTTTTTTAGCTGCTTCTTTAATGTGCGCGGGTGTATAAAAATCCGGTTCGCCGACACTCAGGTTTATAACATCAAATCCCTGAGCTTTCAATTCATTACTTTTCTGAGACATAGCTAACGTTTCCGAAGGGGAAAGGCTGGCCAAACGTGCTGAAACTTGATTCATTCGAATTTTAATTTTTCTTGGTGAGTTTAATGAGCGATCTTTTGATCTGGATGCAAAAGAATATAAAATCAATGAATTAACAAAACAAATAGCAGAATAAGCTCGCTGTTTGCTTGCATTATTCTGCTATTTATACGTATTCTATAACAATGATTATTTCACATTCCGTAAGATATGGCCCATGCGCTCTTTTTTGGTATGCATGTAAAACTCGTTGTATTTGTTTGGCTCGATTTCAATCGGCACATTTTCAACGATTTCCAGTCCGTATCCTTCCAGTCCGATTCGTTTTACGGGGTTGTTGGTCATCAAACGCATTTTTGAAACGCCGAGCATTTTCAGAATATTCGCTCCCACGCCATAATCGCGTTCGTCTGCTTCAAAACCAAGGTGTAGGTTGGCATCCACCGTGTCCATTCCTTGTTCCTGCAATTTGTACGCTTGCATTTTTGCCATCAGTCCGATACCGCGACCCTCCTGATTCATATATACGATCACGCCTTTACCCTCTTTTTCGATCGCTTCCATCGCCTTATGTAGCTGTTCGCCACATTCGCAACGCATCGATCCGAAGATATCGCCTGTTACGCACGACGAATGTACACGCACCAGAATCGGCTCATCCTCGTTCCAGTCTCCTTTGATGAGCGCCACGTGCTCTAAGCCGTTCGATTTTTGGCGGAAAGGAATCAGACGGAAGTTGCCGTGATGAGTGGGCATGTTTACCTCTTCACCCATATCAACCAACGATTCCTCTTTCAAACGGTACTTGATCAGCTCAGCTACCGAAACGATCTTCATGTTATGCTCTTTGGCCATCTCCATCAATTCCGGTAGGCGGGCCATTGTGCCATCCTCATTCAGAATCTCAATCAGACATCCTACCGGCTGCAATCCTGCCAAACGGCATAGATCTACTGCGGCTTCCGTATGGCCGGCACGGCGCAATACACCACGGCTACGGGCACGAAGCGGGAAGATATGTCCCGGACGTCCAAATTCTTCAGCCTTCGTATTCGGATCGGCAAGATATTTTAAAGTTGTTGCACGGTCGTAAGCCGAAATACCGGTTGTACAGCCATGAGTCAGCAAGTCTACCGATACGGTAAACGGCGTCGCATGCAGCGAAGTGTTCGAGCTTACCATATAAGGCAGTTCCAATTCATCCGCACGCTCGTCTGTCATTGGCGCACACATTAGTCCGCGACCGTAACGCGCCATGAAATTTGCTTTTTCAGGGGTCATCAGTTCTGCACAAGCAATGAAATCGCCTTCGTTTTCGCGGTCTTCATCATCCACAACGATGATCAGATTTCCCTGACGGATCTCTTCGATCGCTTCTTCTATTGTATTTAATTTGAATTCGCTCATATTGTGAGTTTTTATATCCTATAGTAAATTTAGTAATTCCCGGTTGTTTTTAATCACTTCCCGAATCGCATTCATTCGTTGTCTGCGTTTAAAGATGGCAAACAAATAATAAGGTAAACTAAACGGTACGAACAGCGCTAACAGAATACTGCTCCATTTGCTGTGTGCCGGCGATCCGAAATTCATTTTGTATAAAACCGGCGACTCGGAAAGCTTCTTCAGGAAATTCCGGTCGTCTGAGTTGCTGGCTGTCTCCAGCATGATATTATATTTCACCACCAGATCTTCCAGTCCTTGGGGTGCATATTTGCCAGTGTAAAAATTCAGATAATTGATAGAGCGGATATCGGCCGAAGCGGTCAGATACGCTTCGCACATATCGTTGAGCTCTGAGATATCTTTTCGGAGCGCTTCCTTATTCAAGGTTTCGATAATCACTTCCTTTCGCTCGAATGTTCGTTTTTTGCGTAGGCCCAACAAATTGCGCAGTACGTCTGCATACACTTCCATGTTGAACAACACCGAGTCGTTTACCGCTTTCGTCGTAAAGAAAATACCCAGCGGAAGCAGAAAGGCCGAGCTTAACCAGATTCCTTCCCATACCGCCCATTGACCGTCGCGGGCAAATTTATATCCTGCCGTATCTATAATATAATATACGATAAACAGAAAGATCGAAATGATCACCGGCATACCGAGTCCCCCCTTACGGATGATCGCTCCCAGCGGAGCGCCGATAAAGAAGAACAGCAGACACGCGATAGAGAGCGTGAATTTCTTATGCATCTCGATTTCATGGCGGCGGATCACTTTGTTTTCATCCTCCTGCATGCTTTTCTTGAACATATAGTCCTGCTCGATCGAATTCGATTTTGAAGCGGCTTTCGTATAGATGTTCTGCCGTTCGCGTAACGTCGCTTTATGAAGTGTCTGGTCGATATCGATTGCTTTTGTCAGCGTTTGATTGAGTACCGAATCAACTGCCGCATCATTGAGGGTACCTCTGAAATAAGTGCTTTTTTTCAGCGAAGTAGCGTATTGGGTAGCTACCGAATCGCTTCGCAACGTTAATGAATCGATTGACGACTGCAGCTCCTTCATGTTTTTCCCGATATACTGGTTCGACATGAACGACTCGTCCATACGGTTAAAGTTGGCGTCAAACTCAATTACGATATCTTTTTTGCCGAATGTTTCGCGACGGTAGGGTACGTTGGAGGTGGCCGTGCGCTGATCCTTCAGGTTCTCGAACGACTCGCCGTCCCACAACGAAAGAATCAGAAAACGTTTGTCATCTGTCATTTTTAATTTACCCGAGTCGGCTACAATTACGGCCGCATCCTCAAAGCTACCCGATACATCATAAATCATTACGTCATACAACATCCCCGTATCGCGGTTTTTGTGTTTGACGTATAAGTTGTATCCATCGATTTCTTTGTAGAAAACACCTTCGGGAATATCCAGTTCGGGCGATTTATGCCGCATGGAAAAAAGAAGGGAGTATAGTTTTACCTGCGAGCGCGGTAAAATTTCATTTTGGAAGAAAAATGCTCCTACGGCAATAATGCCTACCGTAACGATCAGCGGGCGCATGATTTTAATCAGTGACACTCCCGCCGCTTTCATTGCCAATAGTTCCAGGCGTTCGCCCAGATTACCAAAGGTCATCAATGAAGCAAGCAAAATTGCCAAAGGAAGAGCCATTGGCGCCAAAGATAGCGCCGCGTAGAAAAATAATTCAAACAAAACTCTTATTTCAAGCCCTTTACCTACCATCTCGTCGACGTATTTCCACAGAAACTGCATCAATACGATGAAAAGACATATAAAGAAGGTCATGCAAAAGACAGGTAGAAATGTCTGAAGTATAAAGGTGTATAATCTTTTTATGCGCAACATATCAAATTAGATTGTACGCAAAAGTAATGCAAAAAATTGAAATTCAAATTCCCAGTTTCCTTTTCAGGTTTTCGATTTGCGTGTTCCATAGCTCTACCGAATCTTCCAGCTCCTCCGGATAGGCATAATCGGTTACCTCCAATACCGTACCGCCGGTCAGCTCGATCTGATGGATGCGGAATTCAAAGAATGTTTTTACCGTGTCCTCTTCATGCCAGCGGAAGCGGATGAATACGCCTGTTCTGCATCCGATCTGATCGGCATCCTGTGGCATCTTATTCCAGAAGAAGGTATATTTTTTACCACACAGACGTACGTCATCTGCAAACCAATTAGCCAATCCCGGCGCGGTACCGATGTAGTTCCATAATACATTCGGCGATACGCTTTTAAGGCTGTACTCAATATTAAACTTTTCTTTTGTCATGGTAATCGTATTTTTGGGCAATATATAAATAAAAAAATTAGTATATATATAATAACAAACTTAAATTAATTGTGGCGGTGAAAAAAAATGGGAAGGATGAAAAATGCCGGACGAATTTTTTTTCACTCAATTTGAATTTTTTTTTCATGTCTAATTTATTGAAAGCGAATATGAATGCCGTTTGAGTGCAGAAAAGCGATGAAAAAAAGGTTTCTGAAATTTTTGAGAATTAAATTTTACCTCTATCTTTGCAACGCAATCGGGAAAAACAACGGTTGCTAAGGATGGCGAGATAGCTCAGTCGGTTAGAGCGCATGATTCATAATCATGAGGT
>JAVVPN010000004.1:4424-71052 GCA_036655755.1 Bacteroidales bacterium | reverse complement strand
ATCCGGTGTCATTTTATCATATTCATAACTTTCACCGAACCATGTACGATCTATATAAGGCAAGAAGTCGGCATATTGATTCTCCGGTCCGACAGAATAACCTGTATTCGAATGTAAGTCAACTAATGACCCGGGGCTTGTTTCTTCCATAATTTTACGCATTCGTTTCAATACCGTACGATCAAAAGAAACATCATCCATATAAATCCCGTCAATTTTATAATTCTCAAGCATCCAACGCAATCCTTCGAGGTAATAATTAATCCACCGGGAAAAACCATTGACCACTAATGCTGCATCATACTGCTCATTCTCAATTTCAGTGAACCATGCCGGCCGGTAATCATCGATCAAATGTTCACAAGTCCAAGGCAGACCATATCCTTGACCAGGAACAAAAATTTCATGTTTCAGGCTTTTTAATGCATACACCTCCCGGGCATGCGTTGTCAGTTCACGAATGGTATAATATAACTTCACCTTCATATCAATCTGATGCATTGAATCGATATATTGCTTCAACGGCTCCTGAACGATCCATGGATAGTTGATAACAGGATTCAATTTGCGTGCATGATGGATATTAATAATATTGGCCAGCGAATCTTTTGCCAAGCGATAATCTGCAGGATCTTTATGAAAATACCGTTCAGAAAAATGTTTCTTCGTATCAATCGGTTTGACCGGTGTAATTAAAATACCAAATTCAAAATCCTTTTTAACTGAAGTCAAGGTATCGTTGCCGGTATAAACTGCAATAGACGCAACTTCCGATTTATTATTTCGGTTTAGCGCAACCCCTCCTTTTCCGTAATTAGCCCATGAGAGAGGAGGTGTCGGCTTATAATCATTTAATAAAGGACCATGATACGCTCCACCGCGTAATTCTACATGCAATCCGCAATGAGCATTCCCAATCCAAAAGCTATCATACGGCCCGGTCCATTGCCAATCATAGGTTTGTGGCGTATATCCCCCTTTTAAACCTGCTCCCATAAAATAAGTGGAACTGTAAGAGGTCATCTCCATCTCCATTCGGATATTTCGTACAATTACCGGTTCTTTAACAGCAACCATTTCAATCTGATAACGCATATATCCATCAAATTCCATTGTGGCGTTCAGATTAAACTTAAGTTGCTTTTTTTCCATATTTCCACTCCAACTCACTTTTCCCTCATCATTTTTCCTTATATCAAGCGATTTAGAATTCAAAACAATATCTCCCTTATTAGTTTCTACAACAAAACGAATCGGGGAAGAGAGCACCTTTTTATCATTGATCCGGATTTGGGCCGGTAGTCCGGAAGATGCTAAAGTAACAACCTTATCGGTTGCTGTAATCGTTTTACCAGCCAATTCCATTGCAATATAAGGCTTTACCGGTTTGTCATCTGTTCCGAGTGTGGAATTAAGCCATCGCAAACGAGAATGTCGCCATGTTTCATTATCCCCCCTATCTGCCAGGATCTGATTAGTCACATTTAAAATCAAATTTATTTCTTGTGGCTTTTCTCCCTCTGCAGACACAATTGCTTTTCCCGAATAGACTCCCGCAGGGGTATCTTTGGGTATATCTATTCCACACCATAAGGACTGAATATGACGCGGAGCTACATCTACGCGAAACGTAAGCGGATTACCATCCCAATTGATGCCTTCTTGATTAAAACAGGTTTGGTTAGAAGCGGGAATTATGAAATCCCCATTTTTCAGATCAGAAAAACGGACAGAAATATTTTTCAACTCTTTCCGAGGTGCCCAAACACCAATCTGATAGGAGTAGTATTCGTTCTTTGCTACGACATCTTCTATTTTATCCACCGGTCCGGTTTCGACCCAACGCGAGGGTAATGTTGCAGACAACCGAATCGGGAAAGCCCTGTTCTCAGCAAAAAGAACCATTGCCTGCGGATAATGATCTGCAAGACTGTCTATCTCTTGACGTGTTGCGATGAGCCCCATCGACGTAAAATAATCAAAACTGCTACGGCTCTCAAAACGGACAACTTTTCCGTTGACAACAGGCCCCTCTGTAAAGTTAAATGTCAGCTGGGATGAGTCAGGTGCAATATAGTCATTATGAATATAGTATCTGGCATCTCCCCACTGAGGAGCTTTTTTATAAGGGAGATAATAAAGATAATACTGCCTCCCGGCTTCCTGAGCATAAAACTCGATACGAGCATATTCATTATTAAAATCAAGAATACGAATCGAATCGTTTTCACTTTCTCTTCCGACCTCATGTAATATCAAGCGTTTCGTTTCGGGACGCAAATCGGGACGTCGCCATGGGATATAAAACGTATTAACTCCTTTTTGTGAAGCTTCTAATACGACACGGTGATTTCCCAAATTGTCAGGATTCCAACCATGCTCAGTTACTACAAACGGAATGCCGTCAGGAGCTGTTGTTAAAAATTGACTTGTTCCGTCAAAAGATACTTGATTTACACTTATACTTTTCGCTGGAATAAGGGACAAAACCGAAAGCACGGTCATACAAATAAGAGGCTGATTCATTAAGATACATCGAATTTAAAGGTTAAAAAGATATTAGGAATAAAATGCAAACGGGATTTCGTGATAAATATTTATTAATATTAAGTTACGAATCACAAATATAACACCCCGGAGCTTTATATCAAATTTTATCCCCGCTTTAAGCCCTCCATCTGCGACCGCGATTTGCTGAGCGTAACAAAATACACACCCAAAAATACTAAGACAACTGCGACCGCCTTATTTAATCCGAACGTATCCATTCCGGCCCAAACGGCAGCAATCGTGGCTACTACAGGCTGTACATAATTGTAGGTACTGACCACGGTGGGACGCAGGTACTTCTGACCTATTTGGAAACCGATATAGGCGAGGAACGTTCCGCCAAAAACGACGAATGCGATTTGAGCCCAAGCCATGCCCGACAATGCACCATAAGATATGGCGGCCACTTCATGCCATGAGAAAGGGACAAAACAAAGTGACGCAAAGCAAAACATCCATGTGAGAACGGTAAAGGGTGAATAACGGGTGAAAAGTTTTTTAAACAAAGTCAGGTAAAGCGCTACGCTGGCTTGAGCCAATAAACAAAACAGATCGCCTTTCATACTTCCCGTAAAAGAAAAACCGCCATTGCCCAATATAAGAATCAAGGCACCCGAGGCACCCAGTAAAATACCGATTATCTTTTTGCCGGTGATAGGCTCGCGCAAAAATAGTGCGGCAAATAACATCGTTATTATCGGCAGTGTAGTGGTAACGATAGAGGCGTTTACCGGAGAGGTATGGGATAACCCAAGGATGAAGAATCCCTGATTGATTGCTACTCCGAATAATCCGGCAAAGAAAAGGCGGATTTTATCGGCCGGGGCTACTTTTTCACGAGGAAGGAATAACGAGAGTAAGAGAAACGATAAAGCTGCACCCGTCATCCGGAACGTAGTGAGAGACAACGCGGAAATGTGTTGTAGCGCAGCTTTACCGATAGGAGCATTCAGCCCCCAGATTACATCAGCCAGGAATACGGCTATATGCCCTTTAATGACCTGATTTTTAATATTCATAAATCAATCAATACCTAAAATTAAGCCACAAAAGTAAAGTTTTACTTCGGAGAATAAGAATAAGCACCTTAAAATCGGACAAGGGGCCGGGGAAATATGTTGATGAATTCATAAAAAAGGAGGAAATGCATTTGGCATATCCTCCTTAACAAAATACGTAGTCCAAAAAACAGCAACGGTTATTATCCAGCTCCTGTCAATGCTTAATTATTTTCAGGACGCAATTTACGCACGGTAGCACCAGCCTGCCACATTTCGCTTTCGCGCAACTCTTTTAGCTCGGCTTCCAGTTTTTCACGATAATCCGGTTTTGAATTCAAATCGATTGAACGCTGTGCTTCATTGCCACAAGCAACCTCAGCATACAGTTTTTCGAATACCGGTTTTGTAGCGTCACGGAAAGGTTTCCACCAATCCAAAGCACCACGCTGAGCGGTTGTAGAACAGTTTGCATACATCCAGTCCATTCCGTTTTCAGCAACCAACGGCATCAATGATTGGGTAAGCTCTTCTACCGTTTCGTTGAACGCTTCCGAAGGCGTATGCCCGTTGGCACGCAGTGTCTCATACTGAGCCGCAAAAATACCCTGGATCGCACCCATTAACGTACCACGTTCGCCGGTCAAATCTGAATACACTTCACGACGGAAATCAGTTTCAAACAGATAACCCGACCCTACGCCGATTCCTAAAGCAACAGCACGATCCATAGCACGACCTGTCGCATCCTGGAAAACGGCAAAAGAAGAGTTCAGCCCGCGTCCCTGTAAAAACATACGGCGCAAACTTGTACCCGATCCTTTCGGAGCGACAAGGATTACGTCAACGTCTGCAGGAGGAACGATTCCTGTACGCTCTTTATAAGTAACAGCAAAACCATGAGAGAAATAAAGCGCTTTCCCCGGAGTAAGGTGTTTCTTTACGGTTGGCCACACTGCGATCTGAGCAGCGTCCGACAACAAGTACTGAATAATCGTGGCACGCTCGCACGCCTCTTCGATTTCGAAAAGCGTTTCGCCCGGCACCCAGCCATCGGCAATCGCTTTATCCCATGTTTTTGAATCCTTGCGCTGACCAACGATTACGTTAAAGCCATTATCGCGTAAGTTAAGTGACTGACCAGGGCCCTGTACACCATAACCGATTACCGCAATTACTTCATCTTTCAATACCTCTTTTGCTTTTTCCAACGGAAACTCTTCACGGGTGCGAACGTTTTCTTCAACACCTCCAAAATTCATGATAGCCATTCTTTTAATTATTTAATGAATTAACAAATACACTTTTACACTTACACAAAGAGATACCGCTTTCGTTGCGCATCTCCAATATATATTCACCTTGAGCAGCGGCTTCTTTTAACAGAAGCACATTTTCATCATACAAGGCCTCATTCAGATACTGCACTTCAAAACGGGCCACTCTGTTTTCATCAAATTGCGCCAATGAGAACAGATCCAGCAGGTGATCGATATAACGGGCACTTGTCATGTGCCGATTAATATCGAGATCACTTACCTGCACCCGGTAAGGAACTCCAGTTTCGGTCTTTACCGAACCGATGCGTCCGGGACGCTCTATCGGGCAAGGAAGATCCTGCGCCAGTTTCACGATCGTTTCATATCCGGCAAGATCAACCGACTCGCGGGTTTCAAAGTCGATTACCGACCAGATGCTACGCCCGTATCCGATTACATTCAGATTTTGATCGAGCATTCGGAAATTACGGCTACTGAAATGCTTATTGACGCCTTCCACCCAGGTTTCGACCGTCAATACGTCATCTACCTTCGGATAGCGCTCCATTTCAAAAGCAAGCCGGGCCAATACCCAGGCATGGTTGTTCTGTATAAGATGACGGAAACCGAATTCCCATTTTTCGGCGTGACGTGAAGCCGCATCAATCAGGCACTGGGCCACCATAGAAACAGGCATCTCCTGCTGGGCGTTTACCTGATTTGAATTAACAGGATAATGGGTAATTCCTGTAAAATTAGTTTTCATTCTGCATGCAATTATTCATTTGACATTCGCGCAAACGGCGCACTTCCTGCTCTTCAAGAAAATTAGACACATGCTCTACGCGCGATTTGGTGATTGCAACACGTCCCGAGCGTACAAACTGCAACACACCGTAACGGTTGAGATCATCAAACAAAGCCTGTGTTTCCTGACAGTGTCCTGATTTTTCGATTACTGTAAATGCCGCGTTCATTTCGAGAATACGTGCGTTGTGACGGCGTATCATCGCCTCGAAATCGGTGCTTTCGAGCATCTTGTCGGTAGGCACTTTATACAAAGCGATTTCCTGATAGACGATTTCATCGTCGGTGTAATAAAACGCTTTGATTACATCGATCCGTTTTTCGATCTGACGTACCACTTTTTCGATCAATGCGCGTGACGTACGGCAAGCAATCGTAAATTTATGAATACCCTCTATTGCGGATGCGGATACCGAAAGACTCCAGATATTCAGGTTGCGCCGGGTAAATATAATCGATACCTGATTGAGCAAACCAACCTGGTTTTCAGAATAAACCGTTACGGTAAATAATGTATTCTCTTCCATTGCTTAATACCATTCGTTCGTATTCAACATCATTTTATCCACACATTTCCCTCCGGGAATCATCGGGAAAACCATCCCTTTTTCCTCAACCGCAACTTCCAGCAGATAAGGCTTGTCATCGGCCAGCATTTCCCGTATTGCATCCGACAATTCATTCCGCTCCGTTACACAGCACCCCTTGATACCATAGGCAGCCGCAAGCTGCACAAAATCGGGGTTAATCATGGTGGTTTCGGAATAACGCTCTTGATAAAAGAGCTCCTGCCATTGGCGTACCATCCCCAGGCGACTGTTGTTAAGCACAATTATCTTAACCCCGGTACCCTCCTGCAAGATCGTACCCAATTCCTGCACTGTCATCTGAATTCCGCCGTCGCCGGTAAAGAAGCATACCGTACGATCGGGAGCCGCTATTTTAGCTCCGATAGCGGCAGGCAGTCCAAAGCCCATCGTGCCCAAACCACCCGAAGTGATCAGACTACGCGTGTTACAAAATCCAGAATAACGGGCTCCCATCATCTGATTCTGCCCCACATCGGTTACTACGACAGCCTTATTGCCTGTCGCTTCAGAAATCCGGGCAACCACTTCGCCCATCGTAAGCATATCGCCCGATGGTTTTATTTCGGGAAGGATCACCTTTTCATGTTCAATCTCATTACAAACATCGAATTCACAATTCCATGCGGCATGATTATTGGGAGAAACCAACGGATATAATTGGCGTAAAACCTCTTTTGCATCGCCCAATACTCCTACCTCAACCGGTACGTTCTTCCCGATTTCAGAAGGGTCGATATCAATATGAATGATTTTTGCCTGCCGGGCATACGTTGCCACATCGCTGGTTACGCGATCGTCGAAACGCATTCCGATAGCGATCAGCAGATCACATTCATTTGTCTTTTTATTGGGCCCCAGATTACCATGCATCCCGACCATACCCTTAAACAACGGGTAATCGGATGGTAAGCCCGACAAGCCAAGCAAAGTGGCCGCCGCCGGTATATCGGTTTTTTCAAGAAATCGCTTCAATTCGGCTTCGGCATGACTCAGCAACACCCCCTGACCGAATATCACGAAAGGTTTGCGTGCCGCATTGATCAATTCGGCAGCTTGGGCGATGGCAGCCGCATCTACGGTCGGTACCGGAGCATAACTGCGAATATAGCGGCACGGCTCATATTTAAAATCGAGCATTCCCAATTGTGCCGTTTTCGGGAAATCGAGCACCACAGGCCCCGGACGTCCGCTACGGGCGATAAAAAACGCACGCGCTATCGCGGAGGGGATCTCTTCGGCACTTCTGATCTGATAACTCCATTTCGTAATCGGCAAGGTGATCCCCAACACATCCGTTTCCTGAAAAGCATCTGTCCCGAGCAAACCGTTCGGCACCTGCCCCGTAATTACGACCAGAGGCGTTGAATCAATCATCGCGTCCGCCACCCCGGTAATCACATTTGTGGCACCGGGCCCGGAGGTTACAATAACCACTCCCGGCTTTCCGCTTACACGGGCATATCCCTGCGCCGCATGCACGGCTCCCTGTTCGTGACGCACCAATATATGTTTTAACCGGTCACGATAATCAAATAAGGCATCAAATACCGGCATAATCTGCCCGCCCGGATATCCGAACAAAGTATCTACTTGCTCTGCAAGAAGCGATTGAATAAGGGCTTCCGATCCTGTCATCCTCTTGTTCATAACATTCTCTTTAAACGATTAAATTATCCGAACGGCACCTTTGTCTGCCGAACTAACCATTTTTGCGTACGCTTGCAACGCCTTCGAAACATAGCGTTCACGGGGGGCCGGCGTAAAAGCATCCGCTCCCCGCGCCAATTCCAGGTTACGACGCTGAGCCAACTCTTCGTCGCTAACCAGCACCTGTATCGTACGGTTCGCAATATCTATTTCAATTAAATCACCATCCCGCACCAGGCCAATATTTCCTCCGGCCGCCGCCTCGGGCGAGATGTGACCGATCGATAATCCGGAAGTTCCGCCCGAAAAGCGACCATCCGTAATCAGCGCGCACGCTTTGCCCAAATGGCGTGATTTAATATAGGATGTTGGATAAAGCATTTCTTGCATCCCCGGGCCCCCTTTCGGGCCTTCGTATACGATTACCACCACATCGCCGCTTTGCACACTGCCGTTCAGAATCCCCTCGCATGCTGCGTCTTGCGACTGAAATACTTTTGCGGGCCCTGTGAAATGGAAGATCGAAGCATCTACTCCGGCAGTCTTTACGACACAACCGTCGGGAGCAATATTCCCGCGAAGCACCGCCAGTCCGCCATCTTTTACAAAAGCATGCGCCATATCGCGGATACAACCATTAGTGCGATCCGTATCGAGTTCTTTATAATATGATTCTTGTGATCCCAACTGCAGATTAAAGCGATTGGCCGGCGCCGAACGCCATAACCGCAATGCTTCTTCTGTTTTCAATTGATCCGAAAGTGCGAACCGGTCGATTGCCTCGCCAAGAGTCAGACCATCTGCCCGATATACATTTCGCGCTACCAGTCCCCCTTTATCCAGCTCGGCCATGATCGATAAGATTCCACCCGCGCGATTCACGTCTTGAACATGATAATCGGGCGAATTTGGCGCCACTTTACATAAAACCGGAGTTTTTAACGAAAGCTGATGAATATCTTCCATCGTAAAATGGGTCCCCGCCTCCTGCGCAATGGCCAGCAAATGCAGAATCGTATTGGTCGATCCGCCCATTGCGATATCAAGCGTCATTGAGTTTAAGAAAGCATCGCGCGTAGCAATCGAGCGCGGAAGTACCGAGTCGTCGCCATCGCGGTAATATTTATAGGTATTTTCCACAATCTGCCGTGCGGCTTTTTCAAATAGGCCTTTGCGATTCGAGTGTGTTGCCAAAATAGTTCCATTTCCGGGGAGTGCCATTCCCAAAACCTCATTCAGACAGTTCATCGAATTGGCAGTAAACATTCCGGAGCAACATCCGCATGAAGGACATGCATTCCGTTCTACTTGTTGTACGGTTTCATCATTTACAGAATCGTCGGCAGCCTGCACCATCGCATCGATCAAGTCGAGTTTTTTCCCATTCAGATCGCCTGCTTCCATCGGACCTCCCGATACAAAAATCGCAGGAATATTAAGTCGCATCGCCGCCATCAGCATTCCCGGAGTGATTTTATCGCAGTTGCTGATGCAAATCATGGCATCCGCTTTATGAGCATTTACCATATACTCTACGCTGTCGGCAATCAGATCGCGCGAAGGGAGCGAATACAGCATCCCATCGTGCCCCATTGCGATACCGTCGTCGATCGCAATTGTATTGAACTCGGCTGCAAAACACCCCAACTCTTCGATCTTTGACTTCACAAACTGACCGATTTCATGCAAATGGACATGTCCGGGCACAAATTGAGTGAACGAGTTTACGATGGCGATCACCGGTTTGCCGATCATCTCTTCTTTCATCCCATTCGCGCGCCATAAAGCGCGTGCCCCCGCCATACGGCGTCCTTGTGTACTCTGTGCACTTCGTAATGTATGTTTCATTTATGCAGAATCTATTTTTTATACCTTTTACCGCGTATCCTATCGTTGAATAAAAAAACGAAAGCCCTTCTCGATACAGAGAAAGGCTTTCGTTTAAAATATTTTTAATATTATATACTACATATTCATATACAGCCCCTCTCTACTCTATGCCAAGACGACCAGAATAGTAATAAGAGAAATGACCACAAGAATATGTGCGTAAATAGATACCATTTTTATATTATTTTTTGCTAATGATGTTGCAAATGTAAGCACCCCATCCTTACCATGCAAGTAATTTTGCAATTTATTTTCTATAATTTATTACATTTTACTACAAAAGAAATCTTTTTACTTACAATAAATCATTTTGCCTAACAGGATTGTTTCTATCTTTTATCCAGATCGTTATACAAACATTGCAAAAAAGCTTTCCCCTCTTGCTCGATTTCACGATCGGCATTATCCGTGCGCATAATCGCCCGGTCGGAAGCACAATCATACACGAAAGTTGCCGAATCTTTAAGGATACCGAATCCGTCTTTGAATGTATAATAAGCAAATTGCCGGTTATTCGTATTGAATAGGTCTTTACTAAATGTAAAATCATCATAGGGCAATTGCATTTGATGCAACAAAGAGGCTGCGATATCTATTTGCGATCCATACGTGTCGATTCGTTGCGGTTTAGAAATCGCGCCTCCCGCCCATATCATCGGAATATGGTAACGTCCGGGCTCGGAAATCGAAATAGAAGCCGGATAATGCATCGCATGGTCGGGTACCAGAATCACCAAGGTATTATCCCACAAAGGGGAAGCCTTCAATTCATCCATAAATACACCCAGACAACTGTCTGTATAGGCAACTGAGTTTAGATAAGGATCATCAAACTTATGCATCGGCACATCGAATGGCTCATGACTGCTTAGCGTCAGAAACATTTTCATAAAAGGTTGCGATTGCTCTTTCAACGATTCTGAGAGAAAACGGAATGTCTTTTCATCGTTCACTCCCCATTTCGACAACCGGTCTGCTACCGGAAAATCCTGATCGGCCACGATACGATTGAATCCGGCACTCATAAAATAGCTCCGCATATTGGTAAAATCGGCATCGCCACCATATAAAAACTCAAGATCGTATCCTGCGTTTTTCAATGTACCCGACAACGAGGGTAACGATTGGGTTTTGGCCGGATATTTCATGATCGAAGTAGAAGGTTGCGCCGGGTATCCGCTTAAAATGGATACCAACCCACGATCCGTACGGAAACTGTTGGCATAAAAATTAGTAAATGCTATTCCCTCATCATATAACCGATTCATGGTAGGAGCTACCTCGGAAATTCCGCCCAAAGGTTCTACAATCTTCGCCGAAAAACTTTCGAGTACAATCAGTATGACATTCGGGCGTTTGGTATGCAACAGGTTCTCCTCCTGCTGAGACAACCGATGTGAATCTTTCAACAGTGAGAAAACCTGCTCTGCCTCTTCATTCTCCATAAAACGGTATTGCGAACCAAAGTCACCCTCCTTGGTAAGCGAAGTCATAAGGCTGAACATCGGGTTGATAGCCGCATGATTCAACAGCATGTTCGTGCTATGATATACTTTGCCGACATTCATTGTCGATACAGAAAAACCACCCCGTATCGGAATAAAAAGCATTCCCAATAACAAGAACAGAGTGGCCGACTGCATGATGCGCTTCCGGAAATCAGTTTCCTGCGGATCCGGTTCGTCTGTTGTGCGCTTCATCAACTTATACAATACAAACCATGTCAGCAACATCAGCAACGGCATTACAAACATCATCAGCATCGGTACGCTTGCGGCTGCGTTTGCCGGCGACTTCAGATAAAACAGCGGAGTCGAGTCGAGCCGGAAACCCCAATAAGAATACAGTTCAAGATCCGACACAAATACGATGGCGATAACCATATTTATAAGAGCAAAATAAATATGGAGCGCTTTACGCAACCAGCTACCCTCCTTCCAGACAGAAACCAATATCATCAATACAGGAATAATGGTCAGGTAACCTGCCATTGAAAAGTCGAGCGGCAGCCCGTGATAGATCACCTTGAGCCATTCGGCCGCCGTATCCCCTTTATATAAGGAAAGGTGATATAACATAAACAATGGCTTTTGCAAAGCAAAGATTCCCACGAATCCCAGATAAATCTTCAATAACGTGTATAGTTTATTCTTCATTTTAGTAATTTTCTTTTTGCAAACTTACGAAAGATGCAACATTTGCACACAGAAAAGCCAGTTCTTTTGCTAAATCGTCAAAAAAGATTTTTCTTTGCAACTGTAAACGCCATAACTCACCTAAACGTGAGATGCCCAACAATGGATATATAAATGAAACTCCTAAATAAGGACAAATGAAGAAAACATTATTATCTGTACTTTTAATAACAAGTATGACTGTATCTGCAGCAAATCCGTTTTTCGGAAAGTATAAAACGCCCCATGAGGCTGTACCTTTCAACGAAATCAAATTAGAGCATTATATGCCCGCTTTTGAAGAAGGTATTCGCCAGGCGGATGCTGAAATCAACGCAATCGTTCGCAACCGCGCATTACCTGATTTCGACAACACAATCGTAGCGCTTGAAAACGCCGGTAAACTTTTAGACAAAGTAAGCAACGCTTTCTATAATCTGCTTAGCTCTGAAAGCAACGACGAAATGATGGAGCTTTCTCAGAAAGTGCAACCGATGCTTTCTGAACACGGAAACAACATCATCCTGAATGCGGCTCTTTTCAACCGCGTGAAAGAGGTATATGACAATCAGGACAAATTCAATCTGAACCCTGAGCAAAAACGCCTGTTGAAAAAAACATTCGAAAGTTTTGAATCAAACGGTGCTACCCTGAATGACAGCGATAAGGAAAAATACCGCGCGCTTTCTCAGGAATTAGGTCAGCTGACACTTCAGTTCGGACAAAACGCACTGAAAGCTACGAATGCCTTTGAAATGGTATTGACAGAAGATGAAACCGCTGGTCTTCCGGTTAGTTTCAAAGAAGCTTGTGCGCTTGCAGCTAAACAAAAAGGAAAAGAAGGATATCTGATTACACTTTCTGCGACCAGCTATATCCCATTCATGCAATACTCTTCTCGCCGTGATTTGCGTGAGAAACTGTATCGTGCTTATACGTCACGTTGCGTAGGTGGTGAATTCGATAATACAGATATCATCCGTAAAATCGCATCCACACGCCTGTCTATCGCTCAGCTGATGGGTAAACAAACGTATGCAGAGCAAGCGCTCGACAAACGCATGGCTAAAAACCAGGAGAATGTTTACAACCTGTTAAACCAGCTTTTAGAAGCTTACCGCCCTACCGCTCTACAGGAGATCAAAGAGATCCAGGGATTCGCGATCGGTATGGAAGGAAAACAGATTGAATTGATGCCTTGGGATTTTTCTTACTATTCAGAAAAACTGAAAGATGCCAAATATCAGATCAACGACGAAATGCTTAAACCGTACTTCCCGCTTGAAAACGTGAAAAAAGGAGTATTCGGACTGGCTACGAAATTATATGGTATCACATTCAAGAAAAATACAAAAATTCCGGTATACCATCCTGAGGTAGAAGCATTCGAAGTATTCGACAAAGATGGCAAATACCTTGCTATTCTATACACCGACTTCCACCCACGCGCAGGGAAACGTGCCGGAGCATGGATGTCTGAATTTAAAGGTCAGTGGATCGACGGAAAGAAAAACAGCCGTCCGCACATCACGATCGTAATGAACTTTACACGTCCAACAGAGGACAAACCGGCGTTGCTTACTTATGATGAAGCAAATACATTCCTACACGAATTTGGTCATGCGCTTCACGGTATCTTTGCAAACACTACTTACGGCTCAATGTCCGGAACAAGTGTTTACCGCGATTTCGTAGAGTTGCCATCACAGATCCTTGAAAACTTCATGGGCCAGAAAGAGTATCTTGACACTTTCGCATCTCATTATCAGACAGGCGAAACAATCCCTGCCGAACTGATCGAAAAAATCAAAGCCTCTTCAAACTATAATGTAGGTTATAGCTGTATGCGCCAGCTAAGTTTCGGTATGCTGGATATGGGTTACCACACAACGACTGCTCCTATCGAAGGCGATCTTGCCGAATTCGAGCGTAACGCGGTTGGTAAAACTCAGTTGTTGCCATTTGTTGATGGTTCTTTGACAGGAGCTACTTTCAGCCACATCTTCGCAGGAGGTTACGCTGCCGGATATTACAGCTACAAATGGGCTGAAGTATTAGATGCAGACGCATTCTCTCTGTTCCAGAAAAATGGATTGTTCGATCAGGAAACAGCTCAGTCGTTCCGCGACAATATCCTTTCTCAAGGAGGTACTGAAGACCCGATGGAACTTTACAAACGTTTCCGTGGCCAGGAACCTACCATCGACGCATTGATGCGCCGCGACGGTATTATCGATTAAGAGATATCTTAAACATAACGCAATAAAAATGCCCCGAAGTCAATTTGAAATGACTTCGGGGCATTTTCTTATATTATCTAAACCAATTATTTCGATTGTGGAATAAACTCTACTTTCAGTTTCGGTGTTTTCATATCCGGATCAAGCGGATACATCGGGCGATGGATACGTTTGTATGGCAAATTCAGCAAATCCTGATCTACGCCACCTTTTGTCAGCGCCATCATCCAGTCAGCCTGAATTTCGTATAACTCTTCCGTCAGATAACCCAGTTTCACCATTACGATATCAGCCGTACGCGGATTCAATCCTAAATTCACGAAATCACGTTCATAATGATATCCTTTTCGTTTTTCAGTAACGATAATGTGCATCGAACCACTGCGAATCACCACCTCTTTATTAGTATCTGAAATACGGATCGCCTCAACAATACCGGAAATCTGAATCGGACCCGAATAGCGAGCATCTTCTTTTGCGCCGGCAAATCCCGACACTTCATTTCCTTTTCCTGCTTTGATAGCAGCTTCGACCAATTCCGGCCCCGGAATAGACGCATAAATAAAGTTTGGTCCGCCTGCCTTCTTCAACTCTTCACGTTTAAATAATTCATGAAGCGTCCAGGTTACATCACCAGCTCCCCCCGCGGTAGGGTTATCACCCATATCACTTATAAAATATGGCTTTTTAGTACTTGCAAAACCAGCCGCAAGACATTCATCAAGGCTAGCCGTAGGAGCTACGAATTCAAACTGATCTCTTACATTCCAGAAACTTTTTGCCAGTTCGGCAGCCGATTGTGCCACCTCTTTTTTATCGTCGCCAACTACCATGACTGTACCATGGTTACGCGGCTCGTCCGCCCATGCATACGAAATCCAGATACCACCATCTACAACACCTTTTTTAGCGTCTGTCAGTACAGGAACTTTCGCATAAAGCGATTTACCCGGATCAATACGCGTACTGGTTTTTTCGCCCGGTAACAAAATCGGAACATACACCCACGCTTTGTATTTCGGTTTGCCTTTACCGCTTTCAATACGCTCTACCAGATTCTCAACCGCACGCTGACGTGAAATTTGCGAATCTTCGTGTGGCGCCATACGGAAACAGGTGATCAAATCGGTATTCTGAGCCAAACGATGACTTACACAACCGTGTGGGTCCATCGAAGTAGAGATAACAGGTTTGCCACCCACCACTTCACGCAGACGGATAATAAAATCGCCTTCGGGATCATCCATCCCCACTACGCTCATAGCTCCATGGATATCAAGATAGATCGCATCGTAAGGCATATTCTTTTTAACCAGTTCAAGGCTTTGCGAAATCAACGATTCATACGCCTCGCGTGTAACGATACCTCCCGGGGTAGCACGAGACACCATTGCCGGAAGCCAAATCGCTTTATTTCGCAATTCGGACCCCTCTTTCAAAAACGGATATAAATCAAAAACAGATTCTTCTTTCTTTACACGAAATGCAGATTCGGCTGTTTGAGCCGGCGAGAAGGTACTGCATTCGATTGCCATGCCCACGATACCGATCCTCGGTTTTTTCGTGGTATTGTCCGCCTTCACAGAGAAGGCCCCCAGAAGCAATAGGGTGCAAAAACAAAATAAGTGATGAATTTTTTTCATAAAGTGATATTTAAAGATATAGTGTTATTCAGACATGTTTTCCTTGGATTCGCTTACAAACTTAACATATAATTTTAAATGTTATATATACCCTTATCCCTTTCTGGCAATATTTTAATTAAAAAAAGGTCCGGTTTTATTACCGGACCTTTAATTCATCTTGATTTATCTTCTTAAAAATTTGCTTTATTTACATCCCACCACAAACGTGTTCCGGCATTATCCGGACCGTTCAACAACTGTCGAGCCTCTTCAACTGCAGGCAGGTTCGTATTACGTTCATCCAGTGTGAAAGGCAAACGTTTAATGAATTCGCCATTCGGAATAGCTCCTCCACTTCTGTTCTCTACAACCGGGAACAACTTCGGATAGCCGGTACGACGGAATTCACTCCATGCTTCCTGACCTTCGGGGAACATGGCAATCCATTTCTGAGTAATGATTTTCTGAAGTTTCACTTCATTATCAGCACCATTATCCCATTTAACAGTTACCTTGTTAACTCCTTTAATATTGTTTCCGGTATTAAACGGATCCACATAATCGGCGGCCATCCGTGTATCGTCTGCAATATAAGTATCGTACGCGCTTGACGAAATATCATGTTCGTTAAAAGAGACACGGATTCCTTCTTCATACAACTCCTGAGCCGAGCCACCAACGTTCCAGCCTCGCAACGCACCTTCTGCACGTAGAAAATAAGCTTCAGCAACCTTCATAATTGGCAATGGATAGCTCATGGTCGATTTATCAGTTGCAGACATGTTGATATTCGAGTACATTTCATAATTGCTCTTATCCGGCAGAATTGCACCCTGACGGATTCCCACGTATTTACCGATATATCCGAGTGGTTTTCCTTCCTTATCCAAAATATCTCTTGGCTCTCCATCTTTTTTCATCCACCCGATCGGCAACATTGTTTTTTCCAAACGCGGATCGGCATAACCTTTCAGAATTGACTCATAAGAAGCTCCTACACGGCAATCGTTATATGCAAAACAAATTACCTGCAACGGATTGGTAAGAATATCGCTCTTCACTTCGATATTTTTATCTGCACTTGTAAGTACACCATATTTCTGAGCGATAGCAGCTTCGGCCTCCTCTTTAGCTTTGGTCGGATTTACTTTTACAATACGCATAGCCAGGCGCAAACGCAAAGTATTGGCAAAACGAATCCAGCGTACGTAATCGCCTTCACACATCTGATCGAACGATTTGATACGTGCATTAGCTGCCGCCGGATCGGTATCCACAAAAGTAGTCAGGCTATTGGCAGCCTCTTCCAACTCATTAAAAAATTGATTATAAAGCGACTCCTGCGAATCGTAAGGTACGCTTTGTCCTCCCTGCATCGCTTTACTGTAAGGTACCGGCCCATAAATATCCGATACCCTGTGAATAGCTGCCACCCGAATGATCTTAGCCAAAGCGATATAATCGGAATAACCCATCTCGCCGGCCGATTCGATAATCTG
The DNA here is from genome assembly GCA_036655755.1 of Bacteroidales bacterium. Taxonomy (GTDB): domain Bacteria; phylum Bacteroidota; class Bacteroidia; order Bacteroidales; family JAUNSR01; genus JAUNSR01. Next base: position 53,773 of record JAVVPN010000004.1, on the reverse strand, counting down.
GGCAACAGGCTTCATAACATACAATAGCCCGGCTTTAAACGGAACGTTATTCCATCCATCATTCAATGAATAAGTAGAGTTGTTATTGTTTCCGCCAAACGGAGTCGGATTAGCCAGATAACCCGAATACAAGTCGGCATTCAGATTCTGCTGAAGCTGATATTCATAATCGCGATTCTGATAATTCAGATAGATTGATTGCATCGGCATTGCAAACCGCGATTCTACAGGAATTTGATTTGCATCCAATCCATTCGGATTATTATTGATGCTCTCAAAATCGGATGTGCATCCGACCGAACCAACAAAGGCTCCCGCCAGAAAGAGCGGAACCATTTTTCTTACCGAAATATTAATAGTTTTTTTCATGATCAATCAAATTAGAAGGTTGCTCTTAAACTTAAACCGAAACTGCGTGTAGCCGGAAGTCCGAAAATGTCAAATCCCTGCCATCCGTTGTTTGTAGAGATCGAAAGATCCGGATCGTTTGGTGAGTCTTTGTGGAAGAAGAACAAGTTGCGACCGATAAATGAGATACCAAGATCTTTCGATTCACCCAACAAGTTACGGAATGTATATCCGATTGACAATTCGCGTAAACGGAAGTTGGTTGCGTCATACGTATATTCGCTACCTGCTTTGTCTTTACCGGCAACAGCTTCATAATAAACCTGAGCATCAATCAATTCGCCATTACCACGATCTACTCCGCCTTTGTTACGGGCTTTTGCAGTTGATTCGGTTACACCCCAGCTATCCAGGTAACTCTGTGTCATACCAACTGTTTTACCGCCGATACGGCCATCAATCAGGAAGTACAAGTTCCAATCTTTATAATTGATCGTATTACCCCAGCCAAGTTGCCATTTCGAGTTCACATTACCTACATATTCATAATCACTTGATACGATCGGACGTCCGTTGGCATCAACCTTGATTACACCGTTTTCTCTTTCTAATACGCGTGTATAGATGTCACCATACGATCCACCCTCTTTCAAAATAAAGCGGAAACCGGCGCCCTCGCCAATCGTTACGTAATTACCCAGACGTGGATCAAGCTCTTTGATCTTATTATCATTGTAAGCCATATTGAAATCGGTTTTCCAGCTCCAGTCTTCATTAAATGATTTTGTATAGCTGATAGTCGATTCGATACCCGAGTTCTGAATGTTACCGGTATTGATGTACAACTGCTCGTAACCGCTCGCCATCGGAGCGCTGATCTGGAAATACTGATTCTTATTGTTTGTTTTATAATAAGTAAAGTCGATATTGATGCTGTTATCAAACAATGCCAGGTCAAAACCGAATTCCATTGAATGCATCTTTTCCGGTTTCATTTCCGTAAATGGCGCTTTATTGTTTGTTTCGAGCTGTCCCAGGTTGAATCCGTCTTTCGGATAAGTAATGTAAGCAGGCATGTCATTACCTACCACACTATAAGAACCTCGAAGTTTCAACTGATTGATCGCTGTTGGCATCGTAATCATACGGTTTACTAAAGCCGATAAACCTACCGATGGATAGAAATAAGACTCATTATGCGTATAAGCAAGTGTCGATGACCAGTCGTTACGGCCGGTTACATCCAAATATAACATCTCACGGAAACCAATCTGAGCAGTTCCAAATACTGAATTCAGACGTTTACGCGGATTTTCCATACGTTGGATGCCATTTCCATTGATGTTTTCAGGCACGAAATAGTTTGGAATTACCAAACCAAGTTTATCACTGTCTATTCTCAGAGTATAAGCATTAAAGCTCATAAAGCTGGTACCGACACTGGCGCTCAATGCAAAATCGCCAACCGTTTTGTCAAAGTTAACCAGGAAGTCGCCATAAAATTGACGAGTATCAAAATCTTCTTTCCAGAAACGGCCATTGGCAGGAACCAATGTTTGTGTAGTCGAAGCATAGAAGCGGTGCTCAAAATTATCCACCGTTTTATCATAGCTCAAACGGCCCAATACATTCAGATAATCCGTGATATTCCATCTTACCGAACCCGAAGCCATCATACGGTTTCTGCGCTCAATGCTCTTATTGCGGTTTAATACCCAGTAAGGATTCTGCGTAAAGTCGTCAAGTGGCGTATACCAGTTCTGAACCATCATATTCTGAGCAGGATCAAACACTTCATAATTCTTTTTATAGTATTTAAAATCGCCGTTGGCCGGGAAAGTGTACATACCGCACAATGGATTAAAGTAAACCCCTCCGTGCGGACGATTTATTCCTTTCTGAACGATATAATTCAGGTTACCATCGATCTGCAGTTTATTGTCAAACAGATTGAATGTTTCGCGAAGATTCATGTTATGGCGGTAGAAATCATTGGTAGGAGTGATACCCAATGCCGTAGTATTGGCATAAGAGAGGTAGGATTTGATTTTCTCAGTACCACCGTTAACGGCAACCGAGTTGATATAAGTAGATCCGGTGCGGAAAAATTCCGACATGCGGTCGGCACCGGTTGATTTTTCTGTCAGCTTATCGCCCCAGCTCTTTGCACTTAGTTGATCGCCCGTTACAATCGCGCCGTATTGATCCTGCAATTTCGGAGCGGCCAATAACGTTTCCAACTGAACGCTTGATGAAAAATCAACGCGAGCTGAGCCTTCTCGCCCTTTTTTTGTTGTAATCATCAATACCCCGTTGGCAGCCATGCTTCCATAAAGAGCGGCAGCCGAAGCCCCTTTCAGTACGTTGATGCTGGCAATATCTTCCGGATTCAGGTTGGCTAAGGCAGAGCCTCCGTCACGACCATAAAACTCGCCGGATAACTGGGTTGTTGCCGGATTCGACATCGGAACCCCGTCAATCACTACCAAAGGCTGGTTATTTCCCTGTGCCGACTTGTTACCACGCAACAACACTTTTGACGATCCTCCGGCCCCACTGGCATTCGGAGTGATAATCAAACCGGAAGTTTTACCCTGTAACGCATTGATCATATTCGGATCTTTGGCGCGAGTAATGGTAGACCCGGCCATATTCTGGCTTGCATAGGTCAGCGACTCCGATTTTCGCTCAATACCCATTGCCGTTACCACGACTTCGTTGATAAGCTGAGCGTCGCCTACCATATTTACATTAATAACACTTTTATCCCCAACAGTCACCTTTACAGGCTGCATCCCCACAAAAGAAAAAACCAGAACATCCGAAGGAGAGGTTACCTGAATGGAGTATTTTCCATCCACATCTGTAATCGTCCCGGTAGACGATCCCTGGCGCACAACACTTGCACCCGTTAGGGGTGTTTGATTATCTGTATCTGTTACAATCCCTGTTATTGTGCGGGATTGGCCAAATACCAGACAGACATTCATTCCGATAAGGAATAAGGTCATAAACCAATGTTTGTTTTTCATAATAAATAAAGTAATTAAGGGTTACTGTAATCGCTTTTAGCGGATTAGTTATTTAAAACTATTTATAAAAATTCAAATATCATAAGAATTACTCATTTTTATTTAATTAATTATTATTCTTATTATGTAACAACTATCTACTCCTTATTACTCATTCATATCGTGACTTTTTTTAGAAAAAAAAGAAAAAGCCCAATCCGAAAACGGATTGGGCTTTGGTAAATGATCTAAAAGCATCCCCCACCAAACTATTTACAAGCACTGTGGTCTTCGATACGCATGTTCTTTTATTTGACAAATATAATTGTCTAAATCGGCCGAGTCTGTATTTCCCATAATCCACAATTCGCAGGCATCTTCGTCCGTGCGATAAGAGGGTTGCACATAATCTTTGGTGAGTATATCATACCCGTTGCGCTTATAATAACCGATTCTGCGCGCGGCCATCTCGGTTGTATCCGGCTCTACTTCGAGCAGACGCAGTCCTTGCAGATTTTGGTCGGCCCATGCCAGAATACGTGCGCCAAGTTTTTGATTGCGCAGTTCAGGCTGTACTGCAAGATGTTCGAGATAATAAAACCCGTCCATTTTCCAGTAAATAAATAATCCCGCAATTTGATCTTCAAAAAACACCGCGTTGAGGAACATTTGCCCTGCCGAATCGATTAATTTTTTCAATTGCGAAAGTTCTCTGCGCTCCTCTTCCGGGAAAGATGCCTCGTATAGCGCAATCAAAGGGGTCAGAGTCTGATCGTCTGACTGTGTAATTCTTCTTATTTCAATCATATTCTTAATCTATTAAGTTTTCTGTTCTGTTTATGATATCAGGCACGATTGCGTGCGAATAAAAAAGTAATCCATTTGCTTTTTCCGGCAAACTGATCTTGGTTGCTGTCTATTATAACAATAAAAACGGCAAGAAGGATAATCAATACCCCTGCCAGCTGAAACACGCCGAATGATTCATTTAGAAATAAAATACCCAACAGAACGGCGGTCAGCGGTTCCATACAGCCGAGAATAGCCGTAGTGGTTGACCCGATTTGCTGAATAGCCAGGATAAGAGTCAGATCGGATACGAGGGTAGGTATCAGGGCTAACATAAATAGATTAATACCGGTCGGGATATCCGGAATCGCCGACAATCCGCTTCCATGTATAAATAAGTTCGCGACAAAAACCATGGTAGAAGACAACAGCACAAAAAACGTCATTTTTAATCCATCCATTTCGCGCACACATGATTTGTTTATCCCCACAATATACAAAGCATATGTTATTACCGTAATCAACACCATCCCGATACCCCGCAAACTGATAGAACCTCCGCTTTGGGTACTGCAAAGCAGATACACTCCACTTATAGCTAGTAATGCCGCAAAGAGTAATGGCCGTGAAACCTTATGTCTGAAAAATAAAATCATAATCATGGTTACTACTACCGGATATAAAAAATGAAGGGTGGTAGCTATCCCGCTGGGTACATACAAATAAGAGCCGGTAAGAAAAAGAGCCGTCAAGGCATACAAAACACCTAATCCGAACAAAGTTACACCCTCTTTCAATGTGATATGAAACGAGGTCCCCCGTAGTGCAAGGAGCATACCAATAGCCACAGCCGAGATGGCAAAACGATAAAATAATACTGATTCGAGATTTACCCCCGCCTTAAGAGCAGGCAACGCGAATAAAGGTATCATCCCAAAAGTAGCAGATGAAATGATTGCGAAAAACAGGCCTTTGAATTGTTTCATTTTCTTGAGTTCTCTATTACGATTTTATTTCGGGCCGTAAAATTCGGAAAAGAAGAAAAGAAACCCTTTTACATATGTAAAAAAATAAGATTATTGGATGCCCGCGCGAATACGGCTCAGTGAAACCTGCGAAATTCCCAGATAAGATGCGATATGACCTAATGGCACTTTCTGCAGTATTTCCGGTTGCTGCGCCACCAACTGATGATAACGCTGGGCAGCCGGCATAAAACTGCGCTCCATAAAAATTTGCTCCAGATGCAGAATAAAGTAGTCCGACATTCTGCGCCCCCAGTTTGCCAGTTCAATATCCGTTTCGAACAGTTCGTTTAACGTGGCCTGCGGTATTTTCAACAGCTCACACGCTTCAAGCAACTCTATATTCTCATAACCGGCCGATTGAAACAGATAGGCATTCATAGATAATAGCGACATGCCCGTAGTGGCGAACCACAAAGTTACATCGCGTCCCTCTTTATAGAAATACCCCCTTGCCATTCCCTTTATTATAAAATACGCATAATGCTCGATAACGCCCGAACGGATTAACAGATGATTTTTCGGAAAAACCACCCGCTCGCTTTTTAAAAGCAATAATTGAAGCGCCCGGTCGGATAAAGGATATACATTTCGTATAATCTTGATAAAATCGTCCATATCTGATACTCCTCTGTTTCTTTAAAAAACAAAAGTAGTGCAAAAGCGCAATGCTGTTTTACAAATACGTCAAATTCGTCGGATAGCCGAATCAAAACTAAAGGGAAAAATCACCATGATATACAAAAGAAGACGTTTTAAATTTTCTACTTTTGTATGGAAAAATAAATGTAGCTGTGGATTATATTAAATTAGTGGGAGGCTTGATCCTTCTTATTTTGAGTGGCGATTATCTGGTGAGAGGCGGCGTAGCGATAGCTACCCGTTTGAAAGTATCTCCATTGGTAATCGGAATGACAGTAATTGCATTCGGTACTTCGGCACCGGAGTTTTTGGTGAGCCTTCAAGCTGCCATCAAGGGCAATTCGGAAATAGCGATCGGCAATGTGGTAGGATCGAACATCGCCAACATCGCATTGATTTTAGGAATGACCGCATTGGTGTATCCATTAAAAGTGGCGAAGAATTCTTTGCGATTCGACTGGCCCGTCATGATGATAGCGACGTTACTTTTTACATGGGCTGCGGCGGGAAGTATCATCACACGAATCGAAGGCATCATTGGGGCAATCGCGCTTATCGGATATACGATATGGCAGATTTGGTATTCGCGCAAAAATCATATCCATGAAGAGGAAGAGGTTGTTGTTAAACCTATTCCTATCTGGCTATCACTCCTGTTTATAGCCGGATCATGCGTCGGGCTTGCATACGGAGCTGATTTTCTAATTGAGGGAGCTTCCTCTATCGCCCAATCATACGGCATCAGCGAGCGCGTAATCGGGGTAACAATCGTTGCGTTCGGTACGAGCCTGCCAGAACTGGCCGCCTCCTTGTCGGCCGCATTTAAAAAACAAACAGACATTGCCATTGGGAATATCATTGGATCAAACCTTTTCAACATACTCTCTGTTATTGGTCTGACAGCCGCAATCCGGCCAATTCCGGTGGATTGGACAAATTTCCGACCCGACTTCATCTGGATGTGCGGTATCTCCTTACTGCTTATCTTCCTTCTTTTACCGGTCCGGGAGGCCTTTTCTTTATATGGTGAGCCGCTCCGGATAAAACTGAAAGCATTATTCATGGGCGGCCGTCTTGGAAGATGGGGTGGAATTTTATTTGTTCTGATTTATATTTTTTATATTTACACTTTACTTATTCATGGATAAAATCAGATATATGGATAAACAACTAGAATTAGATAAAAGATATATGCGCATGGCGCTCATCTGGGCCGAAAATTCATATTGTAAACGCCGGCAGGTGGGAGCATTGCTTGTAAAAGACAAAATGATTATTTCGGACGGATATAACGGTACGCCTGCAGGGTTTGAAAACCAGTGTGAGGACGAGAATGACCGTACCTATCCGTATGTATTGCATGCAGAAGCAAATGCCATTACCAAAGTGGCAAAATCAAATAACAGCAGTGAGGGGGCTACCATGTATGTAACCTCTTCTCCTTGTATAGAATGTGCCAAACTGATTATTCAATCCGGAATCCGCAGAGTGGTTTACGGTGACAGTTACCGTTTGGACGACGGCTTGCAATTATTACACCGCGCCGGAATTGAAGTTCAATTTATCGAAATTAACGAATAAAATATCATGAGCAGTAATAAAGGAAAATTTGTGTGGATGCCGCTTTTACTGGCATTGGCAATTATTTTAGGAATTTACATCGGAAAAATGGTGAGCCAGGACCCGATCGGCATGGCCTTGCAAAGAAAGCAGACCGGCAAGATCGATATGCTGCTTAATACCATTCAGAATCAATATGTGGATTCCGTAAATATGGACCGGTTGGTAGAAGATGCCATTCCTACCATTGTCAATGAGCTTGATCCGCACTCTGTATATATCCCGGCGAAAGACCTGGAGGCGACCAACGAGGAGCTGGAGGGTAGTTTCAGCGGAATCGGCGTATCATTCAATATCCAGAACGATACGGTAATGGTGATCAGCGTAGTACCGGGCGGTCCGTCTGAAAAAATCGGATTGATGGCGGGCGACCGCATCGTACAGATCAACGATTCTACTTTTACGGGGAAAGACGTAACCAACGAACGGGTTATGAAAACGTTGCGCGGGCCAAAAAACTCATTGGTAAAAGTGGGTGTAAAACGAAGTACTGCTAAAGAGATTCTTTCATTCGACATTACACGCGGCGACATCCCGGTAACCAGTGTGGATGCTTCATACAAGCTGAACGATAAGACCGGATACATCAAGATTAGTAAATTCGGGCGTACTACATACAATGAATTTGTAAACGCACTTGCAAAATTAAATAAAGAGGGTGCAAAAGAGTATGTGATCGACCTTCGGGGCAACTCGGGCGGTTACATGGATATGGCGATCAATATGGTGAACGAGTTTTTACCGAAAGATCAGTTGATCGTATATACAGAAGGGAATACAATACCGCGCAATGAAGCATTTTCAAACGGAACAGGAGCGTTCCAGAATGCTCCCGTAGTTGTTCTTATTGATGAATGGTCGGCTTCGGCAAGTGAAATCTTCGCCGGTGCAATCCAGGATAACGACCGGGGTACGATTGTAGGACGCCGCTCATTTGGCAAGGGATTGGTACAGCAGCAGATTCCGTTTAATGACGGATCAGCATTGCGTCTGACCATCGCCCGCTACTATACTCCGGCCGGACGTAGCATTCAGAAGGATTATAAACTGGGCAAAAATGAAGATTACGGAATGGATATCCTGAACCGCTACTCACATGGCGAATTCTATTCAAAAGACAGTATTCACCTGAATGATTCATTAAAATATAAAACCCGATTGGGACGCACCGTTTACGGAGGCGGGGGAATCATGCCGGATATCTTTGTTCCGAGCGATACGACCGGGGTAACCTCTTACCTTAACAGCATTATCAACTCAGGACTTTTATATCAGTTCGCATTCCGCTACTCGGACGAACATCGCGATCAGCTTTTAAAATATACTACTTATGACAAACTGATCGGCTACCTACAAGCACAACCTTTGCTAGAAGAGTTTGTAGCTTTTGCCGACAGTAAGGGCGTACGTCGTCGTCCGGTATATATCAATATTTCAAAAGCAATCATCCTACGCCAGCTCGAAGCGTATATCGCTCGTAACATCATGGGCGAAGAGGCATTCTATCGCACTTTCTTACGCGATGACAATACGCTGAATACTGCCATTGATTTGTTGAAAAAAGGGAAAGCGTTTCCTGAAAACAATTCAGGCGATGGAGAATCTAAATAAGGTTCAGGCCGAAAAACAACAACTTCGGCAATTGATCCGCGAAAAGAAAAAACAATACGATACCCACTGGAAAGAGCGTATTTCGGAAGAGATACTTTCCAGGCTGGAACAAAACCCATTATTTCAGGAGGCCTCGTGCCTCCTGTTTTATCATGCACTGCCCGACGAGGTGCAAACAGCTCGTTTTTTAGAGAAATGGCATCCCCGCAAACAGTTTATATTGCCGGTCGTGGAAAACGACTATTTATTATTGCGCTCTTACGAACCCGAGAAATTACAAGCCGGTGGCTTTGGTATCATGGAACCGACGGGCGAGCTTTTCGAAGAGTCCGGAAAAATAGATCTGGTCATTATTCCCGGCATGGGTTTTGACAGAGCCGGAAACCGATTAGGCAGGGGGAAAGGATATTATGACCGGTTATTGCCTAAAATAGGCGCACCTAAAATAGGACTCGCTTTTGCCTGGCAGATTTTCGACCGCATCCCTACCGAACCATTCGACTGTGTATTAGACGGCATACTTACTGAACAAGAATTTATCTATCATCTTAAAGCCTTTTAATATGGCATTCATTCATGCAGAAATGAAATTAAGCGACGTGATTTTTCACGATCCTAACCTGATCCCCGTTATTAACCGTTTTGGAATTCATCTGGGACTGGGCGATAAAACGATTCAGGGTATTTGTGAAGAGAAAAAACTGGACACCGATTTTTTCGTCGCTATTCTGAATACATTTATACATGCGTCTTACTTTCCGGAAAATAAATTCCGGTCGTTCTGCGCGACTCAGATCATCGATTATCTTACAAAGACGAACCGATCTTACGAGCGTTTTTTGTTACCCAATATCGAGCGCCACCTAAATTCATTCATCGAACGAAGCGATCCCGAAAATGGCAATCTGCAGGTATTACGCAAATTCTTTACCCTTTTCAAACAGGAGCTAATGGCCCGGATTGAAAAAGATAATCAACAGGTGTTCCCGGCATTACGCAATTTGTCGGAACGATTCAAATCGGAAGAACTTTACCTGAATGCCAAGGTGGAAGAAACTGATGTATTGGAAGAGAAACTATGCGATATCAAACGCATCATGATCAAACATCTTTCGGGCGAATATGATGAAAACTTGTGTTACGCCGTATTGATTGCGATTTGTAATCTGGAAAAGGATATCAATCAGCATAACCGCATCCGTAATAAGATTTTATTTCCTCTTACCGAAGCGTTGAACCTGTTAAACTCATGATTCATGGTCGCGGAAAAAAAGATTGCAATAGTTACTTCATGCGCTTTGTGCGGATACGGATTAAAACAACTTTTAGCCGAATATTTCAGTCAGGGGAACTGCCGGGTGTTTCATTCGGTAGAACCCTTCATTCATCAGCCGTCAGACAGTTTCGACCTCTATTTCATCACACCCGAACCGGTATTGCTGAATTATGATTACTTTCTGCCCCGACGGAATAAAACCGTCATCCTGACCGATCATGCAGACGCGGGCAACGGATTCATGACGCTTGCCCTGCATGCCGATCTGAGTAATCTGATTGATGCGTTGCAGGAAATATTCGAAAAGATAATGAAGTCGGCAAAAAAAGAGACTCAAGAAGAATTATCAAGCCGCGAAATAGAGGTTTTAAAACTCATTACCCGCGGCCTGATTAATAAAGAAATTGCTGACGAACTTTGTATCAGCCTCAACACCGTACTGACGCATCGCAAAAACATCACCTCCAAACTGGGGATTAAAACCGTGAGCGGTCTTACATTCTACGCGATGATGAACGGTTATACTGATTAATCATTTACTTTGACGATACCGATGCTTTTGGTACCGTTGATTTTGATTTCGAGCGGTTGATCGAATTTTACCACCCGTACGTTTTTCGACTCGAATACGGCAGGCATCTGATCAAGCTGCTCTTGATTTATGTATCCCTCTTTCAGGCTCATTGTAAAATAGCCAACCCCGAAAGAGGTCATATTCTGGAAGAAATGGGTTCCCTGGCTCGGCTCCACCCGGTAGTGGGACAGTGCCGTTTCTACGATTAAGCGCGCCTGTGAAATATGAGGCCATTTTACCGGGATCCCGAGGAACTGATCTTCCGAGCCCCAGCGTCCGGGTCCCATCAACACATAATTTTCTTTCGAATCAATAAACAAATCATTGATGTCTTCTATCTCGCGGGCTATCGCCGGATTTTTTGACGATGTGAACCCTTCTGTTTTTACATATACCACATGTCTTACCTCCTGAATCAACCCATGGCCCAGCGCCTGTGACGAATAGATAAGAGTCTCTTCAGGTTGTACATGGGTTATATCGTCGTCCTGCATCTCTTTGGTGTCCACGATCGGGCGGATCTGCAACCAATACAAAACACCTTCGCCGCTTTTATCATTCAGATTTACTGCAAATTCAATTTCAATCGGACGTCCCATTTCCTGAGCTCCCAGCCGGAGTATATCCTTCAACATGGCGGGCAAAGGAAACTGACTTCCGCGCAGAATATGAGAGAATGTCACCACTTTACGTCCCCGATCGTAATATCCGTCGCGAATCATCATATCGTACGGGTCGTATGTAGATACCATCATGCGGATCGAATCATCCTTTTCGGCATCGCGAATAGAAAGACGTAGTAAGTTAGCCCCATCATCTACCGAGATATCCTCTGCGAGCGATTTCATATCGAGTGCATAAAACTTATTTTGGGTATCGCGCAAGGCCAAATCGAGCGTGCTTGTTTGCAAAACATTGGATGGCCATGCCGGCGAAAAACGAAGCGTCACCCCTCCGTCTACAATATATTTACCCAATCCAATAGCGATGTTGGCGATTCCTTCTTCCGGCTTTTCGTTATTGATCGGATAATAATTAAGCGATCGGGCAACACCCGAGAAGGAAGGATAATAGCGTTCTTCATACTGGGTACCTACTACTTCCTGCAAAATGATGGCCATCTTTTCCTGATCGATCACATTGCTGGTTGCAGCCATATACGCTTTACTGCCTTTATAAAATACGGATGCGTATACAGCCTTGATTGCATCGCTTACCAGGCGTAACATTTCATATTTATCTTCCAGATACGGAATCATATAGGTAGAATATACACCGGCAAATGGTTGATAATGCGAGTCTTCGAGCAAACTTGAAGAGCGGATTGCAATAGGAGCCTTTACAACTTCGAAAAATGCCAGAAAATCGGGGATCAGATCACGCTTTAATTTTCCTTTCAGAAAATAACGCAGTATCTCCTCATCCGGCAAATCAGACAACCCTACCTGATAAAGGTTGTTGGTATCCATAAAATCGTCAAACATATCGGTACACAGCACCAGTGTCTTCGGAATGGTGACGGAGGCGCCATCATAGCGCTCAAGCAACGGATTATGTTTAATAAGAGAATCGATAAAAGCCAAACCACGCCCTTTTCCTCCCAAAGAACCTTCGCCAATACGGGCAAAATTAGAATAACGGTCGAATTGGCCGCGCCGAAACTCGGCTACCACTCCCCTGTTTTTCATTTTACGGTATTGCACAATGGCATCGAAAATCAGTTGGCGCACCTCATTGGCATGAGTAATATCGCCAAACTGCCGCTGACGCAGGAATTCGGCCAACGGAAACATGGCGCGAGAGTAAAGCCAGCGTGAAATATGATTTCGGGTACCATGGTAATAAAGTGACGAATCGGGTATGGAGAAAATAATATCCTGCAACTCTTTCAGATTATGAACGGAAGCTATCTCCTGCCCCGTTTCGGGCTGAATAAATACAAATGCGCCAAATCCGAAATTACGCAAAATCGTGTTGCGCAAGTCTACCGGCAGCTTACGCGATTGCTTATCCAGAAAACAAGCATTGAGCAAAGTAGCATCCTTACTGTTTTCGACTTCCGTAGATTGCATGATTATAGGCAAAAACTCATCATATTGCCGCACCTGCTGACAAAATTCGATTCCCGCACGCCGGTTCATTTCGTCGTTTTGACGGAAGCTGACATCCGATATGATGCCGAGCATATTATTTTTATATTTCTCATAAATACGGGTGGCTTCTTCGTAGTTACGAGCCAATAAGATTTTAGGTCGTCCACGCATCCGCAACATTCGCTGATGCTCATTTAAAGCCTCGGTAGCAAAAATTTGCGACTGCTTCAGTACGAATTTATAGAGATGTGGCAAAATCGAAGAATAAAAGCGGATGGAATCTTCAACCAGCAGGATAATCTGCACCCCGACTGATTCTACATCCTGCTCTACATTCATTTTATCTTCTATCAATTTAATGATTGCTAACAATAGGTCTGTATTACCCAGCCAACTGAAAATATAATCAATGCAACTGAGATCTTCATTCCCTATTTTCTCATAGATTTTGCGTGAAAAAGGAGTCAGCACCACAATCGGAATTTGGGGATCCTGAGCTTTCACTTTTCGCGCCATATCGAAAATTTCATGATTTTCGCTGGTAGGCATCGCAATGATAAGATCATAACGTTTGGATGCTAATTCTTCGAACGCTTCCTTTTCGTTGGTCACCTGCGTAAAGCGAGGTGGATAACGCAAGTTGAGTTGTACATACTCGAAGAAAATACGCTCGTCCACACGTCCGTCATCTTCAAGCATAAAAGCATCGTATTTGCTTGCAATTAGCAACACATTATAAATACGTGATTGCATTAAGTTAGCAAAAGAGGTATCCTTGAAATACAAATGCGTAAACAACGGATTATTTTTAGACATACAGATAGGTTTTTACTAACAAATTGCCAATTTTTATTTTAAAAAAAATATGTAGAAAAATGAGGCCATTTGTTTTAAAGTTTTAATTTTGCAATATACACATTTACAAAAAAACAATGTTATGAATATTGAACAAATCATAGCTTCACTCGAAGCTAAACACCCGGGAGAATCAGAGTATCTGCAGGCAGTGAAAGAGGTTCTAATTTCAATTGAAGACATTTATAATGAGCATCCGGAATTTGAACGAGCTCGAATTATCGAACGGTTGGTCGAACCGGATCGGATCTTCACATTCCGTGTTACATGGACAGACGATAAAGGAATGGTGCAAACCAATCTTGGATATCGCGTTCAGTTTAACAATGCCATTGGCCCATATAAAGGAGGCATCCGTTTCCACGCTTCCGTAAATCTATCTATCCTTAAATTCCTCGGATTTGAACAGACCTTCAAAAATGCCCTTACCACATTACCGATGGGTGGTGGCAAAGGAGGATCCGATTTTAATCCACGCGGAAAATCGGATGGCGAAATCATGCGTTTCTGCCAGGCATTCATGCTTGAATTATGGCGCAACCTCGGTCCCGACCGCGATGTTCCGGCAGGGGATATCGGCGTAGGTGGCCGTGAAGTAGGCTATATGTATGGAATGTATAAAAAACTAGCGCGCGAAAACACAGGTACTTTTACCGGAAAAGGATTAGAATTCGGCGGTTCCCGCATTCGCCCTGAAGCTACCGGATTCGGAGCGCTCTACTTTGTAGCAGATATGTTGGGCACAAAAGGAATCGACCTGAAAGGTAAAACCGTAGCGATATCAGGATTCGGCAACGTAGCATGGGGTGCGGTTACAAAAGCAACCGAATTGGGTGCGAAAGTAGTCACTATTTCCGGCCCGGATGGTTATATCTATGATCCGGAAGGTATCAGTGGTGAAAAAATCGACTTTATGCTGGAACTTCGCGCATCCGGCGAAGATATCGTAGAACCATACGCACATAAATATGGGGTTGAATTCTTCCCTGGACGTCGTCCTTGGGAGCAAAAGGTCGACATCGCATTGCCTTGTGCCACCCAAAATGAATTGGACGAGAAAGATGCAAAACGACTTATTGAGAACGGCGTAATCTGTGTAGGCGAGGTTTCAAATATGGGTTGTACTCCCGAAGCAATTGATGCGCTTATCCATAATCGGATTATTTATGGTCCGGGTAAAGCGGTAAATGCAGGAGGGGTTGCAACATCCGGATTGGAAATGACGCAAAATGCGATGCACCTGAACTGGAGTGAGGCTGAAGTTGACCAAAAGCTTCATCAGATTATGAATGATATCCATGCTCAGTGCATGCAATACGGAAAAGAAAAAGACGGATATATCAATTATATGAAGGGTGCAAACATCGCCGGCTTTATGAAAGTAGCCAAAGCGATGATGGATCAGGGTGTAATCTGATAACATCTCTCCTACTTAATTTCTTAATTCCTCCGGAATGCATTACTTTTGTGGTAAATATTATTGATTATGGATATCCACAAAATTATTGCGGAAGGAGGGATTACCTTTAAGAAAGGTAAGGGTGATGCCCCCTCAGATGAAAAGCGAGTAAAGACCAAAGCGAAGAAATCATCTTATGTAAAAGGTACCCATGGATCGGGTGCAGCTAAGATGAAAGCAGCTTACAAAAAGAAAAAAGCAGCCAGAAACAAGCGTTCTGCCTGACAACACATAAGAACGGCGGAGTTATTTAAAACTCCGCCGCTTTTGTTCTAAGAAAGTTGAATTCTCTAATTAAGCCGGTTCCATTTCGACCAACACACCATCGCCCGGCACATATTCCTCAGGTTTCACCAAAACCTGACGTATTTTACCACCATATAAACTTCTGATATCATTTTCCATTTTCATGGCTTCGAGCACAAGCAACGTATCGCCCGCTTTTACCATATCGCCCGGTTTCACCTTTACGTGCAACACCTTTCCTGGAAGTGGCGAAGTTATTGTTTCGCCGATAAAAGGCATATGGGCAGGTTGTGACGAAGCAGCGGGTGCCGGATCATTTTTTTTGCTTTCCTGCTCCTCTTTCTGACGGGTTTCTTCATATTGTTTTTTACGAAGCCCTGTCAAAAAATCCTTCGCTACATTCGGAAACAATTCAAGCAGTAATAATTCCTCTTCATCCTGTGCTAGTAAAGCATCACCGTAGGCTTCCAGTTTAGGATTAGGCTGAGGCTTATAGTTAGCCATATCATACGGAATCTCCTTTTCATTGCCGGTAATCAGTTTACGGAAGGCCGGATTGATCGCTACCGGAGTCTGTCCGTATTGCCCTTTCACCAAATCTTCGAAGTTTTTGGAAACAACCGAATACATATCTTTTTCTTTATGCAAGCTTAAGGCACACGAAACCGCCTGAGCTCCTACAATTTGGCTTGTCGGAGTAACCAATGGAGGCAGACCGGCATCCAAACGCACTTTAGGAATAAGCTTCATGGCTTCGTCAAGAATATTTTCTGAATTTACGGCTTTTAATTGCGCCAGCATATTCGAATACATTCCACCCGGAATTTCAGCATTACGCACAATTTCATTTGGCTGAGGGAAACCATAGAAGTCTTCTATTTTACGGCAAATGGCAAGCAACTCATTTTCCTTATCCTTACGAGCGGCATCTACGGCCTCTGCCATCAGTCGATCTATCTCAGGAGGTACCTGATCATAATCAAAAGGCTTTTGCATTTTAGGTACGGCATCGAAAGGGGCCAACTCTTTACGGATCTCATACAGATGCTCGTTGATCTTCCGAACCGATTCCATATTCACATCCATCTCTATCCCCGCTTTTTTGCAGAACAGGTCTACAAGTTCGATCGCCGGAGCAGCCGGGCCGCCGGAGAAGTACCATATATTGGTATCCACAATGTCAGCACCATTAATAATCGCCATAAAAACAGAGGCGAGACCGTATCCCGGTGTACAATGAGTATGGAAATCAATCGGTATGCGCGTATTCTCTTTCATCGCCCGTATCAGCTTCCCGGCTCTTGACGGAGTTACTAATCCGGCCATATCTTTCAAAGAGATCATGTCGGCGCCCAATTGCTCTAACTGTTTTACTTTTCGGATAAAATAATCATCCGTGAAAACTGCTTTCGGAAGCGGATGCCCTTTCAGCATTGCCATCGTACGTTCTTTTGTACTAAAGTGTGGATCCACCGTATAGCAGACAGCACAATCGGCAATTCCGCCATGTCTTTTTACGGAGATGATGGTTGATTTTACATTTTCAATATCATTGAGCGCATCGAAAATTCGCATAACATTCAATCCCGACTGAATCGCATTTTTACAAAATCCGTCGATCACTTCATCCGGATACGGAGCATATCCGAATAAATTTCTGCCTCGTGATAATGCAGTAAGAAGTGAAGTACTTCCTATACTCTCACTGATTTTCTGTAAACGATCCCATGGGTTTTCGTTCAGATAGCGCATAATAGAGTCAGGTACCGCCCCACCCCATACTTCCATTGCATAGAATCGGGCATCTTTATAAAACGGCAATACCCGATCTATCTGTTGTTGTGATAAACGGGTAGCAAAAAGAGATTGTTGCCCATCCCGCAGAGTCAGATCTCTGATTAGAAGTTTTTTGCTCATTGTGTTAATACTAATAAACTAAAATGGATATTAAAAATATACGTTCTCTAAAACTAAGAAATAAGCTGTTTACAGATATAACTTGTATTATTAAAACAATTTAAAACAAATAATGTTCTAAACCAGGCATTTACACTTAAAAAAGGCTTTATGCATGGGCGCTTCAATTAAGTTACAAATTATAAGCAATATTAGTAATATTATTTCTTTCCGAAACTTTTAACGGCTATTTTATTGCGCTCTTAAACAATATAAAAAAGATAGCCTAAATGAAAAAATAATGATTATTTTTGTTTACGCTTTGTGAATGAATGTTTATCTCTTTTTAACTTATATTCGCTCCCAAAACCTACAATTTTATCCATAAAAAGGATAGTTCGATAGATGAAATCGCTATAACTTACCGAAAGTTGAGATACCTTACAGAAGGCTTAGAAATGGCGCATCTATACTTTAGTGTAAAAAATAAAAATATAAATAATAGATGAAAGGAATTATTCTGGCAGGGGGAAGTGCTACCCGCCTTTATCCGCTTTCAAAGGCAATTTCAAAGCAAATCATGCCGGTTTATGACAAACCGATGATTTATTATCCACTCTCTACATTAATGCTGGCGGGAATCCGCGAAATACTCATTATCTCTACACCGCGCGATTTACCCATGTTCCGCCAGTTACTGGAAGACGGTAGCCGTTTGGGCATGAGATTTGAATATAAGATTCAGGAAAACCCAAACGGGCTTGCCGAAGCATTTTTATTGGGAGAAGAGTTCCTCGACGGCGATTCGGCATGTCTGATTCTGGGCGATAATATGTTTTACGGCCAAGGATTCTCAGCAATGCTTCATCGTGCCGCTTCGATTGAAAAAGGAGCCTGCATTTTCGGTTATTATGTAAAAGATCCACGTGCATACGGCGTAGTTGAATTCGATGCAGACAATCGCGTAATCGGATTGGAAGAGAAACCGGAACACCCAAAATCGAATTACGCTATTCCGGGACTCTATTTTTACGACAACACGGTTGTAGAAAAAGCACATCGCATACGTCCTTCAAAACGCGGAGAGCTGGAAATCACCGATCTCAACCGCCTTTATCTTGAAGAAGGATCTTTAAAAGTTGAATTATTCGGGCGCGGATTCGCTTGGCTCGACACCGGCAACTGCGACAGCCTGCTTGAAGCATCTAACTTCGTAGCTACGATTCAGAACAGACAGGGATTTTATATCGCCTGCCTCGAAGAAATAGCCTGGAGAAACGGTTGGATTAGCAAGGATCAACTACTTTTGTTGGGGAAAAGTCTCGACAAGACAGAATACGGAAAATACATTATAGATCTTACAAAATAAGTATGATGAGCGAAACCACTTACCTGGTGACCGGCGGTGCCGGATTCATCGGTGCTAACTTTATTAAATACATGCTGAGCAATTACGATGATATCCGCATCATCGTTTTAGATGCTCTTACATATGCCGGATATCTTGGCACGATAGCCGATGACATTGACAATCATCGGTGTATTTTTGTAAAAGGCGATATCTGCGACAAAGATCTGCTGAATGATCTATTTACAAAATCAAATATTCATTATGTAGTAAATTTCGCAGCCGAAAGTCACGTAGACCGAAGCATCGAAAACCCGCAGCTTTTCCTTGAAACAAATATTCTTGGTACCCAAAATCTTCTTGACGCGGCCCGTAAACACTGGACTTGTGGCAAAGATGACAAAGGATATCCGATCTGGAAGCAAGGTGTCCGTTTTCATCAGGTTTCGACCGATGAAGTTTATGGTAGCCTTGGCTCGGAAGGATACTTTACAGAAGATACTCCTTTAGATCCACGCTCTCCTTACAGCGCATCGAAAGCAAGTGCCGACATGTTTGTTCAGGCATACGGCGAAACATATAAGATGCCTACCACGATCACCCGCTGTTCGAATAATTACGGCCCTTATCATTTCCCGGAGAAACTGATTCCGTTAATTATCCGCAACATCCTCGAAGGAAAATCGCTGCCCGTATATGGCGACGGATCGAACGTCCGCGACTGGTTATATGTAACAGATCACTGTAAAGCGATCGACATGGTGATCCGCAGAGGAAAATCGGGCCATGTATATAACGTGGGCGGCCATAACGAGAAGCAGAATATTGAAATCGTCAAACTTACCATTGCCACCATTAAGCGCCTGATGGATGAAAAACCATCTTACCGGAAGACCTTGAAAAAACAAGTTCTGCTTGAGAACGGCGAGATAAGCACCGAGTGGATCAACAATTCACTGATTACATACGTAGCCGACCGCTTAGGACATGACCAACGTTATGCCATCGATCCGAGCTATATTACTCAGGAACTAGGATGGATCCCCGAAACATCTTTTGAAGAAGGGATCGTAAAAACCATTGAATGGTATTTGCAAAATCAGGATTGGGTAGAAGCTGTAACCGGCGACGATTATCAGAATTACTACAAAAAGATGTACGACAAACGCTAAAAAGCTATTACCGCTTATGTTTGACTTTTTATTTAAAAAGAAGGAAGAGGAAATGTTGCCTCTTCCTTTTGAAACCGATATACATTGCCACATCATCCCGGGCGTCGATGACGGATCTCAGGATTTTGAAACCTCACTCGAACTGATCGGGAAAATGCACGAATGGGGAATACGCAAGGTAATTGCCACTCCACACCGTACGGACGAAACGTTTGAGAACACCCCCGAAATCATCGAACCCATTTATCTGGAATTAAAAAAACAATTACAGGATCATGGCATCGACTTGGGGTTGAACTATTCTTTCGAATACCGCATGGACGAAGGGTTTATCCGGCTCAAAGATGCTAATCAATTACGGCCGCTAAAAGACAAATACATCCTGGTCGAAAATTCGTTTATCCAGCCCTTATGGAATCTCGACGATCTTATTTTCGAACTGAAACTACAAGGATACAAACCGATACTCGCACATCCCGAACGCTACTCCTATTACCATACGAATAAGAAAATTTACCAGCATTTACACGAATCCGAATGCGCCTTTCAAGTAAATATCTTATCGATGGCCGGTTGTTACGGCAAAGGGATTCAAGACCTCACCCTATGGATGCTTGAAAAAGGATTCATCGACTTCATGGCTACCGATTTACATCACAAACAACATGTACAAGCCATTGATCAGTTCCTGCGCAGCAAGCTTTACCGCAAGCTCCGTCCGAAACTACAATTGAAGAATGATTTGATTTAACTACCTAATATATACTAAAAAAGCTCGGGCGTATCGCTTTAAGATACACCCGAGCTTTTTTTATCTGTCATCGCCCGTTTCTACGAGCTGATAGGTTTAATCAAAAATACCCTCAATCACCTCCTGCTGCTGTCCGGGTTCTTCATTTCCATAAGAACTGCCGTCCGCACAAGGGTCAATCGGATTTGTCATATCGAAATCATCGGTCTGAGAGTATGGCAAGGTAGGGTCCGCATAGACCTTCTTCATGAATTCTCCGTAAATCGGAAGAGCCATGCTCGCCCCTTGTCCCTGAGCCATATTATCAAAGCGGATAGCTCGCTCTTCTCCTCCAACCCAGGTTCCTGAAACCAAAGAAGGAGTGAAAGCCATAAACCAACCATCCGAGTTATTGTTCGTTGTTCCGGTTTTACCACCCATCGGCGCTGTCAATCCGTAAATACGGCGCACACGGCCTCCGGTACCATAATCAATTACATCACGCAACATCGGCAACATTTTAAAATATGTCGCTTCGCTAAACACTTCATGCATCTGCGGTGTAAATTCGGCAATCACGTTTCCGTTATTATCTTCGATACGGGTTACATACAACGGGTCGATTCGGATTCCTTTATTCGGGAATGCAGAATAACCGGTTACCATCTCCTCTACCGACACTTCCGACGGCCCAAGGCAAAGTGAAATCACCGGATCGATCTGATTACGCACACCGAAAGAGTGAAGCAACCGCACAAAAGCATACGGCGATAATTTATCCATCAATCGGGCCGAAATCCAGTTGTTCGAATTCGCAAGTCCCCAGCGCAATGTAACCATTTCGCCTACACGAGCACTCGATGCGTTACGCGGCAACCACGGAGTACCATTTTCATCCACAAGATGAGGTTGTGTATTCGACTCCATATCGCAAGGCGTACGCCCCTCTTCCATCGCCAATGTATAAAGGAACGGCTTGATGGTAGAACCTACCTGACGTCGCCCGGAAGTAACCATATCATACTGGAAATTGCTGAAATCCGGTCCGCCTACATAAGCCTTCACATATCCGGTTTTCGGATCCATCGACATGAAGCCGGCACGCAGGAAGTATTTCTGATAGCGGATCGAATCCATCGGAGTCATCACCGTATCCTTCATTCCTCCCCAGGTAAACACCTGCATGTCCGTCGGCGTGTTAAACGCCTTCACAATCTCCTGTTCACTCACGCCTGCCTGGCGCATCTTAATATAACGTTCGCTCTGACGCATCGTACGGCGCATACTTGCCTCTACCTCTTCCGGAGTCAGATCTTTCGAAAACGGCCCGTATTTGCGACTCGCCTTTTCCTTAAAGAAAGCCGGTTGCAATACTTTGCTCAAATGATCGGTTACCGCTTCTTCGGCATATTGCTGCATGTGCGAATCGAGTGTAGTGAAAATCCGCAATCCGTCGGCAGTCAGATCATACGGTGTACCGTCCGGCTTCAGGTTTTTGTTACACCATCCGAACAGCGGATTGGTTTCCCATGCCACCGAATCCTCTTTAAACTTCTGAGTCTGCCAGGATGCGTAATTTTTACGCTCCGGTTTTTTGGCACGCATCACCCCACGCAGATATTCGCGGAAGTAAGGCGCAAGCCCCTCTTTATGGTCTGCTTTATGAAACGACAGCGTCAGCGGAAGCTGTTTAAGCGAATCGGCCTGCGCCTCGCTCAGATATCCCCCTTTAGCCATCTGATCAAGCACTACATTACGACGTCCGCGCGTGCGCTCATTACGACGCAACGGATTAAACAACGATGGGTTTTTACACATACCCACCAAAGTAGCCGCCTCTTCAATACTCAACGTAGAAGGAGTCTTCCCGAAATAAACATTCGACGCCGTACGGATACCTACCGCATTATAATTAAAGTCGAATTTATTCAGGTACATATTGATGATCTCCTCCTTCGTATAGAGGCGCTCCAATTCAACCGCAATCACCCATTCAATCGGTTTTTGCAACGCACGTTCCAAAATATTATCCGCACTTGGCGAATAAAGCTGTTTGGCCAGCTGCTGAGTAATGGTACTACCACCCCCTGCATTTTTCTGTTGCAAAATCACCGTTTTAATGATTGCGCGAAATAAAGCTTTCACATCGATACCCGAGTGTTCGCTAAAACGACTATCCTCGGTAGCGACCAATGCCTGCACCAAATAGGGCGACAATTGTTTATAATTGACATAAACGCGATTCTCTTTCGCTTGCGTAAACCGGCCCAACTCCACATTATCTGCCGAGTAAACGACCGTGGCAAACTTGTTTTTCGGATTTTCAAGCTCCTCAATGGGAGGCATGTATCCCACTTTCCCCTTTGCAATCAGCACGAACACCGTCGCTACCGAAAACACCCCGAGGAAAAACAAGGCCCAGCAAAAAAGAACGAATCGTTTTAAAAATGTTTTTTTCTTACTCATCTTCTAAAGTCCACATTCTGGTTACGCCGCAAAAGTAATATTTTTAATCGGAACGAAGACCGCAAAGAGGCATTCCAACTGTAAAAATTAAGTAGAAAGGTTTTTATATTTGCTTTTTTTCGTAAATTTGCCACGTAATGAAAGCAAGGATTCACCATATCACACCGATTGTCTTCAATTTTTTGGAGAATCATTGCTGTTTTCCCAAACTGACATTTTTTACCCATTATATTGTAAACCAATTTGCCTACCCTGGCAGATTGGTTTTTTTATTATCCGGGGGCACCCCCTCCTTACAGTAAAGAACAAATCGATTATAACAATAAAACATTAATAAAGCCTGTCATTATGACCACAGAAAGTTTCGTATCCATTACCGACCTCTCAAAAGAGGAGATTCTTTCGTTGCTCGATCAAGCACGCTATTTTGAAGAACATCCGAACCAGACGATTCTGAGCGGAAGAGTGATTGCCACCCTGTTTTTCGAGCCCTCTACCCGTACACGCCTGAGTTTTGAAACAGCCGTAAACCGCTTGGGCGGACGTATTATCGGCTTTTCGGATGCATCCACAACCAGCTCGTCGAAAGGAGAAACCCTGAAAGACACCATTAAGATGGTTAGCAATTATGCCGACCTGATCGTAATGCGCCACCACCTGGAAGGAGCCGCCCGCTACGCATCGGAGGTATCCGACGTGCCGATCGTAAATGCCGGCGACGGAGCCAATCAGCATCCGTCACAAACCATGCTCGATTTGTATTCGATCTGGAAAACACAAGGTACCCTCGAGAATCTGAATATCGTAATGGTAGGCGACCTGAAATACGGCCGCACGGTCCACTCGTTACTACAGGCGATGTCGCATTTCAACCCCGTATTCCATTTTGTAGCGCCCGACGAATTACGCATGCCGCACGAATACAAACAGTTTTGCGAGGAAAAAGGGATCGCCTATTATGAGCACACCGATTTCACAGACGAAGTGATTGGCAAGGCCGACATCATCTACATGACCCGCGTGCAGCGCGAGCGCTTTACCGATCTGGTAGAATATGAAAAGGTGAAAAACGTATACACCCTTCACAATGCCATGCTCGACAACAGCAAGGAGAACGTACGCATCCTGCATCCCCTACCCCGTGTGAATGAAATCGCATACGATGTGGATGAAAATCCGAAAGCATACTATTTCCAACAAGCTAAAAACGGACTTTATGCCCGTCAGGCAATCATTTGCAAACATCTTGGTATTAATCCGCTCGAAAAGTAAATCCATATGAAGACCAACCATAAAGAATTAGAAGTAGCAGCGCTCGAAAACGGTACTGTAATCGACCATATTCCCTCGGATGCCCTGTTTAAAGTAGTAGAATTGCTGGGATTGCAGAAACTCGGCAACAACATTACCATCGGCAATAACCTCGACAGCAAAAAAATCGGCAAGAAAGGGATCATCAAAATCGCCGACAAGTTTTTCCGCGAAGATGAAATCAACCGAATCGCCGTAATCGCGCCTCAGGTTAAACTCAACATCATCCGCAACTATGAAGTGATTGAAAAAAAGAACGTACATTTGCCCGATCATCTCAACGGTATCGTAAAATGTTCGAATCCCAAATGCGTAACGAACAATGAACCGATGCCAACCGTTTTTAAAGTACTCGACAAAGATCAGATTCGTGTGAAATGTCATTACTGCGAACGGATCATGCAAAAAGAAGACATCGAATTATTATAACCAAACCCTATGAAGCAAGACTGGAAACCGGGAACAATGATCTATCCGCTTCCTGCCGTAATGATCAGTTGCGGAAACACTCCGGAAGAATACAACATCATTACCGTAAGCTGGACCGGAACAATCTGTACGAACCCGCCTATGTGCTATATTTCGGTACGACCTGAGCGGCACTCTTATCCGATCATTAAAAAGAACGGCGAATTTGTGATAAACCTTACCACCAAAGAGATGGCTTTTGCCACCGACTGGTGTGGCGTACGCTCCGGTAAGGACTACAATAAATTTGAAGAAATGAAGCTCACCCCCGGCAAAGCCAGCGTGGTAAGCTGCCCGACAATCGACGAATCACCCGTATGCATCGAATGTCGCGTAGTGGAAATAAAATCACTCGGAAGTCATGACATGTTTATCGCCGAAGTGGTAAACGTGCAGGCCGACGACAAATACATCGATCCCGAAACACAGGCATTTCATCTGGCAAAAGCCAACCTGCTTGTATATACCCACGGTAACTATTACGAAACCGGTAAACATGTGGGCCGATTTGGATGGAGCGTAATGAAAAAAGACAAAAAAACGAAGAAGAAATAAAAGAATTAGCGTGTTTTTACCAAAAGGGCGTTAAATATACGCATATTTTAAGTAAAAAATGGCACATAATCAGTAAATGAATAAATTCACCCGCTTTTTGTTTTAATTCATCCCCGTTTCATTACTTATTTCTATATTTGTTATAGTGTACTTATCCCTAAAACATTTATCCAAATGAAAAGAGACGACATTATTTTCGACATCATTGCTAAAGAAAAGCAGCGTCAGCTTAAGGGCATCGAACTAATTGCTTCAGAGAACTTTGTGAGTGATCAGGTAATGGAGGCGATGGGCTCAGTCTTAACCAATAAATATGCAGAAGGCTATCCCGGGAAACGCTATTACGGCGGTTGCGAGATAGTTGATCAGAGTGAGCAGATTGCCATTGATCGTCTGAAGGAGATTTTTGGCGCTTCATGGGCAAACGTTCAGCCACATTCGGGCGCCCAAGCCAATGAAGCTGTATTTCTGGCAGTATTGAATCCGGGCGATAAGTTCATGGGGTTGAATCTGGCGCACGGAGGTCACCTTTCGCATGGTTCGGCGGTTAATTCATCCGGTCTGATCTACACTCCGATTGCTTACAATCTGAATGAAGAAACAGGTCGCGTTGATTACGACGAAATGGAAGCGATCGCATTGCGCGAAAAACCTAAAATGATTATCGGAGGCGGATCTGCTTATTCTCGTGAATGGGATTATAAACGGATGCGCGAAATCGCAGATAAAGTGGGGGCAATCCTACTTATTGATATGGCTCATCCGGCTGGCCTGATTGCCGCAGGATTATTAGAGAATCCATTAAAATATGCACACATCGTAACATCGACCACCCACAAAACATTACGCGGCCCTCGCGGCGGTGTAATCCTGATGAGGGAAGATTTTCCGAATCCGAAAGGACAGAAAACTCCGAAAGGCGAAATAAAAACGATGTCGGCTTGTCTTGACTCTGCCGTATTCCCGGGTATCCAGGGCGGTCCGCTCGAACATGTCATTGCCGCAAAAGCAGTAGCATTCGGCGAATGTCTGCAACCCGAATATAAAGAGTATCAGAAACAGGTACAGAAAAATGCGGCCAAACTGGCTGAAGAGTTAATGAAACGAGGCTTCAAAGTGGTATCTGACGGAACAGACAATCACTCCATGCTGATTGATTTACGCAGCAAATATCCTGAACTGACCGGCAAACAAGCCGAAAAAGCACTGGTGGCGGCAGATATCACCTGCAACAAAAACATGGTTCCGTTTGACAGTCGCTCCGCTTTCCAGACATCCGGTATCCGCTTAGGTACTCCGGCTATCACAACCCGTGGCGCCAAAGAGGATCTGATGGCAGAAATCGCCGAAATGATTGAAATCGTTTTGTCGCATGCCGACAATGATCATGTAATCGCATCTATACGTGATCGTGTAAATACCACAATGGAAAAATATCCACTGTTTGCGTATTAACTGATTCGGTAAAAATATAAACGAGGGCGTGCCACTTCCCTATTGGCATGCCCTCATTTTGTTTCGTTAAATATTTACCCTTATTTTATGAAAAAAGCATCTCTCATAGCAACAATTGTGGCAGCAACCATTAGTATCGGTGCCGTATACAGTTGGCTAACCTATATCTATGATTCTAATTTATTAGTTACGACTGTCTTATTTACGCCATTTTTAGTCAGCTTATATATGAGCATCGCTAAACTAACAAAGAAATCATTCAAAACCTCATTAATTTATTCTTCAATAAATTATTTATCGTCGGCTTTAATCCTTTACGTAGCTTTATCCGCTCAATAATACTTCCTCCTACCCCCCGATTAATCCGTTTAGTATCCGTTTTCATTTTCATGCTTGTACTAAAACGATAACTTCTTGAACAACATATTGATGCATCACGAGAGGCACTTATGTTCCTCTTGACGCACACATGTGTGCTTCAAGAGGAACACTTGTGTCTCTCGTGAGGTACACAAATGTGCCTCTTGAACAACATTTGAATCCAACTTGAAGAATAATAAAAAGTAAAGTCACCCATTTTAAAACAGAAGAGCACCAAACAGAAGAGCGAATATGAACAGCAGACAGAACCACTTGCGGTAAAATTCGTTATATAAGAAAAACAACCAAAATAAATTATGGAAGCAGTAGATATCCGCTTTTTAATAGCCGCGATAGTTGTTATTTCGTCAGCATTAATCTGTTATACAATAGGGGTATGGGGCGAGCGTATTCAGAAAGGATTGCGCCCCTGGCATCTGGTGTTTTTCACACTGGGATTGATCTGTGATACGGTAGGCACCTCTTTAATGGAGCATATTGCCGTATTGACACACCGCCACAACGAACTCCATACTATTACGGGATTTATTGCAATCAGCCTGATGCTGATTCATGCAGTATGGGCATACTGGACCTATTTCAGAGGATCGGCTGCCGCTAAAAAGCACTTCAGCCGTTTCAGCGTTTTGGTTTGGTGCATCTGGTTGATTCCATATTTTATAGGAATGATTATCGGTATGCAAATGCATCCATAAATAAAAAAGAGATGCCGTAGTAATCGCGACATCTCTTCTCATATATTTTTCAAGAAAACCGAATTTATCAGAACGGCAGGTCATCTGTTGAATTATTTCCGGCAGCCTGCTGCGGATTAAAATATTCCTGCGGAGGGAACGGAGCAGCAAATGACTGAGGAGCCGCATCGGCAGTAGCAGCCTGAGCGCGATCCACTTTCCATGCACGAACATCAGTATACCAGCGTCCGTTAAACTCACGGCTTTCGATGTCGATGCTTACGATCAACTCTTCGCCTTCGCGGATAGCAAACTGGTCGACTTTATCGCCCCATGCGTTGAAACATACTTTTTTAGGATACTGAGCTTCTGTTTCAAGAATATAATCTTGTTTTTTCCACTCGCCTTTAGAGCTTACACCTGTTACAAGGGGGAGGATCTGAATAATTCTTCCTTTAATTTCCATAATAGCGTTTGATTTATATCTTCGTGCAAAGATAAAAAAATAATCGCTCGCAACAGAATATCCGGCCGTCAAGATATTCTGTCAAATCCTCAATCGGTTAAGCCAAAAGATGAATACGGGCAGAACAAAAAAATAGATAAACTGTTTTAAATAAAAAAGTAATTATTCAGAAGATTAACGTTCGGAGTGTCGGTTTTCACGTTATATTTGCGAATTAATATCATTAACATCCCATAAATGAGAGAAGATAGAATCCGGAAAATAGTTGAAGGTTTACAAGAAAAAAAAGCGAAAAACATCGTAGTGGTGGATATGAGTGAAATTGAAGAGGCGAGCTTCCGATATTTTATTATTTGTCAGGGAACATCAACCACGCAGGTAAACAGCATTGCCGATAATATGATCGACTATGTGCGTGAAGAAGAAGGAATGCGTCCGTATGCTTATGATGGCTTTAAAAACTCCCAGTGGATTGCGGTGGATTATGGTGATACGATTGTACACGTATTCTTGCCGGAAGTACGCGAGTTTTATAAGCTTGAACAACTTTGGGCAGACGCACACCTGACAGAGATACCGGATCTTGATTAAAATCCGGAAAACAACTTAACAAAAAAATGAATTCACATAACGAATGATCTATGGAGAACAAAAATCAAAACCCGCTCTCTGGTAATTCCAATTCGGGCGGAAAAAAACCAAAATTCTTTAAGTTCAATCTCTATTGGATGTACTCGATCATTGGCATTTTGCTGATTGGCTTATATATGCTTAATGATAATTCTATGAGTAAAGAAGTTGGTTTTACCGAGTTCGAGAAAATAGCGAAGAGTGGCGGCGTTGAAAAAGTTGTTGTCATAACCAACAAAGACCTGATCGAGGCGTATCTGACCGATAGCGCCGCTCAGCAGGTTTTTCATACAAAGCAAGAAAAGATTGGAAAAAACCCGATGATAACCGTAAGCATCCCGTCGGCTGATAAATTTTCAGATTCGGTTGACAAATGGCGTGCTGACAATAATTTCACGGCTGATGTCCGTTATGAAAAAAGCAGTGATTTCTCAGATCTGATATGGACTTTCGGTCCGATTCTGTTATTTATCGGATTCTGGTTCTTCCTGATGCGCCGCATGTCGGGCCAGGGAGGCGGAGGCGGCGGAAATGTATTTAACGTCGGCAAATCGAAAGCGCAGATTTTTGACAAAGACAGCGGTGATATGGTAACATTCAAGGATGTTGCCGGTTTATCTGAAGCGAAGCAAGAGGTAGAAGAGATTGTAGAGTTTCTTAAAAACCCATCAAAATACACCGACCTTGGAGGTAAGATTCCGAAAGGAGCCCTTTTGGTAGGCCCTCCGGGAACAGGTAAAACCTTGTTGGCGAAAGCAGTGGCAGGTGAGGCAAACGTACCGTTCATGTCGCTTTCGGGTTCTGACTTCGTTGAAATGTTCGTTGGTGTGGGTGCTTCACGCGTACGGGATTTGTTCCGTCAGGCAAAAGAAAAAGCGCCATGTATCGTCTTTATCGATGAGATCGACGCGGTAGGACGCGCTCGCGGAAAAAACCCGAACATGGGTTCGAACGATGAGCGTGAGAATACGCTGAATCAGCTCCTTACCGAGATGGACGGATTCGGATCGAACAGTGGTGTGATTATCCTTGCCGCAACCAACCGTGCGGATATTCTGGATAAAGCGTTGTTGCGTGCGGGGCGTTTCGACCGTCAGATCTATGTGGATCTGCCCGACTTAAACGAACGTAAAGATATTTTCCGTGTGCATCTGCATAAGATTCGCATCGACGAATCGGTAGATATCGAAATGCTGGCTCGTCAGACTCCGGGATTCTCGGGGGCGGATATTGCGAACGTTTGTAATGAAGCTGCGCTGATCGCGGCACGCCACGGTAAAAAACAGGTGGAAAAGCAAGATTTCAATGATGCGGTAGACCGTATCATCGGAGGATTGGAAAAGAAAACAATGATCATGACCAGCGAGGAAAAGCGTTCGATCGCCACTCACGAAGCGGGACATGCTACTGTAAGTTGGTTTCTTGAGCATGCCGCTCCATTGGTAAAAGTAACGATCGTACCTCGCGGACGCGCCTTGGGGGCCGCATGGTATATGCCGGAAGAGCGACAAATCACCACCAAACAGCAAATGCTTGATGAATTATGTACCACACTGGGAGGCCGTGCTGCCGAAGAGGTGTTCCTGGGGCATATTTCAAGTGGAGCCGCCAACGACCTTGAGCGTGTAACCAAACAAGCGTATGCGATTATCGCGTATTACGGGATGAGCGAAAAATTGCCAAACCTTTCTTACTACGATTCGAGCGGTCAGGAATATGGTTTTACAAAACCGTATAGCGACAATACAGCTCAGATTATTGACGAAGAGGTACAACTGGTGATTGCGGAACAATATGAACGTGCGAAAAGCATTTTACGCAAACAGGCAGACGGTCATCAGAAGCTGACTACCCTACTGTTTGAAAGAGAAGTAATCTTTACTGACGACTTAATCCAGATTTTCGGTAAACGTCCATGGATTTCACGTTCGGAAGTATTGCTGGCGGACGAGGAGAAGAAAAAACTTGCTCAGACCACAGCGAATGCAGCGGCAAAAGAAGCTGCTCCGACTGAAACAACAACCGAACCTACGGTTAATCCTGAAACGGAAACGACAGGAGCACCGGAAGTCGCAGAAATGGAAACAACGGTTGTAGTGAATACGGAAACAACCCCTGCTCAGAAATAAGGATAAAGAAGCCTTACCAAGATAAAAAGAAGGTCTGTACTTTAACGGTACAGACCTTTTTTGATAGATATAGGCGCTACTTTCTATTTCGTCATTAAAGTGTTTTTTCTATCTTTGCTTATAGATGTGACAACACATTTTGGTTAATAACTTACTAAAATTTATATTTTGAGCAATCTGGCAACCCGCGCCCTTACAGGGGTGATTTTCGTTCTGGTTATTGTAGGAGCCATCTTATTAAGTCCGTATGCATTTATCGGACTCTTCACTTTAATTGCGGCATTGATACTGATAGAGTTTTATCAACTCATGAACCGCCACCAGGGAGTAAAAATCCGGATTCCGGCCCAAGTAACGGGGGGAGTGATTCTGTTTCTTTCGTTGGCGGGAATTGCCATGAATAAGTTTCCGGTACAGACTTTATTAATCTACCTGGCTTATCTGATTTTCGTATGGATATCCGAATTGTACGGAAAAAGAGAAACTCCGCTTCGCAACTGGGCTTACATCCTGATGGGACAGGCATATATCGCACTACCGTTCGCGCTGTTAAATCTGATCGGATTCCAATACGGAATGTACGACCCTATTTTGTTGTTGGGACTGGTTGTTTCGATCTGGCTGAATGATACCGGAGCTTACCTTGTAGGAAGCCGAATCGGTAAACGTCGTTTGTTTGAACGCATCTCGCCGAAAAAGTCATGGGAAGGATTTTGGGGAGGCATCTGCTTCGCGATGATCGGAGGATATGTATTTTCATTGTTCTCAGCCGATCTGAGCACGATCGAATGGATTGGCTTCGGCGCTATCGTAGCGGTATTTTCTACATGGGGTGATTTGACCGAGTCACTTATGAAACGTACAATCGGCGTAAAAGATTCAGGAAATATGCTGCCGGGACACGGTGGTATGCTCGACCGTTTCGACAGCGTGTTGCTGGCTTGTCCGGCAGCCCTGATTTATCTCGAATTATTGAAGTTATAATCCATCCGGCAGATTCCAGATGCGCCAGGCTTCGAGAGCCTGTCCTTCGAGCATCCGGCTACCGTTGCAGGTAACAGCCCCTCTCCGACGGGCTTCTGCGAGAAATTCGGTTTCTTCAGGATTATAAATCAAATCATAACAAATATGTGAGGCCGTTATTCCATCATAAGGGAGTAACGGCTTTTCGTTTACATGCGGATACATTCCGACCGGCGACGTGTTTACAATAATACGATAATCGCCCAACAATGCGGGAGTAAGATCGGCGTAGGTAAAACCCGATTCAACAGGTTGGCGCGAAACATAAGTTGTCTGAATACCCGCTTTTTGCAACGCATACACCACCGCCTTGCTCGCCCCACCCGTACCGAGCACCAATGCCTTCAATCCATCTTCGGCGGGTAACAGTGGACTTATGGAGTCGGCAAAACCTTTGTAATCGGAATTATAGCCGGTGAGTTTGCGGCGGCCGTTTTCATACGTTACGCGAATCACATTTACAGCGCCCATCGCTTCAGCTTCGGGATCGAGCGCATCCAGAAAAGGGATTACCTGCTGCTTATAAGGAATTGTCACGTTCATGCCTGCCAGCTCCGGATGTTCGTCAAACAACGCTAAGAAGCCGGAAAGATCCGGGAGATCAAAATTAAGATAACAGGCATCAATTTGCTCGTTGTTAAATTTGTCTGTAAAATAACCTTTTGAAAAGGAATGAGTAAGCGGATGCCCCAGCAAGCCATAAGTCTTCATATCTACAAATATTATCAGAAAGGCTCAAAAATAAGGATTTAAGGGGATGAAATGCCCTTAAAAACTAATAAATTTAGTTTTTAGACAATTTAATTCATGTATTATATATTAATTTTGCTTGAGAGTATTTAAAAACAAAAAGTCAGAACGCAACCACCCCCTCACATCCGCTGATTATCAGCCTTTAAAACCGATATGAAAATTTAATCATATTATAACCTATGGGTAAACATTATTTATTATTCATACTACTTTATTGCTGCCTGGTATTTCCGGCATCTGAAGTCTCTGCCAAGACATTTACAATCGTACTGGATCCGGGCCATGGCGGAAAAGACCCGGGTTGTATCGGAGCCGGAGGAACCAAAGAGAAAACCGTAAATCTGGCGGTCGCTTTAAAGTTAGGGCAGCTGATTGAAGCGAATCACAAAGATGTAAAAGTGGTATATACCCGCAAGACAGACATCTTCGTACCCTTGATTCAGCGTACCGAAATCGCCAACAAGCATAAAGCGGATCTGTTTATCTCAATTCATGCAGACGCGGTACCTGCTAAAAACGCGGCCAGTGCTTACGGTACCGGAACGTTTACGCTCGGTACGGCTAAAACAGACGAGAACCTCGAGGTGGCAAAACGTGAAAATGCGGTAATCTTACTGGAGGATGATTATCAGACCCGTTATCAAGGATTCGACCCGAATAGCGCAGAGTCGTATATCATGTTTGAAACATTGCAGGGCACCCACCAGACGCAAAGCATCCAACTAGCGTCACTGATTCAGACAGAATTCAGAACACGGGCAAAAAGACATGACCGCCAAGTGCGGCAGGCGCCTTATCTGGTACTGAAAACAGCAAGCATGCCTGCTGTTTTAGTAGAAACAGGCTTTTTATCAAATCGTAATGAGGAAAAATACCTGGCATCAGCAGAAGGCAGAAACAAAATTTCCGCCGCTATTTATCATGGATTCAACTCGTATAAGGAGGCTTACGACCGCCACAACGGGGTAACCGCGGTAGCTCAGCCGGCTTATAGGGAAACAGAAACTCCGAAGAGCACTCCCAAGAGCAATACGAGCACAAATACGAACAAACAGCAGACAGATCGGAAAATTACCGAAACGAAATCGACCAAAAGTAATCCGAAAGGCAAAATAGAGTATCGCGTACAGTTTCTGTCATATCATAAAAAATTGACCAAAGGCGCTCCACAGCTAAAAGGATTGTGGCCGGTTGATTATTATGTTGAAAAAGGCACCTATCGCTTTACATACGGCTCAACCACCGATTTTAACGAAATTACGCGCATACAGCGGCAAGTGCGGGGAAAATTCAAAGATGCCTTTGTCATACGCTTTCAAGATGGTAAAAGAATTGCCCGTTGATGGCAGGAATTGGTACTTTAAAATGCCAAATGCATACTGCTTACAGAAAAAAATCGTTACTTTGTAGTAAATTAAAAATAGCCTGAACCATTTATTGCTCTGCAAAAAAATAAGTAGGCTCTGTTTTATAAAGGTATATAAACGGCGCATTTATGCCTTGATGTAAAAAAATAAGTTCTATATAAATGAAATCGCCATAACTCACCTAAAGTTGAGATACCCAACATACAGTATATAAATGGCGCATTTATACCTTGATGTTAAAAATAGAATTATATATAAATGAAAAAATTAATTAGTAAGGAATTTAAAATCGGGTTGACAACAATTATCTGTGCATTGATTCTTTTCTTCGGAATCGACTATCTTAAAGGAGTCAATATCTTCAAACCGGAAAATTATTTCTATGCGAAATATAAGAATGTTACCGGATTGGCCGTTTCGTCTCCTGTATTTATTGACGGCTTTAAAGTGGGACTGATTCGCAGCATCGAATATGATTATACCGATCCGGGAAATGTAATCGTAGAGATGAGCCTGGACAAAAAACTGAAAGTACCGGCAGGCAGCAAGGCTATACTCAAAGCAGACCTTCTGGGAACCGCTACCATCGAATTAGAATTAAATCAGTATGTGGGTGCCCACCATGCTATTGGCGATACATTGATGGGCATTAACGATGCCGGATTAATGGGTACCGTGACAGAAAAGATGGTACCTCAGCTGGAAGTTATGCTCCCTAAGATTGATTCTATACTTAACGGATTAAACGATCTTGTGGCAAATGCCAAATTAAAAGAAACATTCCTACAGGTTAACAGCATGACAGCAGAACTGGAAGCAAGCTCACGCAGCTTGAATAAACTGATGAAGAACGATGTTCCGGTAATCGTAGGAAATCTGAAAACCATGTCGGCAAATTTCAATGAAATCAGCCAGAATGTAAAAGAGATCAACTTTGAAGAATTGGTTAGTTCGGTAAACGGAACACTGGCCAACGTAAAAGAGATTACGGATAAAATGAAATCGAAAGACAATACACTTGGATTATTATTAAACAGCGATGGTGTATATCAAAATCTGAATAACACATTGCGTAATGCCGATTCACTGGTGATCGACCTGAAAGCGAATCCAAAACGCTATGTGCATTTTTCAATTTTCGGAAAGAAATAAAATAGATTTATACACAAGCAAAAATGCTCCGGACTAATACAGCCGGAGCATTTTTGCTTTTTACATAGAATAGAATTAATATTTATTTCTTAATAAAACAGAACCAAATAGCCCTTAAATAATACTTACCTCATTATTTAGAATCAAGTCTTTCTCCTGTAACATTCCTTAAAAAGATGGAATGCTCAATCAACCCCCATTCTACGAGAATAAATAAAAAAAGATTCTTTTATATATTTCAGAAATGTTGTAAAACACCATTCGTCAAAATATTGATTTACAATATATTAAATACCACAATAAAACAACTCATTCCAAAGAAGACGTTATTTAACATTTGCTGATTTTCAAACACTTACACAATCTTCGAGAATTGCAAGAAAACATAGCACTTGTTTTTAAGAAAGTTTTTTGTGATTTTTGTCAGTGCAATTTATATGACTTGAAAAATTTGGTTTTAGCAATGAGTTCCGATTTCGTAACTTTATGGAAAAAATGTCTTGATATAATCAAAGACAATGTACCGGAGGCTGCTTTTAAAACATGGTTTACTCCCATTGTTCCGCTTCATTTCCAGAATAAAGTTTTAACTATTCAGGTACCTACCCATTTCTTCTATGAATATCTGGAAGAAAAGTATGTGAGTCTGCTTCGTCAATCCCTTTACAGGGTATTTGGGGAGGGGACGCAATTGATGTATCAGGTCGTAGTTGAAAACCAGACCAAATCTACGGTAGAAATCGAAGGAACCAACAAGCCAAATGTAATTGCACCTCAGCCGGTTCAGAAAGAAACCCCAAGAAACGCAGATCCGTTTAAGCAGCAACAGTATGCCGATCTTGACTCACAGTTGAACCAAAACTACAACTTCGAAAATTATTTTTCAGGTCTGAGCAATAAACTTGCGCGTACTGCGGGAGAAACCATTGCTCAAAACCCCGGGAACACGGCCTTCAACCCACTATTCCTTTACGGAGAATCGGGTGTGGGAAAAACCCATCTTGCGCATGCCATCGGCATCCGCATCAAAGAACAAGACCCTTCGAAGCGCGTACTATATGTAACCTCACACCTATTCCAGGTACAATATACCGATGCGGTACGAAATAATACAGTGAACGATTTCATCAATTTCTACCAAAGCATCGACGTATTGCTGATTGATGACATTCAGGAGTTTGCAGGCAAAACACAAACCCAGAATACATTCTTCCACAT
The DNA here is from genome assembly GCA_036655755.1 of Bacteroidales bacterium. Classification (GTDB taxonomy): domain Bacteria; phylum Bacteroidota; class Bacteroidia; order Bacteroidales; family JAUNSR01; genus JAUNSR01. The sequence continues at coordinate 17,030 of JAVVPN010000004.1, read as the reverse complement.
TTTCAACCATTTGCACCAGAACCGCAAACAGCTGGTAATGACATCCGACCGTCCGCCCGTATCTTTACAGGGAATGGTACCTCGTTTGCTTACCCGTTTCAAATGGGGTTTGACAGCGGAACTGGAACGCCCGGACTATGATCTGCGCCGTTCTATCCTGACAAATAAAATTCGTCATGATGGATTGTCAATCAATAAGGAAGTGGTAGATTATATCGCACGTAACGTCACAGACAATGTACGTGACCTGGAGGGAATTATCGTTTCGCTGATGGCACATTCAACCATCTTTAATCGTGAAATAAGCATTGACCTTGCGGAAAGAGTATTGAGCACGAGCGTACATATTGAGAAAAAACAAATTACGATCGAGGCGATTCAGGAAACTGTTTGCCGTTATTTCAATATCGACAACAAACAGATCAACTCAAAATCACGCAAACGTGAAATCGTACATGCACGCCAGATTTCTATGTACTTATCGAAGAAATACACCGACTTCTCTCTGTCGCGTATTGGGGAGATGATTGGGAAACGTGATCACGCTACGGTACTGCATGCTTGCAAAAATATAAGCGGACTACTTGATATCGACAAGGCCTTCCGCTCGAATCTGACAGAAATTGAAGAGATGCTTAAAAAATAAGCATCTCTTTTTTTATTTCAGAAATTCAATTTTCCTTTTAGAAAACCCTGATTTTCGAGCACTTTCAAAAACGCGTCTGAAAAGAACTCATTATTCTTGCGCGTATAGCGCACATCTGTAAATACCTGGGCCAATGTCTTTTTGTTATTTTCTTCTACAAAACGAATATTTGCGGCCAGATTTTCTTTCTCAGTATAAACACAATCGATACGCGCGCGAGTATTCGGCTCATAGCTTTCGTAATGAACCACCCCTGTTAACGGCAAACGCTCTACCTGCTCCGGAGATTCGGCCGGATAACCAACGGTAACAGTTGTTACAGGCACAACCAATTCGGGCAAACGGAGCGTATCGATAATAGGCTGCGCATTATACGTTGTCGTCCCCAGATAGCAAATCCCCAACCCCGCCGCTTCGGCTGCGTTACAGAAAGACTGAGCCACCAACAGCGCGTCGGTAGCCGCCGCGATGAACGACTGGAAATTATCATAACCGTGATCTGCTTCGCGTTGCTCGCACCACTTCACCGCACGATTAAAATCAGCACAGAAAGTAAGTACAACAGGAGCGGTGCGTACCATCGGCTGATTAAAATGAGCGGGAGCTAATTTTTCTTTCATTTCCGCATCCCGGGTAACTACAATACTGTATAGCTGCATATTTCCCATGGTTGAGGCACGACAAGCAATTTCGAGCAAATTTGTTAACTTTTCTTCAGAAATCATTTTTTCCTGATATTGACGAATCGTCCGTCTGTTTTTCATTTCTTCCAACATATCTTACGGGTTTTATTACAAAAATAACCAATAAAACCCCAATACCGTTTTCATACGGATAAAATTTGAAATAATGTAAGAAAATCGACCAACAAACAACACCGAAAGTGGATATATAGTTTTCAATAAACAAAATATACTTATAAAACAAATTTTCAGTTTGGAAAACTTTTCAACAGCTTAAAAATCGCAAACACCTAATCTTAAGATACTTAATTTTTAAAATGGAAAACTTTTCAACATTACAATGTTTTTTAGTTTGCAAAATTTGTTCAGTATAAATATTCTACCTAACATTGTATCACCAAATTTTTCAACAGTAACCTTAGAATCTAATCTCACGAACAATATACCTCAACTTATCAAAATAAAGCATAGTGGAACCAAAAACATTTAGTTACAACGAAGCATTTGACGAGTCGCTGAAATATTTTAAAGGCGATGAACTGGCAGCGCGCGTATGGGTTAATAAATACGCACTTAAAGACTCTTTTGGTAATATTTACGAAAATTCACCAGCAATGATGCATGATCGAATTGCATCTGAACTGGCACGTATCGAACAGAATTACCCGAATCCGCTTAGCAAAGAAGAGCTGACCGGATTGTTGGATCATTTCAAATATATTGTCCCACAAGGGAGCCCGATGACGGGAATTGGCAACAATTACCAGATTGCGTCGCTTTCGAATTGCTTTGTAATCGGACTAGATGGCAAAGCGGATTCTTATGGAGGTATTATCCGTATAGATGAAGAGCAGGTACAACTGATGAAACGCCGAGGCGGGGTCGGACACGACCTTTCCCATATCCGTCCTTCGGGATCGCCGGTTAAAAACTCTGCGCTTACTTCAACCGGACTGGTTCCGTTTATGGAACGCTATTCGAACTCCACCCGTGAAGTAGCACAGGATGGACGCCGCGGCGCGCTAATGCTGTCGGTATCCATCAAACATCCGGATTCTGAATCATTCATCGACGCTAAAATGACGGAAGGCAAAGTTACCGGAGCAAACGTATCGGTAAAATTGGATGACGATTTTATGCGCGCAGCTGTAAGCGGAAAGAAATACGAACAAAAATTTCCGATTGATTCAGACACTCCTGCCTTTACTAAAGAGGTAGAAGCAAAAGCTTTGTGGCAGAAAATCGTTCATAATGCATGGAAATCGGCTGAACCGGGAGTATTATTCTGGGACACCATCCTCCGTGAATCGGTGCCGGATTGCTACGCAGACCTTGGTTTCCGTACGGTATCAACCAATCCTTGCGGGGAAATTCCATTATGCCCTTACGATAGCTGCCGATTACTGGCTATCAATCTGTATTCATATGTGGAAAATCCGTTTACACCGGAAGCCTCGTTCAATTTCGACCTGTTCAAAAAGCATGTAGCTCTTGCTCAACGCATCATGGACGATATTATCGACCTGGAAATGGAGAAAATCGAAAAGATTCTTGATAAAATCCATGCAGACCCGGAATCAGAAGAGGTTAAAAGCACAGAAATCCATCTTTGGGAGAAAATCAAACGCCGTACCTTGCAAGGACGTCGTACCGGCGTAGGAACTACAGCCGAAGGAGATATGCTTGCAGCACTCGGTTTACGTTACGGAACAGAGAAGGCGACTGATTTTTCAGAGAGTGTACATAAAACGTTAGCTTTGGCAGCCTACGGCTCGTCGGTAGAACTGGCGAAAGAGCGTGGTGCCTTTGAAATATACGATACGCAACGGGAGGAAAACAATCCGTTTATCAACCGTTTGCGTGAAGCTGATCCTGCGCTTTACGAAAAGATGATTCAGTACGGACGCCGTAACATCGCATGTCTGACGATTGCTCCTACCGGAACAACCAGCCTGATGACTCAAACCACCTCCGGTATTGAGCCGGTATTCATGCCTGTTTACAAACGTCGCCGTAAAGTAAACCCGAATGACCCTCAGGTTCGCATCGATTTTGTTGACGAAGTGGGAGATGCATTTGAAGAATATGTGGTTTTCCACCACAAGTTCATCACATGGATGGAAATGAACAATATCCCGGTACACGACCATTACACACAAGAGGAAATAGAAGACCTAATTACCCGGTCTCCTTATTACAAAGCAACTTCCAACGACGTTGACTGGCTACAAAAAGTACGTATGCAGGGACGCATCCAGCAATGGGTAGACCATTCTATCAGTGTAACCATCAATCTGCCAAATGACGTATCGGAGGATTTAGTAAACCAGCTTTATGTAGAAGCATGGAAAAGCGGTTGTAAAGGATGTACCGTATATCGCGACGGCTCTCGCTCGGGAGTATTGATCTCGACGAAAAAAGAGGAGAAAAAACCGGAACTTCCGCCAATCACGGTAAAACGACCAATCGAACTGGAAGCTGACGTTGTTAAATTTCAGAACAATCGTGAGAAATGGATTGCTTTTATCGGTTTGAAAGATGGTATGCCATACGAAATCTTCACCGGTCTTGCCGACGATGAAGACGGAATATTGATTCCGAAAAACGTAACAAAAGGGAAAATCATCAAAGCCGTAGATGCTGAAGGAAACAAACGTTACGATTTCCAATATGTGAATAAACGCGGCTACAAAACAACGATTGAAGGATTATCTGACAAATTCAATCCTGAATACTGGAATTATGCGAAACTGATTTCGGGTGTACTCCGCTACCGGATGCCGATGGATCAGGTTTTAAAATTGATTTCAGGACTGGAGCTCGATAGCGAATCGATCAACACTTGGAAAAACGGCGTAGAACGCGCCTTGAAAAAATACTTACCTAACGGCACCAAAGCCAACGGTCAGACTTGTCCGAACTGTGGACAGGAAACGTTGATTTATCAAGAAGGGTGCCTTATTTGTACATCTTGCGGCACTTCTCGCTGCGGATAACAGAATTCATCTTATACATACGCCCCGGGCTGTCTTTCGTTAAATGCGAAAGACAGCTTTTTTTATGATGAACTTAAGCGCAAGAACCCATGTATTTATATAAAATTTTGTAAGTTTGTTTTAAGGGCGCTTTTTCGCGATATCCCGCTCTCTTATCTAATACTCAACAATATGACAATACAATTCAACCTTGAATATCATACACAATGGGGACAAAGCGTATGGATCATCGGTTCGCTTCCCCAACTGGGAGAAAACCAACCCGAACAAGCACTCCCACTTGAATACCTTACAAACGGAATCTGGCAACTTGAAGCCACGATTCCGGAAGACGCTGCTTTTACATACCGATATCTGATACGTGAAAATGGTAAAGACGACAATCAAGAGTATGGTCGAATCCATAGCCTGGAGAATATCAAGACTCCCCGCCTGATTATTTTTGACCATTGGCAAAACTTCCCGGTCGACCAGCCCTTTTACTCCTCGGCTTTCACCAAATGTGTGTTTAAACACGAAAATGCAACTGCAGAACCAGCATTAAAAACCGATACACTAGTTATTCGCTGTTATGCGCCCGAATGTTCGGCCCACCAACTCTTGCTATTAAGTGGAAACAATACGATAAGCGGCAACTGGGATCCACAGAAAGCACCCGCGATGTACCGCATCCGTCCGGATGAATGGGAGATAACATTCGACCGCAAGGAGATTCAGCTTCCATTTCATTTCAAATTCATCAGCACAGAAGAAAGTAATCGCCAAAATATCGTATGGGAAGAAGGTTCCGACCACATCATACCAGATTGCCTTCAAAACGAAACAGGAACTCTTTTGGCTGATGGATTCCATTTCAGAAGACCAAAACTCAACTGGAAAGGAGCCGGGGTAGCTATTCCTGTGTTTTCGCTACGCTCGGAGAAAGGGTACGGAATTGGAGAATTTTCAGACCTCATCCCCCTGATTGACTGGGCTGTACAAACAGGCCAGAAAATCATTCAGATCCTGCCGGTAAACGACACAACCATGACACACACATGGCACGACTCCTACCCCTATAATGCCAACTCAATCTTCGCCCTTCATCCGGCATATATCCGCCTGGAAGAAGCGGGCATTTTGCAGGATAAAGAAAAAATGGACGATTACAGAAAAGAATTAAAGCGTCTCAACAAACTGTCGGATATTGATTATGAAAAAGTAACCGAAGGCAAATGGGCATATCTGCGGAAACTGTTTGAAGAAAAAGGAACAGAAACCCTGGCTTCCGATTCGTTCAAGAGATTCTTTGAGAACAATAAAGAGTGGCTACTACCCTATTCGGCCTTCTCTTATTTACGAGATAAACATAAAACCCCCTATTTTCATTGGTGGAGCACTTGTAGCACATATGATGCAGCAGAAGTAGAACGAATGAACCATCCTGAATCGGAAGAATATACCGAACTGGCCTTTTATCAATTCGTACAATACCTGCTCGACCAGCAACTAAGTAAAGTGTCGGCCTATGCCCGTGAAAAAGGAATCATTTTAAAAGGAGACATTCCTATCGGAATCAGCCGTACCAGTGCAGATGCCTGGGTCAACCCGGCCCTTTTCCATATGGATAGCCAGGCGGGAGCTCCACCCGATGATTTCTCAAAAAACGGGCAGAATTGGGGATTCCCTACCTATAACTGGGAACTGATGAAAGAGGATCACTATGACTGGTGGAAAAAGCGCTTTACTAAAATGGCCGATTATTTCGATGCTTACCGCATTGATCACATTCTCGGTTTTTTCCGTATCTGGGAAATTCCGTTCAAAGCCACACAAGGACTCTTGGGCCATTTCAACCCCGCACTGCCATTTACCGCAGACGAAATACGTGCGTTCGGATTCAACTTCGAGGAAGACAGAGTATGCAATCCGTATATCCGTGAATATTTCCTACAGGAATTATTCGGCGAAAACACACAAGAGGTAAAAGAGAGTTTTCTCGAATCAACCGGATGGGAAAGCTATGCATTAAAAAAAGAATACGATACGCAGCGTGAAATTGAGAGCAACTTCAATGATCTGACTGACGAAAAGACGTTGCACATTCGCGACGGATTGCTTCGTCTTGTTGGTGAAGTATTGTTTCTGGAAGACAGAAAACAAAAAGGCAAATATCATCCCCGTATCGCCGCACAGGAAACCAAGGCATATGAAGCACTCGATCCGTCGCAAAAAAATGCTTACAACCGCCTCTACAATCAGTTCTTTTATGAACGTAACAATAAATACTGGTGTCATGAAGCTCTTGAAAAATTGCCTCCCTTACTGAATGCCACGCCCATGCTGGCTTGTGCCGAAGATCTGGGCATGATACCGGCCGGAGTAGCCGAGGTATTGGAAGAGCTCCGCATACTCAGTCTTGAGATTCAGCGCATGCCTAAAAAACAGGGTTTATCATTCGACGATCCCAAAGAATACCCTTATTTATCGGTATGCACCACCTCGACACACGACATGAGCACTTTACGCGAATGGTGGGAAGAAAACAGACAGCTCAGCCAACGCTATTATCACGAACAACTGCACGGCGAGGGACAGGCTCCCGATACCTGCACAGGGACTATCTGCGAATCGATTATCAACCAACACCTGCAATCGCCGGCTATGTTTACGATTCTGCCGATTCAGGACTGGCTTTCGATGGATGAAAATCTACGTCGCGATAATCCACACGAAGAGCGTATCAATGTGCCGGCTATCTCCCGCCACTACTGGCGCTACCGGATGCACCTGTCTATCGACGAACTGATGCAAGCCGACGCATTCAATCAAAAGATGAAAGACCTGATTATCAAATCCGGACGATAAAATAAAAATATCCGCTCCTATTTCCTTTATAAGGAAGCAGGAGCGGATATTTTTTATTCATTCAACCTTTATCTCAAGGAATATATACTTCCAACAAGTTCAGATTACCCTCAGGATAAATTGTCATATCTGCCAATGACGCAGGAATAAGAATCGAATCACCTTTACGTACTTCAACTTTATTTCCGGCAGCGTCTTCAATAATACCTTTTCCGGCACTGCAGATATAGATTACAAATGAATCAAACTGTTTTAGTTTACGTTCAAGCGGCTGATTAATCTCCAGCAAATTCGTATGGAAATATTTACATTCCACCAATTCTACCGGCACATTTTCCTGACGTGTATATTCGGTCTGATAATTTGGCAATACTTCGTAATTGATTGCATCCTTAGCCAGGTCTGTATGCAACTCACGACGATTACCCTCCTTATCCAGACGGTTATAATCATAAATACGGTAGGTTACATCTGACGTCTGCTGAATCTCAGCAACAAACAATCCGCTTCCGATAGCATGCACACGCCCCGCAGGCAAGAAAAACACATCATTAGGCTTCACCTCATAACGTTTTAACACATCCATGAATGTGTTGTTTTTCACACGTTCAACATATTCATCCGGTGTAATCTGAGAAGAAAATCCCGAATAAAGCCCGGCACCCTCTCTTGCATTGATCACATACCACATTTCTGTCTTTCCAAAAGACTGATGACGCTCTCCGGCCAATTCATCATCCGGATGCACCTGAATAGAAAGATCGTTGCAGGCATCAATAAATTTCACCAACAATGGAAAGCGGTTGCCAAAACGGTCATAAACATGTTTACCCATAAACTCTGCTCCGTTTTCAGCAATCACTTCCTGTAAGCTTTTCCCCTTCAACTCACCATTGGCAATTACCGACATACTATCCTTAAAATCAGATATTTCCCAGCTTTCGCCGATTCCTGCCTCAACAGGAGTAATTTCCTTAAATTTACAAATATCATTTCCTCCCCAGATCATTGGACGAAGAAGTGGCTCAAACTTAAAAGGATATAAACTCATACGTAATCAATTTATTTTTTGCAATAAAATCGTATGGAACATGCATTGGTCGTGTCTATGGTAATAGAAATTATTAATGCGGGTTCCTCATCTATCTGTTAATGTAAATATAATATCGTTTTCAAAAAAACGCCCAAACTTAATACATTTAGAGGTATAAACGTAGGGATTTTTATAAAACTATGTAAATAATCAAAATTAAGTAACTTTTTCGCTGTTATTTAGTCATTCAGATATTGAATTCGCCAGAAAAGTGCCGGATAATCGTCCAATAAATTACGCACTCTGAACAATGCATAACCGCCCGCGCCCATGCGCCGCGACCACCAAATCTGCTTCTCAATCTCTTTCAGATCCCAGCCCGCGCCGGGCTCATTCAAACGATAAATACCCAATCCCGGAATGACAGGTTTACCATGGCTACGTAAGCACCAATCAGCCACAAAAGGGAAAAACATCGCACCCTTATAATACATCATGGGGGCTATAAAATCATGTTTATCCTCTTTCAACCATCGTTCCACTTCCTGAAATCCGGCATCGAACGCATTCCATCCGTAATAACGCTTCCCGAAACGCCCATCATAAAGACCAAGCGGAGCACTACTCAGCGCTACTTCGGGGCGTACAGCCTTTATCCGGTCATGAATCGTATAGACAATGTGCGTGATGTTATCACGTCGCCATTGCGCAAGCGTACCCTTTTTACCGGCCTGGGCATATCTTTTGGCATCCGGATAAGAGGCTGCCTTTTCCGGATAACGGATATAATCCAGATGAATCCCATCCACCTCATATTTCTTTACGATTTCCGCCGCAATCGAAGCAAGGTAATCAGCAGTCCGGGGCTCGGCCGGCTCCAGAAAATATTCACCGTGATGCACCGTTATAAAAGAGCTGTTTCTTTCCACAAATTTCTCCAAACCATGCTGGCGGATATATTTCTTTCCACCCAAAGGCATGCACACCATCCATGCATGACACTCCATCTGCCGCAGATGGCACTCCTGCAACACAAACGCAAGCGGATCGAATTCACTTTCCTCACCCGTCTTTCCGGTAAGAAATCTGCTCTGAGGCTCAATATCCGAATGATAAAAAACAGCGCCCCTGATTCGTGTCTGAAAGAATACCGTATTGATGCCACACTCTTTCAACCGATCGAGCAAGCGCACCATTTCCTGTTTCTGGCGGGTGATTACAGCCGTTGTCGTACCAGCTTCCGAAGGCCAGTCTAACTGATAATTGGTCGTTAGCCATACTGCCCGTATCTCTTCCCGATCTTGAGCACTCAAAGAACCTCCCAACAACGAAAGGAGCAACAACAAATAAAATCTTCTTATCATATAATATATAAATAATACCCGTTTCCCAACAGCGGGCACAGACTTTGCCACCCTATCTTTTGGTACATCCTCAAAATCCGGATTAAATTCTGATTTGCCACAAAAGTACATAAATCATGAAACACTTTTACACTCAGGCAGGGCGGAGACGCAACATTTATTTTGAAACAACTTCTTAATATTTTAGAAATATTATCTAAATATCAGCTTAATCCTTTTGAAATACCGAGAGAGTTACTTTGCGATGTCAAAAAAACATCAACTCATTCAATGAAACATTTTCAGATCGCATTCTTGTTTTTAACCTTTTCATTACAGGCGATAGCCTCCTATACAATTAAAGGAGTCGTAAAAGATCGTCATACAAAAGAAGAACTGATCGGAGCGACCATCTCCATCAAAGATCAAACCGGAAAAGGTACGATAACCGGCCTCGACGGCACTTTCGTATTGCATGGCATCGCCGACAAGAAAGTAACTCTTGAATGTGGTTATATCGGCTATTCGCCCACATTACTCACCGTACAGGCCGGATCTACACTCGAAATCTTATTGAGCCAGACCGCTATCGAACTCAATACGGTAGAAGTAACCGCACAGGCCGTCCGCAACAATGAAATAGGCGCACGCTTCCTTGAGAAACAAGCCCAGACCGTGTTGAATATCGTGAGCGCACGCAGCATCGAATCGTCGCCCGACATCAATGTATCCAATATCCTGCAACGCGTATCGGGGGTTACCATCGACAAAGGCAGCTCAGGGGATGGCGAATACGCCGTATTACGTGGAATGGACAAACGTTATAACTACACATTGGTCAACGGAGTAAAAATTCCCAGCCCCGACAATAAAAACCGTTATGTACCTTTAAATATTTTTCCGGGCGAACTGCTCGACCGGCTGGAAGTATCGAAATCGCTTACTCCCGATATGGAAGGCGACGGTACGGGGGGCGCCATCAACCTTGTCATGAAAGACGCACCTGCGCGTACTACCCTGCAGGCTAATCTTTCGACCGGCTACAACTCAGAGCTGATCGACCACAAATTGGCAACCTTCAAAAAAAATGATCTTACACAAAACGCACCACGCGACATTTACGGTCCCGACCATACCGCAACGATGGCCGATTTCAAAACCGGCTCAACACGCATATCATCACACCGCGCACTGCCCGACCTGATCGGCGGATTCATGTACGGGGATCGTTTCTTCAATAACCGCCTTGGAGTAGTGCTTTCAGGTAGTTACCAAAACCGCAACAAACATACGCGCTCGCTGTTTTTCAACGACGTAATGTCGCAGACAGAAACCTCCGTGCGCCTAACCTCGATGAGCAACCGTACTTATTCTGAAAACCAGATGCAGTATGGCGTACACGGCAAGATCGATTACCGCATCAATCCCGCTCACAAAATCGAATGGTGCAATTCAATCGTGGGGAATCAGAATACCCAGGTGCGCGAAGGCATCACCACCAACCTGTCGCTCAACTATAATCCGGAGGCAGGCAATACACTCGATAATATTCAGACGCGTACCCGCTTTACAAAACAACAAATCTTCGCATCCACGCTGCAGGGCGAACACTCGATCGCACGCAACTGGCACATCGACTGGTCGGGCGTCTACTCGTTCGCGACCAACAACCGCCCGGATGCCACTTATATAAATCTGGAGAACAACCGGACCAATTTCGAAGACTATATCACAGCCGATAACAGCGAACGCCGTTGGGAAAAGAACACCGACCACGACCTGACCGGCTATTTGAATATGAAATACAAACACGCATTCGACAAAGGCAATCTCACGATGAAAGCCGGAGGGATGTACCGCAATAAAGAGCGTACCAATACCTATACGGTTTATCGTTTCACTCCGGCCAGCACCACCCGCCCGGTACAGGGAACCGATTTCAACGATATCAGCCAAATCGAATGGAAAGTATCTACCCCGAAAGGGAGCGTGGGCCCGCTCAACTACGATGCAGGCGAAAATATCGCAGCCGGCTACCTGATGGGAACATTCGAGCGTTCACGCTGGAATGTGATCGGAGGATTACGCGTAGAGCATACATCCCAATCCTACACGATGGCTTTCCCTTTGGCAAGCGAAGAGCCCGAAAGTGCTCAGAAATACGTTGATTATCTCCCCTCGCTATCCGTGAAATACAATCCGGTAGAAACGATGAATCTGCGCACCTCTTATTTCCGCTCGATCAATCGTCCGGGATTCTTCGAAATCGTGCCCTACTCTATCATTAACGAAGAGTATACAGAATATGGCAACAAAGACCTCAAACGAGCCGTAATCGATAATGTGGATTTCCGTTGGGAATACTTCCCTACCAACAACGAGCAGATCATGGTGGGTGTTTTCTACAAACACATCAAAAACCCCATCGAGTACGCCTACTATTCGCGCAACAGCCGTCAGTTCGGCTATGGACCGGCCAATCTGGGGAATGCCACCAACTGGGGTATCGAAGCCGACTTCATCAAGTATATCCGCAACTTCGGGATCAAGGCCAACTATACTTATACGCATTCGGCCATTACGACACCCAAAACATTGTTCGTAACCGATGCCAACGGCACCCTTTCGCGCCAACAGGTAGATCAGACTCGTCCGTTGGTAAATCAGGCGCCTCATGTGGCCAACCTGTCGCTTCTTTACAAAAGCGTGCGCTACAACTGCGACTTTCAGATTTCGGGTACCTATACCGGCGAAAAAATCGTGATCGCCTCCCATTATCTGGATTCCGACTATTGGGAAGGAGGCACTTTTTCACTCGACCTGTCTGCTGAAAAACGGTTCAAATGCGGTGTATCAATTTTTGCGAAAGCCAACAACCTGCTGATGACCGAAACAGAGCGATATATCAAAACCACCAATCCGTATAACGCCGTATTCGAACATCAGACTGATAAAAACAGAACGCTGATTCGTCGCGACACGAATGGAACAAACCTCATGCTTGGGGTACGCTATAAAATGTAAAAAATACGAACTTACTTAAATCGAGAAAAAAAAT